>DSBS01000098.1 GCA_011045925.1 Candidatus Woesearchaeota archaeon | reverse complement strand
CTTTGCCCAAGGAAGTTCTTGAGGAATTTGCTGAAGATGTGGAAGCTGAGAAAAAACCGGAAAAAATAAAGCAAAGAGATAGGCGCCCTTCTTTTGATGAATGGGCTCCCGTAACAGCCCTTGCAACTAAGTACTCATCTGCTTTTTCAGGCTTTTCTTGCTGAAAACATCCTTCAGGGATGCAAAAAAAGCAGTCAGGAATGCAAAAACCAGCCAGATCATATGCAGGTTAGCATTTGCCTGATTAAATATTTTTTCTAAAAACAGAGGTCATAGCCCGCACTCAAATACAAGACCATATAGGATATATTAAGATACAGAAAAATAAAAAGAAAGAGATTTATTGCTTTTCCATGCTTCTCTCCTGAGCATAACCATTGAGGCCAAGCTTTTTAATGTTTATCATACGGAGTATCCTGTTTCTCCTAATCCTAACCTGGTGGTGCTTGAGTCCTCGATTGATCCAGAAGATCTATACTTCAGGGCATTTCTGGGCAAACCTCTTGCAGAATGCAAAACGGAGAATGAGCTGGATCTTTTTTTTGAGAAGTTAGAGAATTCCGTTTCCCCAGAATTCAGAGTTGCTGGAAAGGATTTAGAAAAGAGAATAATTGAAGTGCTTGATAAAGTAGATATGGGAAATTTCCCCAAGCAGGGATAAACTTTGCATTATATCTTTATTTTCTAGAATATATTTTTCTCTTTAGCTTTTGGTTCAGCCTGATAAAGTCTTTGGCAGGCGTGTGTTCCCTGTTCCATACCTCAATCTGTATCCCATCATCGCTTTTTCTTGGAACAATATGAAAATGAACATGAAAGATAGTCTGGCCTGCGTCAATGCCGTTGTTCAAAAGTATATTGTACCCTCCGTTGCCTGCACTGATTACTGAGCCAATCTTTTTTACAGAAACCATAAGCTCGTCTAATACCACTGAAGGAACTTCTGAAAGCTCAACATACCTCTTTTTTGGCACCACTAAAATGTGGCCATCAGATTTTTTAGGAATGTCTAATGACATAAAAGAAAAAGTGTTTTCTGTTTCATAAAGCTTGATTAGCGGATAGCCATTCCTGTGGGTTTTTCTTCCGTTGGCAAAATCCTCAAAGAGGTAGAATCGTTCAGAGGCATTCTTGAAAACCCTGTATGTCCTCTTAAAAATATTCCTGATGGTTCTTTCTATCTTTCTCTCTACAGCTTTTCTGTTATCAGCGTGGTCCTTTACCTCATCCTCAACATCTAAAACAGAGGTTTTTTTATCAATAGCCAGCTCATTGAACAGCAGCACATATTTATGCTTAAGCTTGTTTTTTATGTACTCAAGCTGGTCTTTAGCCATTGCAACCACAATGTCATGCTGCTTCAGCATCTCCTTGGTTAACTTTTTCCGCTTGTGCCTTATGCTTTTTACTCCTTTCTTTTTCAGCACTTCAATCGTTTTAGGGTCAATAGGCTCTTTGCGTGCGAAGATTCCGGCAGAGCTTACCTTCCAGCCCTTAATATTATTTTCAGCCAAGTGTTTCTTAAATGCAAGCTCAGCAGCCATGCTCCTGAATACATTGCCATTGCATACAAACAGAATACTTCTTTTCATTAACTTAGCTTTTTTAGCAATTGTTTAAAAAGCTTTCTCTATCAACAAGTTTTATTAACCAGGCTGGCTTACTTTATTTATGGCCTCAAAAAGCCCTCCTGAAATTATCAAGATAGGCTTAGGCGTGTTTTTTGGAATAATTGTTGTTTTGCTGGTTGTGCTATATCTCAATACTCTTTCACGCTCAGAACAGGACATCTACATCAACAACGATGAAGAGCCAATTATTCTTCCAAGCCCAGGCACAAAGGGAGAGCTTTCCCTTGAAGAAGCGATAGTTGCAAGAAGGTCGGTGAGAGTCTTTAGGCCAGACGAGCTTGATTATGCACAGGTGTCCCAGCTTCTATGGGCAGCTCAGGGCATAACAGATGAGGCGACAGGTCACAGGGCAGCCCCTTCAGCAGGCGCAACCTACCCTCTTGAGCTCTATTACATTGACAGCAAAGGCGTTTACAGGTACAATCCGAGTGAAAACCTGCTCGAGCCACTTAAATCAGGAGATTACCGCTCAGATTTGGCTTCTGCTGCATTAGGACAGAATTTTATAAGCCAGGCACCTGCGGCCATAGTTATATCCGCAGTTTACGAAAGGACAACCTCAGGTTACGGCCGGGCAAGGGGCGAGCGTTATGTTCATATTGAGGCGGGCCATGCAGCCCAGAACATACACCTGCAGGCAGTTTCGCTCGGGCTTGGCTCTGTTCCCGTAGGTGCATTTAATGACAACCAGGTAAAGAGAGTGCTTTCACTGCCAGAAAACAATGAGCCTATTTATATAATACCTGTTGGGATGCCTAATTGACGCCCAAAAAAAGAAAAAAACTGCGGCAGCCGGGATTCGAACCCGGGTCGCTACCGTGGCAGGGTAACATTCTACCAGGCTAAACTACTACCGCATACTTTCAGCGAAATCTGCTGTTTTTTATAAAAGTTTTGCAATATTCGGCTCTGTTCAAAAAGTCCAAATAAAAAACAAATAATGTTGTGGGCGATAGCCCTACAATATATTTCAGCCCGCATTGTTCGGGCTGAAAGAGAGCTCACGCTAGCACCAAACTTGCGCTTTATTGCAGAAAACACAGATTCCACAATCTCTCTTCTGTGG
>DSBS01000020.1 GCA_011045925.1 Candidatus Woesearchaeota archaeon | reverse complement strand
CTTTGCCCAAGGAAGTTCTTGAGGAATTTGCTGAAGATGTGGAAGCTGAGAAAAAACCGGAAAAAATAAAGCAAAGAGATAGGCGCCCTTCTTTTGATGAATGGGCTCCCGTAACAGCCCTTGGCAAAAAAGTTAAGAATAGAGAGATTACAGATATCGATGATATACTTTCTAAAGGCCTAAGGATACTTGAGCCTGAGATTGTGGAAATGCTGCTTCCAGATTTGGATTCAGAATTGCTGCTTACCGGGCAGGCTAAAGGAAAGTTCGGCGGTGGAAAAAGAAGGGTTTTCAAGCAGACTCAGAAAAAGACTGCTGAGGGAAACAAGCCAAGGTTTGCTACTGTTGCAGTTGTTGGTGACAATGACGGGCACGTTGGGATTGGCTTTGGAAAGTCAAAGGATACTGTTCCAGCAAGGGAAAAGGCAACAAAACAGGCTAAGCTTAATGTTATTAAAATCAAAAGAGGCTGTGGCTCCTGGGAATGCGGCTGTAAGGAGCCTCACTCTATTCCTTTCAGGGTTTTTGGCAAGAGCAGTTCAGTAGAGGTTACTCTTCTGCCAGCACCTAAGGGAAACGGCATTGTTGCTGAGAAAGAGGTAAAGAAAGTCCTGGAGAAAGCAGGCATTAAAGACATCTGGGTAAATGCAGAAGGCTTGGCAAGAAACAAGTTTAATCTTGTAAAAGCTGTGGAAAAATCGCTTTACCAGTTATCTGCAATTAAAATTAATGATGAAAGCTATTTAAGCTCACTTGGAATAATTGATGGCTCTATCCCAAAGAAGAAGGCAGAGCCGGAAGAGCTAGAACTGAAGGCTGAATAAAATGGAAAAGGTAGCAGTTGTTTTAATCAGGTCGAGGATAGGAACTGACATAAGAATAAAAGATGCCCTTGACAGGCTTAGCCTTAGGAAGAAGATGGTTTGTTCTGTTTTTGATAAAAGCCCTTCCCTTATGGGAATGCTTGAAAGGGTAAAAGACTATGCGACATACGGCGAAATCAGCGATGAAACTTTTAAGCTTCTGTCAGAAAAGAGAAAAGACAGAAAGGCTGGCTCAGGCAGCAAGAGCTCTGTTTTCTTTCTTGCTCCCCCTAAAGGCGGTTTTGAGAGAAAAGGAATTAAGGTTCCATTTAGCAACGGAGGAGTTCTTGGCTACAGAAAGGAGAAGATGAATGACTTAATCTTAAAGATGATTTGATGATTGTTAAGGTGTTTCAGATGGTTGTTAATAAAAAGAAAAAGGCTGTAAGGCAGAGGGGAAACAGGTGGAGCGGCTCAGGCCACAGGCATGCCCGCAGGGCAGGCCATAGAGGAGGCAGAGGCATGGCAGGCACAGGTAAGAAGGCAGACCAGAGAAAGCCAAGCATCTGGAAGGACAAGAAGTACTTTTCGGGCAGAAAATTCAGGCCTCCAAAGCAGAACAAGTACAAAGCGATAAATGTCTTCCAGCTTGAGGCTCTCGCGCTTTCTTCAGGCAGTGAATTGAAGAAAGGCCAAAGCATTACTGTTGACTTATCAGAAAAAGGCTACCAGAAGCTCCTTGGAAAAGGCATAGTTACTGCAGCCTTTAAGGTTAAGGTTGCTTCAGCAACAGAAAAGGCAGTTGCCAAGATTAAGGCTGCTGGCGGGGATGTTGAGTTGCTGCCAGAAAAAAATTCAAGCAAAAAGAGCAGGCCTCTGGCAAAAAAGCCAAATGATGCAGAAAACCAGGCTCAGGCCCAGCAGAATCCACCTGAAGGGCCTGAAACTGACGATTCAGGTTCAGCTTAATGCTTATTTGTTTTCTTATTCATTCATTTCTTAATCTTTCTCGGATTCAGATTCCTCTTTTTGGCCCTCTAAGTCTTCTTCTTTTATTGTTCTAAGCGCGTTGTCTCCTTTTCGCCTGTAGTACTCCTCATAAATCCCTTCACACCTGTTTAGAAAGAAGCATCCCTCACACTTTTTGGTGTGCACCTTGCCGCTTGAGTAATATTCTTTGTTACCCTCAGGATGATGCAAGTCAGAAATCATAGGCATAATCTCTTTTAGCGGAATGTGCCCTGAAAAGGTGCAAATAGGAAAATTCTCAAAATTTAATCCCTTATAGCCAAGATAATTCGCTAATTTTACTGCAGAAACAGCATAAGGAATTATCTCATGGTAATCTGCAAAAAGCTCTTCAAAATTCTCTCTGAAGAAGCCTACGATGTTGGCGAAGCTGAACTGAACAGATTTTGCGTTTAATGAATAAAGGTAAGCAAGAATGCTTTCCATTTCCCTATAGTTTAACCTGGACAGCACACAGTTTATGCAGAGAGTCTTCCCCTCGCTTTTTGCAATGTTAAGTAGAGCCCTGCTTGCCTCAGCAAATGCGCCTTTAACTCCTGAAATCTTGTCAAAGACAAGCGGATTTGCAGAGAAGAAGGATACGATATAAACATCAATGTATCCGTTAACCTTATCAAAGTACTCTTTATCTCCAAGCCTTCTTGCATTTGTTGTAATGTTTATTGTTTCAAAGCCTAATTCCCTGCCTCTTTTCAAAGCAGCGATAAGATGTGGCGATATTGTTGGCTCTCCGCCAGTAATCAGCAGCCTTTTAGTTCCGTCTCTCTTTTCTTTTTCAATTGCTGAGATTATCTCAGCTGGCTCCAGCTCTTTATGTGCCCTAACTTTTAAGGAATCTGCGCAGAAATTGCAAAGGCTGTTGCATTTATTG
>DSBS01000033.1 GCA_011045925.1 Candidatus Woesearchaeota archaeon | reverse complement strand
GCATTAGTAGATGCTGACATACCAGCAACACTAACAGGAAAAACATACAACGGACTGACAGTGTCAACCGGGACAAACACTTTCACACTCACAAGAGGCTCAGCAACACTTACAAGGAGCGGGGCGCATGCTTTAACATTAACAACAACAGGAGCTACAGATGTTACACTCCCAACATCAGGAACACTGGCTACAACAGCACAGCTTCATAGCGAAGTTTCACTTGCAGGAAATAATTATCTCTCCATAGATGGACAGGAGATTACAGCAGGGGATATTAACTTAGAATCGCATGTGACTGGAACTTTGGCAGTAGAAAGCGGAGGCACTGGAGCTACAAGCTTTACTTCTGGAAGAATCTTGTTTGGTGCAGGCTCAAGTGCTATTAATACCAATGCTGACCTAGTATGGGACAATTCCAATTCAAGGATTGGGATTGGAGTTGCAAGCCCGCAAGAAGATATAGATGTAGATGGAAACATCAGGCTAAGAGGTGGGGAATTAAAAGACTCTGGCGGCACCTCAAGAGTTACCTTCTCCGGAACTAATGTTATTATTAATGTTGGCTGAGCCTGAAATGGCAAATTTTAAATAAGAGTTCTCATTTCATAATGATGACAACATGAAGGCTCTGCTCCAAATCCTGATTTTATGCATATTTGTGCTATTTATTTCTTCATGTACACAGGGGAATATCTTTGTGAATGAGTCTATTATTGATCGGTTTATCAGGGAGATTGACACAATCTCAATGGAAGAGCCTGAGCAGGAGGTTATCTTTACAATAACTGCTGCTGAGGGTGACGAGATATCGCTTATAGAAGGCTTTATTGATTATGATTCTATCAGGTTTAGTGAGCCCTTTAATGAAGATGGCTACTGGAAAACCGAGAAGGGAGATGCTGGCAGGTACTTAGTAGATGTTGTTATGACGGCAAATGAGAGCAAAATCAACAGGAAAGTACTTGTAATTGTTGAAAAAGCCGAAAAAGAAGAGGAAATAATTAACGAGACTGAAAAGATTGACGAAAAGGAAGTTGACGAGATAGATGAATCTGGCGATGAGGCTTATATTGAAGATGAGATTACTTCTGATGAGCGTGTCCCCCCCGTGATTAATGTTGCTGGTTTATTCTATGTTTTTGAGAATGAAACCCTGATTTTTCCTTTTGAATACTGGCACCCAGAAGGAAAGGATGTAAAGCTCGAGATGTGGGGGATGCCTGAGGATGCAAAGCTTAAGAATGGCTACTTTCATTTCACGCCAGGCTTTGATTTTGTTGATAAGAGCTGGATTGCAAGAGTTGCACAGGCAGTTGGAATTAAGCTGCCCTGCTGGCGTGTTATCAACATGAGGGCTGTTGCAGAGAGCAATGGAATGAAAGCTGAAGAAAACATTAGAATTGTTGTTTTTGGGAGAAACAGGGCGCCTGTGGCTGTTGAACCTAAGCCTATTGTTGTAAGTGAGCTCGATGTGGTTGAGATTAAGCCTGAGATTACCGACCCAGACGGTGATTTTGTGTTTTACTCTGTGAAAAGCTGGCCTTGGGACAGCTGGTACCAGACTAAGGTTAGCGATGCTGGCAAATATACTGTAAAGGTTTTTTACACTGACGGGATTAGCAGCGACTACCTATACCAGGAACTATTCATTAATAAGACGAACCTGCCTCCTGAGGTCCTTAATATAAGAGATTTAAGAGTGCGTGAAGGAGACTTGCTGAGATATGAGCTTAGGATAATTGACCCTAACAATGACCCTGTCGGGCTTCATATAACTGATTCAGCCGGCTATCCTGTGCGTGTAAGGAACAACACTATTTTATTCAAGCCGGACTTTAATGTATCCAGCATAGAGGAAAACACAATTATTCCAGTCCTGCTTACTGCGAGTGATGGGAAGCTGAAATCAACTTATGAATTCTCGATTGAGGTTATTAATGTTAACAGGGCGCCTGTGATTCTTAACTTCTCTCCTGAAGACAGGGCTGTTGTGGAGGTTCTTAAGCCTTTGAGGCTTAGCGTTAATGCAACAGACCTTGACCGGGACGAGCTTACTTACACCTGGAGAATACCTTTCATGAAGAAGATAGAGACAAACAGCAGCTACATTGATGTTGTGTTTACGAGCATCGGAAGGAAGAAGGTTTCTGTGGATGTGTGCGATTATGCTGAGTGCACAAGGCATGAGTGGCTGGTTGCTGTTTATAAGAGAGTTGCCAGGTAAAGGAAAAAATTAAGAGCGTAAATCAGCACTTCAAAGCTAACTGCGGGTTTGAGTCATCACAATCCATTAGATCTTTGCAAAAGCTTGGGCAGGATGCTGGCTTTTCTCCAAGACCCCAGTTGCAATAGCCATCATTGTCAAGGTCTTCGCAAACTCTTAATTCGTCATAAGGAGCAAAAGGAATTTCAAGATGATATATCGCTCTACCTATCCCCGAAACTCCTGCGTATATATTAAAGAATCCCTTCTCTCCCCAACCAGTTCCCCAAGAGTTTTTCACAATCCAGTAAAGATTGCTATCATTATCATAATTATAGCCTACTATTAATACTGCGTGCCTGCCAAGAAAATCTGTGCTTGTAACATTATAAATCCCAGACTTATAGTAATAGAAGTCTCTATAAACATCCATTGAGGTTACCAGCGGTCCTTTTTCTTGGATAAGACTGATTATCTTTTCAGGCGATCCGGACTGGTAAGTGTATGATACGAATCGCCAGGCATCTTGCATCCAATTAACACACTTTTCAGAGCAGGATATCTCTTTTGCCTGATAAGGAAAACAAGCCTCAATTGCAACACCACCATCTCTTATATATC
>DSBS01000006.1 GCA_011045925.1 Candidatus Woesearchaeota archaeon | reverse complement strand
AACAATGCGGGCTGAAATATATTGTAGGGCTATCGCCCACAATATTATTTGTTTTTTATTTGGACTTTTTGAACAGAGCCTCTAGTAGGATATACAATTCTTTGCTGGTCTGCTAATCTATTCTTTTGGCGCAATTGCCATTAAGGTAGATACGAGCATTACTAGAAAGGCAATAAAGAAAGCGGTTCCCCAGGTTTTGTCTATCTTATCTGTTACAGTCAAAATGAAAGAAATTATCAGCCCCAGCCCGGCAAAGATAAAGAAGCTGTTCGGCGCTTCATGCATTTCATATCTTCTTAATAAGCTTGGCATAGCATCTGCCAAGTGCTTTCTGATTAAAAAATTTTAGAGTCACTTTAAAATAATCACTTGAAAGGCTCATTTATCTTCTCCCTTTCTTTTTTTGTTTTTCTTGAACTTTTTGATAAGCTCGTTTAGCTTTGTTTTCTGTTTCTTGAAATCCTGCTCTTCCTGCTTATAGTTGCCAAATTCATACTTGAAGGTGTCGTCTTTTATCTCGCCAACCAGGCTTCTGTGCATCTCTGAGCGAATGGCTCTTGAAACATACTTGATAATGTTCTCTTTTTCAAACCGCCTTACAGACATGGTTATTTTAACGCTTTCCAAAATCCTGAATTTGCTTATCTGATGAGCTTTCTTCACAAAATTCTGGTCTTCAGCAATTTTTAGTTCCTCATCAAATCCCTGAACCCTTTCAAAGATTCTTCTGGTCATTAGCATAAACGCCCCACTACAGCTGGGTCTAATATATTGGACAGTCTTAGCATATGCGTTGTAAAGTTCAAACCACTTAGTATATTCCTTAGAATCAGGCACGAATAAGCAAGTTGTTATCTCAAGATACCGCTTCTGAAACTCATTAAAGGATTTCTCTATAAACTTTGGGTCAAAAGCCACATCAGCATCAAAGAATATAAAGTAGTCTCCTTTAGCAGCCTTAGCTCCGTTGTTTCTTCCAGCACCAGGAAGCCCTCCATCCACAACTTTGCATCCGTATTCTTGAGCAATCTGGCGAGTTTTGTCTTTTGAATGGTTGTCAGCAACGATTACCTCAAAATCCCTGAAAGTCTGTTTTTTAATGCACTCTAAAAGCTTAGGCAGGTATTTTTCCTCGTTAAGTGTTGGGATAATTATTGAAATCATAATAGTCTCCCTGAAATGAGTTTAAGGCCTCAATTATTTTCTGATATATAAGCTTTATTTATCTATTTTTAAGGATGATTAATGAAAACAATCTAAAACATAGAAAAAATAAAATAGAAATAAAACCAAAGCAGATTTATTTTTTAGGGCTTTTGTTATCTTTTTCCTGTTCTTTCTTTAGCTCTTTCTTGGCAGGCTCTGCCTTTTTTTCTTCTTTCTTTGGCTTCTCAGCTTTAGTTTCTTGTTTTGGCTTTTCTTCTTTCTTTTCTGGCTTTTGGGCAGGCTCTTTTTTATTGCCGGGCTCAGTCTTAGAAGCCTTGGCTTCAGCCTTCGCCTCTTTCTCTTCCTTCTTTTCCTGAGCCTGCTTTTCCTTCTCTTTTGTTTCTTTTGCCTCTTTCTTTGCCTTTTTCTTCTCTTCTTTTTTGTCAGCAGGCGCATCAAACAGCTCAACTGTTGCAATATTGTCTTTCTTTGTAACCCTTACCTTAACTTTATGCGGCGGGCTTTTAATCCCATTCTCCCAGAGCTTTAGGTTAAGGTGCTTGCCTACCTTGACTTCATCAGTTTTCATATGCCTTGCGGCAAATTCCTTTATAATGCTTATCGCTTTTTTTGCCCTTTTGTATTTTGGAACTTTAATTACCTTTTTCCAGATTGGAATAATGAAAACCTTTTCTTTCTCGTTTTTTTCAGCGGTTTTTTCTGCCATCTTTTCACCTTAAATTAATCATTATATCTTAAGCTTGCTTCTTTTCCAGTTTCTCTTGGCATGAGAGATCCTTACTGGATGAACTCTCCTGCCTTTCCCGAAAATCTTTGGAATAAGCCAGAAAGGAGCCCATTTTGCCCAGGTGCCTCTTTTTGCCATCTTCTTTTTTTTTGAAAGATGCTTGTTTTTTGCCATTTTTCACCAGTACCTTACTTTTTTGCCTTAGCCTTTGCTTTCTTCGGCTTGGCTTTGGCTTTCTTTTCTTTTCCTTCTTTTTTCTGCTCTTTCTTTTCAGCAGGCTGTTTCTGTGGCTTCTGCTTTTGTTTTGCTTCTTTTCCAGGAGCTTTCTTTTCGGCAGGCTCTTTTTTCTCAGGCCTTGGCTTCTTCTCTTTCTTTACAGGCTTTTCTTTTGCAATTGCTGAAGAAAGCTTGTTTAGCAGAGACTGGCCTTTTGGTGTTGTGATTCTGCCCTTATGGCTTTTTCCCTCGGCGTTCTTAATTAGCCCTTCTTTATCAAGCTGTTGGAGAATAAGCCTAAGGTGGCTGCCTGCAGCCTTATAAGTCCTTTCTGGCTTAGCGCCCCTGTTCTTTTTTCCGCCAAACTTTATTCTGAGCTTTGAAACCCCGATAGGACCAAGAAGGTAAATCTTTCTAAGGACAGCAGCTGCCCTTATGTGCCACCAGTCTGGTGATTCAGGAGGCCTTTGCTTGAAATGACCTGTCTTTACAAAGCCAGCCCATTCAGGCGGCTTTACATTCTCGCACTTCTTCAATTCTTCCGCGATGGCTTTTATCAGCCTTTCCGGTTCAACATCATAAACTGTAGCCATTTATTCTGCACCTCAATATGCCAGAACCTTTAAACTCGGTTATGGGAGAGAATCGTTCAGTTTATAAAGGTTTTTCTTATTATGGCTCTGTTCAAAAAGTCCAAATAAAAAATAAATAATATTGTGGGCGATAGCCCTACAATATATTTCAGCCCGCATTGTTCGGGCTGAAAGAGAGCTCACGCTAGCACCAAACTTGCGCTTT
>DSBS01000036.1 GCA_011045925.1 Candidatus Woesearchaeota archaeon | reverse complement strand
GGATAGCTGAGCAGGTCGGCAGAATCCAGCTGGTTTTTGCCGGGAAAGCGCATATAAGGGACACACAGGGAAAGGAAGCCATAAGGAAGATATTCGAGATAAAAAGCCATCTCTCTGACAAGATAAAGCTGGTGTTTCTGGAGGATTATGACATTGAGCTTGCCAAGAAGATAATTCCCGGGGTTGATGTCTGGCTGAATACCCCCAGGAGACCTCTCGAGGCTTCTGGAACAAGTGGAATGAAGGCCTGCCACAATGGTGTTCCATCATTTTCCACACTTGACGGGTGGTGGATTGAAGGGCATATTGAGGGCTTTACCGGATGGGCTATTGGAGACCTGAATCCAGAGCAGAGCGACAGCGACGAGCTGAAGGATATGTACTACAAGCTGGAGAAAGTAATTATGCCTATGTATTACAATAAGAGAGATGATTTTATCAAGATTATGAGAAACTGCATTGCGTTCAATGCGTCTTTTTTCAATACACACAGAATGGTTTCTCAATATGTGCTTAGCGCATACCTTAATTAAACTGGGTTTTTCTTTTTTTGGACTTTACAGTTGTAAAAAAGTAATAAAAAAGATTATAGAGTAAATGCTTAGTATAGCAATAAAATGAGCAATCCACAGCTTGAAGACTTCATTAAAAAGAGGCTTAGCGAGGGTGCTAATGAGCAGGTAATCAGAAAAGCGCTAGGTAACAAGGGTTGGAGCCCTGCAGAAATAAATGAGGCTATGCTAAGAGTTAAAGTGCCTAAAAGGCCCAATGCAAGAAAGCAAAGCCTCAATATTAAGCCTAAGAGGAAAAGCTGCTTTCTAGGCAAAAGAGAGATTCTGATAGCTGTTATTGCTGTTGCAGCTCTTGGGATTGCTTTAGTCTTTTTTGTTTTTTTCTCTCCTGAGCCAGAGTTTTCAGATGCTGCTTCTGAGCCTCCAGCTTCTCCTGGACAGGTTAGGGTTGACAACACAGAGGAGCACGAAAAGCCCCAAGAGCTTAACACAGAAGAGCCAACGGCTGAACCTAAGAAAATAACTGAATGTAGAGATAGCCTGGCATGCCTGGCTCAGCAGGCAAGGGAGTGCAATAGTGCAAGAGCAGTATTCTCTGGCGAGGCGGTGTTCTCAGGGCTTCAGCTGACTCAAAAAATTTTATACGAAACAAGAGAAGAAAGTGAGGAGTGCCTGTTATATATTGAGCTTCTTGATTCAAGTGTTGAATTGGCACATGAATACCCTGAAGAAGATGTAAGCATGCTTAAAGAGGAAGCAGAAGAATTAGAGCAGGACATAAAGGAATACAGGGGAATGAGCCTGCTATGCAGGATTTCCGGGAAAGAGAATGATGTTTCTTCCATGCTGGAGCAGATTGAAGGCTTATGGCTAAGAAAAGAAGGCTACTTTTTCTTCCTTCCAGAGATTCTCGAGCCTGAATCCTGCGAAGGGGATTTATTTTTCTATTCTTACTAAGCTATTATTCTATTCTTAGTATAAACTCCTTTAGCTATCTAAAGACCTCTTTAAAAGAAGTGAGTAAAAAAGACCTGAACACATCTAAACCTTTTTAAGTAGAAGAGACTCTACTCTCTAATAACTTGGTTTTGTAGCCACTGCAGAATAGAAAAAACAACGAAAGATTTAAATATAAGCTCTGTTTTATCCTACCTAAGTTTAATGTTATGAGGGAAAAAAATGAAAAAGCAAATCTTATTGATTTTGGGGATGTTGCTATTGGCGGCTTTTTCTTACGCTAGTGTACCGCCTGTAGAAATTACCGAGGTGCAGGTTAATGGCATCGGGCTTTCCGAGGACCATACCACAAGGCTTTCCATAGAAAGAGGAGAATACCTCAATCTTTGGATTAGGCTTGAAGCACTTGAAGATGCCAAGGATATCCAAATGAGGGTTTTTATTGATGGCTATGAGCACAGCAGGCTTGATGACATTGCTGACCAGACTGGTGTCTTTGATGTAGAAGAGAGTGTTGAATACATCAAAAGGCTCAAAGTTAAGCTGCCTTCAAATATGGACAGGGACAATTACAAGATTAAGCTGTTCGTGTCCACAAGGGATGGATATGTCCGTGAATATTATTATAATATACTCGTAGATGTTCCAAGGCACAGCATGATTGTGAGGGATATTGCACTTAACCCTGAGTACAGGATAAGGGCTGGCTCATACCTTTCTGCAATCGTAAGGCTGCAGAATACAGGCGCCAGGGACCAGAGAGGAGTTAAAGTGACTCTTCAGATTCCAGAGCTGGGTGTTGCTGCCTCTGACTTTGTAAATAAGGTCGAGGGCGGAGACTCAATCTCAACTGAAGAGATTGCAGTAAGAATCCCTGAGTGTGTGGAGTCAAAGGAGTATGAAATGACCATCAAAGTTGAGTTCAACGACGGCTACGATTCAATCACATCAACACACAAGATATTTGTGGTTGAGTCTGACCTGTGTGAGGTTCCGGAAGAACCTGTTGAGAAGGTTATAATCTCAATGCCTTCAGTCAAGGAGACTGCAAAGGTTGGAGAAAGGGTTACTTTCACAGCAGCTATGGTTAACACCGGAAAAGCTACCAAGACCTTCATCCTGAGGGCACAGGGAGCTGAGTGGGCTGATGTTCAGATGAGTGAGAACCTTGTAGTGCTTAAAGAGGGAGAGTCAAAGGTTGTTTTTATTTATGCAACTCCTAAAGAAGGCACTGCTGGAACTAATGTGATGGTATTCAGCATTGAGTCAGAAGGCGAGATAGTGAAAGAGGTTCCTTTAACTGTGAAGGTTGAGGAAGCCCCTGTACAGCCGGACAAGACAGTTGACAACCTCAGGGCAGCCCTTGAGATTGGAATAATTGTCCTGGTGGTCATCCTTGTTATAATCGTCCTGATTCTGGCCTTCAGCAAGGTTAAGAAAAAG
>DSBS01000034.1 GCA_011045925.1 Candidatus Woesearchaeota archaeon | reverse complement strand
TATCAAACGCTTAACTTTATTAATGAGTTTTGTTTTTTCTTTCATGGGGAGAAAATCCCTCCCCCCCTCAGATAGCCTTACGGCTGCTGAGGGTTATAAATCTTTAGATTTTGAACAGAGCCGCTTTCATAGAAACATTTTTAAACAAAACTCAATTCCTTTGAGACAAGATGGCAATTTCACAGCTAAGGTCCAAAAAGAAGGCAACAGGAGGAGTTTACCATAAAAGAAGAAAGCAAAAGCAGTACGAGCTTGGAAAACCTCACAATTTTATTAAGTTTGGCCCTGTTAAAAGAAAGAAAGTCAGGAGGATGGGAGGCAACACCAAAGAAATCCTGCTTTCAGTCGATATTATCAATGTTGCTGATGAGAAAGGCAAAGCAAAGACTGTCAAGATTTCCAAAGTCAAGAAAAACCCTGCAAACAGGAACTTTGTTATAAGGAATATTATTACAAAAGGCACTATTCTAGAAACAGAAATTGGCGATGTTATTGTAACATCAAGGCCTGGCCAGCAGGGCTCACTAAACGGAAAATTAATTAAAAAGGCTTAGTTTTCTTTATTCTATGAAAATAACTCTGGACTTAAGCAAATCTATAGAGGAAAATGCATCTGCTTATTTTGAGAAGGCAAAAAAACTAAAGAAGAAGTCTGAAAAGATTAAGCTTATTCTTGAAAGATATGAGAAAGAGCTGAAAGAGGAACATAAGAAGGCTAAAGAGAGAGAAGCCAGGGTAAAAAAACCAAAAAAGGAAAAGAAGTGGTACGAAAAATTCAGGTGGTTTATCTCTTCTGAAGGATTTTTTGTTATAGCTGGCAGGGATGCAACAACAAATGAAATAATAATAAAGAAGCACCTTGAGCCAAAGGACATTGTGTTTCACACTGACATTGCTGGCTCTCCTTTTGCTGTTGTTAAATCTGAAGGGAAAGATATTGGAGAGCAAACCCTTAATGAAACTGCTGTTTTCACAGCTGTGTTCTCTAAAGGCTGGAAATCCGGAATGAGCTCCATGAAAGTTTTTTACGTGTTTCCGGATCAGGTATCAAAAGAGGCACAGCCTGGTGAGTACATAAACAAGGGCTCTTTTATGATAAGGGGGAAGAAAAATTACATTGATGCTGTTTTAGAAATTTATGTTGGAATCAACCAGGAGCAGATTCTCATGGCCGGCCCAAAGCCTGCTATAGAGAAAAACTGTGAGAATTATATTAGAATTGTGCAGGGCAGGAAAAAGAAAAGTGATGTGGCAAAGAAAATACTTAAGCTGCTGGGGTATGAAGAGCTTGATGATGCAGTAAGCATCTTGCCGGAAAGCCTTGACATTGACTTAAAGAGGTCAAAGCTGGCAAAAGCCAACTGAGTCTATGCCTGACCTTTGCTTTCATTAAACTTAAGCATCTGTCCAATCATATGCGAGATTCTCAATGGCTCAGGAATTTCTGAAGAAAGCGTAAACAGGTCTATAGCCTGCCTTGCCTCATGCTGGGTTATCCCAAACGCCTGGAAGAAAACCTTGTTGTGTTTTACTGGCTCAGGAAGGGTTTTCAAAAGCCCTGTCTTTTTATCCATGCCAAGCCTCTTAAGGGCTTTGGCCATTTCTTCAGGAACCGGCTTTTTTCTCATAATTGCAATTACCGGGATTTTTGTCCTGTCATTAATTTCATCTGGGGAAAGAACATTAAACCCTGCTACGGAGACTCCATCCAGAAAGATAACACGAAGCTGGCTAAAGAACCTTGAGCTCGTAATCATCTTACACAAAATGTCTGTTGCATCATCTCCATCAATATCAACCTCTGATTTAAGAAAACCATCAACCTGGGCATTCCCCTGAAGTATAGTGCCTATTAAAATTGCTTTCCTGTCATTCCATTTGTCAAAGGGAGCATCATCAATCCCGATTGCGCGTGCAAGCTCTTTCATCTAGCTAAAAGAGTAATAAAAGAAAGAATTTAAAGGTTATCAAAAAAACAAAAGAATTATTTTGCTTTTTGCACAGGCTTATCCATTCTTCTGTACTCATGAAGCATAAAGAATGGGAGTATCAGGTAAATCAATCCTACGAAAAAGCCAACAAAATAATTTATTGCCTGATTTATCAACTGGGCAAAGATTGGCCCTGCTAATGGAATAATATATAAAGGCAGAACCAGAATTAGGGAAGATACAGAAACTACAAAAGAGACCAGAACTGCCAGGAGTATGAAAAGAGCATAAATTCCAAAAGTCAGCCACCATCTTCCTTTAACCAGAATACAGTTTTCCTTCATCGCAGAGAGAATCCCAAAACTTTCGGTTCGGAGGATTTTCTCAACAAGAAGCGATGGCACAAAGAAAAACCACTTAAAGAATGCAAAAATCGCAAAAACTGTAAAACCAAGCAGCCCGGAGATTGTTAGCAGAGTAAAAGGCAGGTGTGAAGATGAGACTGAAAAAATCAGCAAAACAGAAAAGCCAATAAAAGGAAGAACTAAAATTACAAAGCTAAAAAGAATAAACAAAAACATCCACCCCAAAAACCTCCAGAATCCCTGAGACTCCTGCTTTAGCTTATTTAAAAAGCTTAAATCTCTAACCTCTTCATTTTTATACGCCAGTCGCATTACAATAAAATTTATAAAAAAACTAAAAATAAGGAAAGCCAGATACAAGACTGTACCGAAAAAGACAATGCCTATTACTAAAGGCATGGCTGCAGTTTCTGAGATTGGTTCTGTATTCAATAACCCAATTAAAGAAAAAGCAAACATAAACATTACCAGCCCAAAAATAAAAATAAGCACTAAGCTAGCCAGAAAAGAAAGGCCAAAACACTTAAGGTAAAATACAATATTGCTCCAGAAATACTTTAGTGAGCCAATAAAAACATTTTCAAAGGAAAACTCTGCCATTTGAAGTCACCTCTCCTTCTACGCTGAATTCTTTTTATAAAAGTTTGCTTTTTGCTGG
>DSBS01000025.1 GCA_011045925.1 Candidatus Woesearchaeota archaeon | reverse complement strand
CTTTTTGATAAGGTGCTCTTCCTCAGAGTAAATAAGCTCTCTTGCAATTGACCTGAATTCAGCTTTCTTCTTTAAGTCAGGGCTGATTTCCATAAGCGAGTAGTCCAGCTCTTCTTCAATGTAAGAGTCGAAGTCAGCTGTATCCTCTGAAACAATCACCTCAAGCAGCTTTCTGAGCTCTTTCAGCTTTTCAGCACTAATATTCCCTTCAACCTCAACCGAGAAGTTTATGCCCTTTGCCTTTAGGTGTATTGTGTTCTCCATAGTTATAAATGGAGTCATGATTCATTATTAAACCTTGTGATATTAATCAGGAAATAATTTCAGAAAATAAAGACAGAAAAGAATAATAAAAAGCTTATATCTCGTCGTCATCCTCGCTTGGGTTGTACGAAGGGACTGCTGACTTCGATATGATTATAATATCGCCAACTGCCTTAACCAGCTGGTGAGGCACAATCACTCCCTTTGCATTACCAAGCACCCTTGTCAGGAAAGAGTTTCTTGTAGCCCTGATTCTCCAGGAGTCAACCTTGTTTCCGGAGATTAGGGCATCCTCAACCTCTCCGAAATAATCCCCTTCATCAGTAAAGACCTTCATATCATAAGTGCTTGTTATTCTCTGCATCTTAAGCATTTTTCCACCTCTTTCCTAACTGTTCTTTTTGGTATTTATAAATTTATCTGAACTGTGGGCTAATTTTTGTAATCTTTGCTTTTAGTCCCTATTTCCGTGTTTGTCTTCAGCAATAAAGCCTTTTCCGTGTATAAGGTTGCATCCCTTTTCAAGTAGCCCGTAGCTCTGGAACATGATAAAGCAAGGGTTTATGTTAATCTCATGTCCTTTAGTTTCATATATAAAGCTTCTAAGCCTTTGGAGATAGGTCTCTGTGTAAGGTAAGCCCTCCCATTCTTTGCAGTTTTCTTCTCCCAGAACATAAATATTTCTTCCTTTGTACAATGTTGGAAGTTCTTCTAAAAAGATTTCATCAAAGACATATTCCGGCTCTCCAACTCGTGTATAGAGCAGAAGAATCTCTCCAGCTTCTAGGCTCTGCTTAAGCACTTCTTGTCGGGGGTAAGGAGAAGCTGGTATGCCCAGATAGTTTACGATAGGCCAGGCATTTGATCTAAGAGTGCAGTGCGTAAGGTTTAGCTCTTCCAGGATTTGTATTCCTTCTTGATAAGGCTCTTCTCTCTCAAAGTGAGGGCCGTATTCGATAAGCAGGCCCAGATTCAATACAAAGATAGCTGCACAAAAGTAGGTAATCCCATTCTCAGGAATCCTGAAAAAGCTGATTACTCCCTTTATTCCGAGGTAGCCGAAGTATATTGTAGGGAATACCAGAAAAAAAAGGTACCTTGAAAGCTTTGTCGGAGTTGAGGCATAGCTGTATATGCTTGCAATCAGCAGGGCGAACATAAGAAGCTCAGTCTTTCTTTTTTTAGCCAGCCCAGCCAGGCTTTTTAAAGAGTCTTTTTTGCTGCTGGCAATCTCCTTTATGAGCTTGTATATTACAAAGGCCAGGCCAAGAATAAAGAAAGGGATAAGGATATTCTGCACTTCAAGAAAGTGCCTAAGATTGACAGGTTGTATTACATCCTGCCTGAATAACACATTTAGGGCATACTGGTTGGCTATACTTTCAAGAAAGTTTCCAAATGCGAAGTAATTGTATAAAAGCCATAGAAAAACAACCCCAAAAAACAAAAGTAGGCTTTTTCCTATTCTCTTAAGGTTAAAATGAAAAAGCAGAATCGGGAAAAGACCAAGTGCTGCATACCTTGTCATTGCGCTTAAGCCGAGGAAAAGCCCGGAAACAGGCTTGCTGCTTATAATATATGCAGTAGCAAGTATAAGAAATGCAAGGGAAAGTAGCTCGGTGCCTACCGATAGCCCCCACAACAGAACGTAAAAGCTTAAGCTTAATGCGTAAAGGCCAGTATGATTAAGCCTGGCAATCCTGCTAAATTTGTAAATGGAAAAAGCGAATACCCCTGAGGTAAAGATTATGTAAAGCAACTCAGCTCCTCCCCATCCTGAAAAGATATTGAAGAAGGCTATTAACAGCGGAGCGACAGGAGGCCTCAGGGTCTCAAAATAAAACCCATCAGAAAACCAGTACTGCGCATTGAGGACATAAACACTTAAGTCCCATGAAATGGTTGTTATGTTCTGGTATAAAAAGTAAGAAGTGGAAAACAGGAAAAGAAAAACGAAGATTTTGTTGTTTTTTATGAAATCAATAAGGGCTTTGCCTGCTTTAGTGATGCTGCTCTTTTTCTCTTTTGGTTTCATGATGAAGTCACCTGCTGAGTGCATCCAAAATAGCTTCTTTTTCGGAGAAGCCCTCAAGGATATGCTCGTAGTTGATTACTAGAGCTGGTAGTTCCTCAACAGGATAATACTCATAGAAGTAGTTTATATACTCTGTGTATCCGTAGTCCATGGGCAGTATTAGCATTCCATTGCCTTGAGCAATTGAATCAATAATCTTTCCCTGCTTTTCAGCCTGGCCGGGCCTCGATGAGTCAAAGAAGAAAAGCATGATATCTTTTTCGTATCCGCAGTTCTCTTTGAATCGCTTGAGTTCAGAGTAGTAGATGACCTGGTTGATATTGTGCTTTTTTTTTAGGAACTCGTATCTTGGGGTAGTGGTTCTCCTGTCTTTTTCCAGCTGGTCCAGAATTATGCTACTCTGTCGAATGCTTTCCCCAATTCTCTCAATGAAGGCACTGTCGCAGGCCTCCAGATTAAAGGCTTCTGCGAACGCGAGCTGCTCGTTAAAGCTTCTTAAGTCGAGGTTCAGGTTTTCAAGCTCAATCTCAAGCTCAGAAAGCTCTGTGCTGTTTGACATCCAGCCAAAAATAAGGCCTAGTGAAAAGACAAACACAAGAATTATCAGGAACCTGGGAGCCCTGTTCTTTTTAAAAATTTTCTTTTTCATTTTTTTGTTTCCCAGTCATACTTCTTAACTTTTAGCTCAAGGTATAGGCTTCTTGGGATAATATATATGT
>DSBS01000071.1 GCA_011045925.1 Candidatus Woesearchaeota archaeon | reverse complement strand
GGGGCTTTATGATGCCTTTATGGGCTGGTGCATGAAGCTTAAAGAGATTAAGCCTGGCTATGCTGCTTCTTTGTGTGTATCAAAACCAAGGGAGCTGAAGCGGGCCAACCCGGAATTCAAAGATGATCTGCTTGACGAGGGATTTCTTAAAGAGCTTCTGTTTAAAATAGACCTAGGTGAGATTCCAAAGGAAAGCGCTGATGAGATTCTCCTTAAGAAAGGGCTTGGGCAGGCTGTGTTGCTTGAAAGCTATAAGACGCTTGGTGAAGATGAGATTGAAAAGGTTGTGCTGGAAATTAAGCATAAAAGCCCTTTCCTAACGTTCAGCCAGGCAATGGGCGAGGCTATGAAAGAGCTAAGGGGAAAGGCAGACGGGAAGAAAGTTGCCGAGGCAGTTAAAAGGCATTTTAAGTGAATTCTTAGTTGTCTGGGGTTGCCTTAACAATCACATATTTCAGAAGTGAAAAGAAAGCCCAGGCACCTGCAAAAACAAAAAGAATTCCTAAGATTGTTGTCAAGTCAAAATGCATTCTCCTGTAAATCATTACCACACCTATGTAAGCAAGCATGTTTATGGGCAGAACGCTTGAAAGGCCAAATGCTATCTTTCTGGGAATCTCATGGTAGAAGTTGAAAACAGCAAGGTAAATTCCTGCAGTTACAAGAAACACAGCAATGCCTGACCAGGCATCGGGAAAATCAAAGAGGCCTTGTGAGTGAAGGTAGCGAATCAGGCTGGATCCTACAAATATAAGCACCAATGAGTTCGAGAGAGCTGAATTCCAGCCTAGGCTTTCATCCTTATACCTTCCGAAGTAAATCTCTATTACAACCATTGTTACAAGAAGAGGTATTACATCCCAAAGCATCTGAGTGTGTATGAACGGCGCGATGAGAATATCCCCTGCTATGCTGAAAGCCTCTGAGAGCATTCTCTGATTATTTTAAGGTTTATTTATAAAGTTTGCCAGAAAGGGCTCTCCTTTAGGCTTTTTTTTGTTTTTTACCCAAAATTTTAATAATGCGCTTGATTTTTGTGCTTTTGGTTTAAATGGATACTGGCAACCTGATTAGAAAGCATGCACTAAAGAACGCTGTTGAGCATGATGGCAAGGCAAGCCCAGGCTCAATTGTGGGCAGGGTGATCGGTGAGGCGCCTGAGCTTAAGGCTAAGGTTTCTGAGCTTATGCCTGAGATTAATAATATTGTCAGGCAGGTTAATTCACTCAGCCTTGAAGAGCAGAAGAAGGAGCTGCTTGCTATTGACTCCGGCGCACTAAAGAAGGAAAAGAAAAAGAAAGAGATGCCTGAGCTGAGGAATGCGGTTATGGGAAAGGTTGTGACAAGGATGCCGCCTGAGCCTTCTAAGTACCTGCACATAGGCCATGCACTTTCTTTTTTGATAAACTATCTTTATGCTAAAAAGTATGAAGGAAAATGCATTCTTAGGTTTGATGACACTAACCCTGAAAAGGGAAGCCAGGAATATGTGGATTCTGGATTGGATGACATTAACAATTACCTCGAGATTAAGCCGGACAGGATTCTTTTTGCTTCTGACGATGTTGGCAAGATGATTGAGAAGGCAAATGAGCTTGTTGAGAAAGGCAAGGCATATGTGTGTGCCTGCCCAAAAGAAAATATGTCTGATCTGAGGGAGAAAGGGAAAGCATGTGAGTGCAGGGAAAAAAGCGTTGAGTCGAGCCTTTCTGAATGGAAAGGCATGCAGGATGGAATGTTCGAGGAAGGGGAGAGGACTCTCAGGCTGAAGATTGACATGGAAAGCAGGAACTATGTGATGAGAGACCCGGTGATTTTCAGGATAGTTAAAAAGACGCACTTCAGGCAGAAAGATAAGTATAAGGCTTGGCCGATGTATGACTTTGAGAGCGCGCTTGAGGACTCTTGGTGCGGGATTACGCATATCCTAAGAAGCAATGAGTTCGGCAGGATGAGAGAAGAGCTGCAGGACTACATCAAGGACCTGTTTGGGCTGCCAAAGCAGACTGTTATCCAGTACGGGAGGTTTAATATCCGGGGCGCATCTACGCAGGGCAGGGAGATTAGGGAGAGAATTGAGAAGGGTGAGCTGCTCGGGTGGGATGACCCGAGGCTGGTTACGCTTAAGGCACTGAAAAGAAGGGGAATCTTTAAGGAGACTTTTTTTGAGATGGTTAAGCATGTGGGCCTGTCAAAAACACCAACTAACATTGACTGGTTTGTTGTGCAGAGGTTTAACAGGAAGCTTGCTGACAAGAAGGTCAGAAGGTTGATTGGGGTTGCTGAGCCTGTTAGGGTTAGGATTGCTGGCGCGCCTGAGAGGGCTGTTTCACTTAAGTTTCACCCTGACCAGGATTTTGGGAGCAGGGAGATTAAAACCGGGGAAGGGTTTATTCTTGATAAGAAGGATTATGATAAAATGGAAGAGGGCAAGCTATACAGGCTGATGGACTGCCTTAACTTCAGGAAGGAAAAGGGAAAGCTTGTGTTTGACTCGGTTGAGCACGAGAGATTCAAGCAGGGCGGGGAGAGCATAATGCACTGGCTTCCTGATGATGGTAAGCAGACTGTTAAGGTTAAGATGATGATGCCTGATGCGAGCTTGGTTGAAATGATTGCTGAGAAGGCAGTTGGTTTAGTGAAGGCTGGCGAGGTTGTGCAGTTCGAAAGATTTGGCTTTGTGAGAAAGGATTCCGGGAATAGCTTCTGGTACTCGCATAAGTGAAATTGAGGGGAAAACCAGGGTTGCTTATAAATAGAACTTAATTTTCTCCAGCATGTGCCTCTCAAAATCAGTAACCTTTATTAACGCTTAGATGTGACACTGGCTTATGGAAGAGCTCAAGATAGAGATTAAGACTGGAAAAGAGCTGACAGAAGACTACATCAAGCTGATGGAGAATGCGAGGGTTGATGAGTACGGCTCGAATACAAAAGACTTCAGGAACAAGGAAAAAGATTCTGTTTTCTTTTTTGTAAATCGCCTGGGCAAGATTGTATCCTTTGGGATGCTTAAGCCTGTGAAGGTTGAGTTTAATGGAGAGATTTTCG
>DSBS01000065.1 GCA_011045925.1 Candidatus Woesearchaeota archaeon | reverse complement strand
AGTTTGGTGCTAGCGTGAGCTCTCTTTCAGCCCGAACAATGCGGGCTGAAATATATTGTAGGGCTATCGCCCACAATATTATTTGTTTTTTATTTGGACTTTTTGAACAGAGCCTCTTAAAAAGAAACTTTTATAAACATAACTCCTTAAAAGAGAGAGATGCAGAAAAATTACAAGAGTCATTCTGCCGGGAGCGTTATGACTGCAGACTTTCTTGCGTGTTATCCTAACAAAACAGTTGGCTATATCTTAAAAAGGCTTTATAGGAAAAAAAACGGCTATGAGTTTATGGACTATGGCTACGTGAAGGACAAGAAAGGAAAACTGGTCGGTGTTTTTTCTATTGGAGACTTGTTCAGGCATCCTGATAAGACAAAGATTGAAGAAATAATGAAGAAAAGCCCGGTTTCTGTCTCCCCTAATGCAAAAGATGAGATTGCTGCACATATTGCAATCCGCAATAAGGTAAAAGCAGTTCCTGTTGTTGAAAGGGGAAAAATGATTGGTGTGCTGCCGCCAAAAACAATTCTTGATATTATGCATAAATCTACGCAGGAAGACTTCATGTATTTGGCTGGAATACACAAGAAGCACCTTGAGTATGAAGACTCTATGAAAATTCCTGTGAATAAGTCAGTAATGCACAGGGTCCCATGGCTGTTGATTGGGCTGGTGGGCATTTTGGCAGGCGCCGGGTTCATGGGGCTTTATGAGAAAACACTTGAAGAACACATTATCCTTGCGTTTTTTATACCTGCAATTGTTTACCTTACTGGTGCAATTGGTGCCCAGCTAGTTACTCTTTGTGTAAGAGACCTGGCAACACATGGAAAAAAGCTAAATAAGGCCAAATATTTTCTTAGGCAGACTTATATTGCCTTTGCCCTTGGAATAATAATCAGTTTGATAACTTACTTATCTATCCTGCTATTCTGGGGAGAGGCATATATTGGGCTTGTTATTGCTTTTGCCCTTCTGGTTTCTGTAATACTCACAAATTTTACAGCACTTGGGACCACGCTTATTATAGACAAGCTTGGAAAAGACCCTGCATTCGGCAGTGGGCCTTTTGCTACTGTGATATCTGATGTTCTGTCAATTGTTATTTACCTGGTTGTAGCCTCGATAATGCTGTTTTAAATTGTCGTCCTGATAAAGAAAGCAATGCTAACTCCCAGAAACCTCAATCGAAATTAATAAAAAGAAGCCGGGAATTCCATTTCCTATGTGAACTGCTGAAAGGCCAATAAAAGAGCTTGATGAAGCAATAAGGCTTTATTATGTCGAGCATGCAGAACTTCTTCATTATGACCTTGAAACCAATAAATTAGAGGTTATTCTTGTTCCTGCACCCGAGCCTAGATTTAGTGGACATATGATTCGTGTTGTCCAGAACCGGAACCCAGAATGGTACAGTGAGCTATACTGGAGTGAAAACTGGTTTAGGAGAGACCTTTCAGTAAAGGCTTTAGAGAGAATTATAAAGCAACAAGACAAGCCTTTCAGTGTCAGGCCTTTCAGGTACGATGCCATTTACAGGGAATTGATTCGTGAGCACCTTATTTACGGGTTTTATTATCAGCATCTCATTCTCCCTCCAAATGATAAAGTAAGGGATTTTTTTGGGTTTTATTCATTAAAAAAGGAATCTAAGATTAAGTCTTTTATTTAATGTACGCTAATCAAGATGTTGAATAAATCCTTTAAATGAATTAATTTTATATACAATAAGCAGTTTACCACTAGCATGAATAACTGCATCTTTTGCAAAATTGTTAATGGGGAAATCCCGTGCTCAAAGATTTATGATGATGAATTAGTGATGAGTTTTCTTGATGTTAACCCAACATCAGACGGCCACCTGCTTGTAATACCTAAAGAGCATTATGAAAATGTTGCTGATGCTCCTGAAGAAGTTTTAACAAGAATCAGCAAAATTTGCAAAAAGATGGGTTTGCTGGTAAAGGATAAGCTTGGTGCTTCGGGCTTCAATATAATAAATGCTTCCGGTAAGGACGCTCAGCAAAGTGTTTTTCACCTGCATTTTCATGTTGTGCCCAGGTACAAGAATGATGGCCTGGACTTATGGTTTCACGGCAAGGCTGGAGACAAAGAAAAAATAAAAGAAATAAAAAAAAAGCTTTTGTCCTGAGCTAAGAATTCAGGTATCTTTCTCCCCGGTCTGAGAATACAGTTACTACTCTTCTGAGTCAATTTCTGAGCTGTTTTGCCGCGAGCAGGTTTGCCCCTGAGCTGATTCCTACGAGAAGCCCGTGTTTGGCTGCAAGCTCTTTAGCCATTGCTATTGCATCATTGCTTTTTACTGCTATTATTTCATCAATAAGCCCTAAGTTATCTTCCACCAGCTTAGGGATAAAGCCTTCGCCAATGCCTTGTATTTTATGAAGGCCTGGCTTTTTCCCTGATAAGACTGCTGACTCTGCTGGCTCTACTCCGATTATTCTTACTTCAAGATTTGCTTTTTTCAATGCGCGGGCTACTCCGATAAGTGTTCCTCCTGTTCTTATTCCTGCCACAAAAGCGTCAACTCTTCCTTGTGCCTGTTTAATGATCTCTTTTCCAGGACCAAGTTCATGTGCATCTGCATTTTCCGGGTTTTCAAACTGCTTAGGCAGCCAAGCATGCGGATTTCTGCCTGCCAGCTCATTGTACTTATCCACTGCTCCCTGCATATCTTCTTCAGCCGGAGTCAAGACAAGGGTTGCCCCAAATGCCTTCATCATTCTTCTTCTTTCTAAGCTCATTGACTCAGGCATAACTGCAGTAAACTTATAGCCTTTTACAGCAGAAATCATTGCAAGTGAAATACCTGTGTTGCCGCTGGTTACTTCAAGAATTTGCATTCCTGACTTTAGCTCGCCTCTTTCTTCAGCTTTCTTTACTATGTGCCAGGCCATTCTGTCTTTTACGCTTCCTGTTGGGTTAGTCACCTCAAGCTTTGCCAGCATTCCGTCTACTTCAACTAAAGGTGTGGTCCCTACTAAAACGCTGATTGCACGGGTAACCACCATTTGCTTTTATTTAGTTTTTTCTCATTACATAATGCAGCAGGATACCTGGCAGTTTACTGCTGGGATGAATGCTGCCCTCCGTTAAGTTTTTCTACCATT
>DSBS01000066.1 GCA_011045925.1 Candidatus Woesearchaeota archaeon | reverse complement strand
TTTGGAGAGGCAATGAGAGATGTTTTCGACATCAAGAAAGGACAGGTTCCTTTTGACCTTTCTGTTTTCTTTCTGATTCTTGGCCTTCTCTTAGTGGTTATAGAATGGGGAATACTGAATACACGGAGAAGAATCCTGCCTTAAAAACAATAAGCTTTAAATATAGTTTAGAACTTCTGCGCATTTTATGGGACGGTAGCTCAGCCTGGGAGAGCACACGGCTGAAGACCGTGGTGTCGGGGGTTCAAGTCCCCCCCGTCCCATTCTTTTCTGGGATTCACAAAAGCTTTTTCTGCTTGACTGCTTCATCCAAGTCCTTGACAAAAAGGGTTTTTCTCCTGTGTTCCTTGCAGTAAAGCCCCGCTGTCTTAATAGTTTCCTTAATCTCTTTTTCGTAGTGGTCACCGAGTTTCTTAATAAAGCTCTTGCTGGCTTTAAGCTCTTGCTTTTTAATTATTTCCCTAAGCTGTTTTTTAACAACAAGCCCCCTCATGATAGCGTATAGTCAGCCCAAAGTTAAATATCTTTCTAAAAGCAGCCTAAACATGCATTAAGTCTTCTATTGACTCATCAAAGTAAAGCACAGGAGACCTGAACTTCTCGATTTTTCTTCCGTCACTGTAGACAGGAATAAGCAGATGGTCTTCATCCCTGAAATCATCCCAGGAAATAAGCACAGCTTCACTTATTCCAGATTCCCTTGCTTTTTCATTAGATTCATAGAACAGAAAGTCATTTTCAGGCAGAACTGTTCTGGCAATTTCTTCAGGAACAGCAGTATGAACTCTAGCCTTGCTCAGCTCGCTCGCCAGGATGGTTTTTGTTGAGTCAGAAATAAGGGTGAAGCCTTTTCCAAGCCTAAGCTCTTTAATGCCTTCCCTTATTTCGCTTTGCCTTGAAACCCTGCCAATCAGCACAGCATCAACCTGCCCAGCCCTTAGCTGCTGAATAGCGGAAGCAGCACTTGGGTATTCAGTAAATTTTACATTCTGCATCCCATAAAAAAAAGAATTCAGGTATTGATTCATAGTAGGGCAGTAGCCAATTGTTATTTCTTTAGCTTTATCCTCTTCGGGCTCGTCTACATCAGGATTCCTTGTCGTAACTGAAAAAGCCAAAAAGAGCAAAAGTAGCAAGCCAAAACTCCCAAAAAGCATTTTTCTCCTTGTTTTCTTCTTAAGCCTAAGCCTCATTTTTACAGCTGTCAAAACAGAACCATAAGCCATTATAAAAAATTTTTGGAAGAAAAAAGAAAAGAAAGCTTAGTCAGTCTCAACCCTTGGGGCAAGTATAAACACCATCTGAATCTTATCTTCCTCAACAAACTCAAGTCTGAGCGGATAATCAGCGCTAAACCTGATGTCTATTTTTTCAGAAAGCTTTGAAGAGATCATCTTCTTAAGGTATTCAATTGAGTATTTTGACTTGATTTCCTTTTCCTTGCAAGTAACAGATGTATCATCATCCTGAGGAATGTCTACTTTTACCTTGGAAGTATCCCCTTTTGCCTCAATCGAAAACACGCCGTCCTTCACCAGAAACATAACAGACTCAGATACTATGTCAGCATCTTCGATTGCATCCAGAATTACATCAGTAGATGTTTTCACTATTGCCTTGAACTCAAGCTCAGGCAGCTTCTGCTCGCTTTCCTCAATGTCAATCAGGGGAAGGAAAAAAGTTCTTGTTACCTTGCCCTTAAGCACAACCTTAAGCCTGCTGTCATCAGATAGCTCCAGGCTTAGAATATCGGTTTTCTTAGCCCTTCTCAGAATCTTCTTTAGGTTAAGTAGGTTTATTGCAAGCTCGCTCTCACCATCAACCTTATACTCAATGCAGGCACTGGAGAACATCTTAAAGATAATCATGGAGATGTTTGCAGCATCCATTGCAATCATTTCAAGCGCAGTAGCATTAACCTTAAACCTGACTTCGCTTACAAGCTCAGAGATTGTAGATATGCTGTCCCTAAGAATATCTGGCTGGGCCAAAGTTATTTTCATAGCAATCACTTTTGAGTATCACGCTGTTTTATATTTAAATTTAACTGTTTTTGTGTGTTTTTGAGCAGTTTTAGGAATAAGGCAGAAAATTCATCTAACCAAAAATATTTAAACAATTGCCCAGTTCCTTTTCAGTAATAATGATTGATTTTGCAGAATTATCAGAAAAAGCAGTAGAATGGGTTGTTGAGTATTCCCCAACCTTTTTAGTTGCGATTATAACGCTTGTTTTGGGTTTATGGGTAATTAGCATTATCAAGAAAATCTTTGTGCGCTTGATGACAAAAAACAGGTTGGAGCCCTCTCTTAAGCATTTCTTGGCATCATTTTTATCAGTCTCTTTGAAAATCCTTCTTGTAATTACTATTATAGGGATGTTGGGAGTTGAGACAACCTCGTTTGTTGCAGTGATTGCAGCCATGGGCTTTGCAGTAGGTCTGGCACTTCAGGGTAGCCTTTCCAATTTTGCAGGTGGAGTTCTGATTCTCATAACGAAGCCTTTCAAGGTAGGCGACTTTATTGAGGCTCAGGGATTTTCTGGCACAGTAAACAAAGTGGAAATCCTTGCAACAACACTAAAAACACCAGACAATAAGACAATTATAATCCCAAACGGCTCTTTGTCAAACAGCATAATAACAAATTTCTCCACAGAGAAAACAAGAAGGGTTGACATGACCTTTGGCATAAGTTACTCAGATGATATGAATAAGGCACACAAAATTCTTGAAAGCCTGGTCAAAAACGATAGCCGAGTCCTAAAAGAGCCAAAATCCCTGATTGTGGTTTCAAAGCTCAACGACTCAAGCGTAGACTTTTCAGTGAGGGCATGGGTAAATTCAGGCGATTATTGGCCTTTCTTCTTTGACATGCAAAAAAGGGTAAAGGGAGAGTTTGACAAGAACAAGATATCTATACCCTTCCCACAGCAGGATGTGCATGTGTACAGGCATTAATGTTTTTGCAAAGGCTTTTTCTTTTCATAGTGTTTTCTTTTAATTCCAAACAGGCTCTGTTCAAAAAGTCCAAATAAAAAACAAATAATATTGTGGGCGATAGCCCTACAATATATTTCAGCCCGCATTGTTCGGGCTGAAAGAGAGCTCACGCTAGCACCAAACTTGCGCTT
>DSBS01000092.1 GCA_011045925.1 Candidatus Woesearchaeota archaeon | reverse complement strand
TTCGTTGCCTCCGCGCAACGAAAATTAACATAGCTCACGCTAGATAAGGGGGGTGTGCGTGCGCCGAAAAATCCGTTGCGCGCACATCCTTTATCAACAATGGTAGAAAAACTTAACGGAGGGAAGCATTCATCCCAGCAGTAAACTGCTGGGTATCCTGCTGCATTATGTAATGAAATTCTATGATGACATGTTAGATGATTTTGGTACTGAAAAAAATATTTCGGAATACATTCAAGGAAAGCCAAGAGAGATAAGACTTAAGTTAGAAAATCTCGAAGTGGTCAGCGAACCTTACAGGAGCACGCCAATTAAAAGAAATATAGGACCCTCGGAGTCTTCAGGGGTTGGTGAATTTAGGGAAGTTGTCAGCTATTCTGGATTTAAACGTGCTCTTTTCAGTGGATCTTTTGACTTAGATGGAGACCTTCACAAGATTGCAGGTAATTACATAATTAGAGATAAAAAGACTAATAAGGTTAATATAACAAGCCTTAAAAAAGGAGAAAAAAGACTAGCCTTTCGTGAAGAGCTTTCCGATGTTCTGCTGGAAATTGTTAAAGAATTCCTCCGGAAAGAAGAAGAGCATTATCATGATGAAAAAAGACCCTCTGAAGTTATTATCACTTTCTCCGAAGGAAAATATTCTAGCAGAAAGCTCATTGGCACTGGCGCCAGGCAGAAGGATGGAACATATTTAATAACAAGAGTAGATAATCCAAAACAGTAGAAAAGCAAGAATAGCGGGCCCGAGGGGATTCGAACCCCCGACCTACAGGTTAGAAGCCTGTCGCCCTATCCAGACTAGGCCACGAGCCCTTAAGCCCTAAAGAGAAGCGGTTTGTTTAAAAAGGTTTTTGTTTGCATGTCTGCTTGTTTCTGTTATTAAACCAAAAGAAACAGCCCGATAATTCCTGCCAGTAATAGCATCTCAGAAAAAGAGCCTGTCCTGATAGGGCCTTTGAGCCTGAGCTTTGCGGGGTAGAACAGCCTTGTTCCCTGAGGTGTAAGCGCATCCAGGAAAAGGTGGCTAAACGAGCCGATAAGAAAGCCGTAGCCTGCTGGCGGAGAAAAGAGAGATACAGCTAAGCCTGCAGCAAGCCAGGGCCAGGCAGAATGTATAATGCCCCTGTGCCTGGATAAGGGGATATGGAAAACCCTGCCCAGCTTTGAGCTTTTCTCATCAATGTCTGGGGCAAGCGCCCCAAGCACGCAGAAAACAAATCCAGGCACATTGAAAAGCATGCCGAATGCCTTGAGAAATAGCAGTGAAGCCATTATGTGAGTAAGCCACTTCATAGTTTCTTTGCTTCTTCTTCAGGATCTGGGTTAGGGTAAACCCTATTAACAACAAATTCTTTCCTGTCGAAAAGCTCATTCTTGTTAACCCTGCCTATAATCCTGATAATCTTTCCAAGAAGGTCTTTCTTTACTGGCTCAAGCACACTTAGATCCTTTCTTGCAGAATCCATAAAGTCATCTTCTTTCTCAATCAATGCTTTTATCTGGTTGTTGAAAAACACACTCCTTATAGTGTCTGTGCCATCATCCAGAATAAGGTTCATTACAGCCCTGTGGTTTGGCTCGACCTCACCATGCTGGTCACAGACATACTTGCCCTCATCAGTCGTACGGGCTTTCTTATTGCAGTGAGGGCAGGTCTGAAAGAACCTGGGGTCAAATACATTAACTATAGTTGTAAGTAGCTCAACATTATTGTCCGAGTCTGAAAGCTCGGCTATTTTCTTTCTCTCTGCCTCGGCAAAGACCTCAACCTCAACCTCAACACCCTCGGGATTCAGCTCAACAGAGGATGTATCTGATATCTGAAGCTCAATCCCCCCAGAAACCTTGTTAAGCCGTGCATAGGCGTTTTTTACCCTGAGAACATCGCCTTCTTTTATTTTCTCAAACAGCTCTACCAGGTCATTCCAGAATACCACCCTTACTGTGCCTGTTTCGTCTGATAAAATAAGAGCTCCTACCTTGCCGGAGGTTCCATCTTTTTTCCCAAACTCCCTTACATCGAATTTTCTTACAACCTTGCCAGAAACCTCAACCTTCCTCATCCCGTCAACTATGTTCTGTATGTCAAGCTTGCCTGAGAACTTCTCAATAAGCTGGATTCCCAGCTCGTTTGCTATGATATGGGCAGCTCCTTCCCTGCTTACCAGGCCGGAAAGGCTATCGATTTTCTCTTTAATCTTTGATTCAATTTCCTTTTCAGACAATCCTGACTTTTCCTTGATAGTCTGTACAATTTTTTCGTAGGGTATTGTAAACATTTTTGAGCATCTATTCCTTTAGCTTCTCATCCCACTTTCCTTCCGAAACCTCGGAGATTACCTCAAGCGCCCTTTTTCCTTCAACAAAGACGCCCATTGAGTTGCAGGTCCCAAGAATTTCCTTTGCCTTGTCTTTCAGGGTTTTTCCCGCAAGGCTGTCTGACTTCATTCTGACTATTCTTATAATCTGGTCAAAATTGAGCTCTCCTGACTTCTGTGTCGGGTTTCCCGATGCTTTCTGAATGCCTGCCTCTTTCTTGATAAGAGCTGATGCCGGCGGTGTCCCTATTGTAATTTCAAAAGCCTTGGTCTCTGAATCCACAATTACCTTTACAGGAACCTGCATTCCCTTGTAGTCTGCTGTCTTCTTGTTAATCTCTGCAACTATCTGCCCTATATTAACTCCAAGAGGGCCAAGTGCCGGGCCCAATGGAGGGGCTGCTGTTGCTTTTCCTCCTTCAATTAAAACCTCAACTGTTTCCTTAGGCATTTTCCATTTCTCCTCCATCTCTTCTTACTACTTTAACATTATCGATTTTTAGTGTAATTGGTATTGGCACAGCAGCATTAACAAGCTCAACAACAGCGTCTTCCTTGCTCATATCAAGCCTGATTACCTTGGCCTGTTCCCTCTGGAAAGGGCCTGAGATTATCTCTACGATGTCACCAACCTTTATATTAATCTCCTGCCTCTTCTCTATCTCAATCATATGGTCTATTTCTGAGTAAGAGACTGGCTGCGACAGCAGGCTTCTTGCATAATTAATCCCTCTTGCTGCCTCTTCAGCATCCTGGAAAGAGTCTGCTTCAAGAAAGATGTATCCTTTCATTCCATGTGCACGAATAATTGAGTGCACCTTAAGCTTTTTAAGCTTAACGTGCTCTGAAACAAAATCAAGCACCTGCTCTTCTTTCCCGGCAGCAGTCCTTAAGATATATAT
>DSBS01000003.1 GCA_011045925.1 Candidatus Woesearchaeota archaeon | reverse complement strand
TAAAGCGCAAGTTTGGTGCTAGCGTGAGCTCTCTTTCAGCCCGAACAATGCGGGCTGAAATATATTGTAGGGCTATCGCCCACAATATTATTTATTTTTTATTTGGACTTTTTGAACAGAGCCCTTTTTTTGCTGTTGCTCTATTGTGCATTTTTCGAAAAGTATTTATTATTGTCTGTTACTTTTTATCCAAAGATGCAATGCGAAATGTGTGGCAGCGAGAAGGCTGAGCTGTATAAGACGAAAGTTGAAGGCGTAGTGCTTAACCTCTGCAAAGACTGCTCCTCATTTGGCGAGGTAGTGGCACCGGTTTCTAAAAATGAAGCTAAGGCAAAGAGAGCGGAAAAGCCTGCTGCAGAAGAGCTAGAGCCCGAAAAGGAAGTCATTTACCTGATAGATTCGGATTATGCATCAAAAATAAGGTCTGCAAGAGAGAGAAAGGGACTCAAGCAGGAAGAGCTTGCGAAAAGGCTTGCCCTTAAAGAGTCTCTTCTGCATTCATTTGAGTCCGGCAGGCATGAGCCCTCAATCAGCATTGCAAAAAAACTGGAATCCTTCCTTGGCATTTCTTTGGTGAGGCAGGAAGAAGTAGAAATCAAGCAGGGAAAAAAACAAGGGCAGCGCGAGGAACTAACGCTTGGGGATGTTATTAAGGTTAGGAAGAAGTGAGTTGTTGCGCATCAAACACTCGAAGCCTGGTGCTTGTTTCTGTTATGTTCAGGGAATCCAGAATAAGAAACAGGTTTTCATTCTCGTTTTTTATCTTGTTAATCTCATGCAGGCTAAGCACAATCAGGCTGACATTATTCTCAGAGATATAACTTTTAAAAGCAGGCATATTGTAGATCTCGTAGAAGCTTTGGTGAGTTTCAAATTCAGAATAGGAGGCAATTCCCTTCTTTTCTGTAAAAAGCAAGGTTTTATTGTGTCTTTCTAGGGTGCCCCGTATCAAGTCAGTATCCTGCGTATAGAAATCAGAGCATAGCGGATTCTTAAACAGGGTTTTCTGCCTGAGCACCTCAGAAACAATACAGTTGTACTTTATTGGGGCAAACACTTTTGAAGAGCCAACTTGCCTGAGAGACATAAGCTCCTCAAACTCCCTGTTGCTCTCAACCCTGTCTCCAAGCCTTGCAATAGAGATAACAACAGGGACTAAAATCAAATATGTTATCAGAACGACAGAGGCTACTTTAAGGTCTTTCCTCTTCCATTCGTATGAGAAGATCCTGCAAAAAGCCAAGCCTGCAAAAGGAAGCACGAAAACAAAAAGGGAAGCAATAAAATACTTTGATGCCAGGGAAAATCCAACAGAGATGAAGGCATAAACCACCAGCATAAGGTGGCGGACTTCAGGCTTTTTCTTATACCCAAGCATAAAAGCACCAATAAAAGAGAAGAGAAAGACTGTTCCCGTAACTGAAAGGTTATTTGAAAACTCAAAAAGAATATCAGAAATATTTATAGCAGGAAAAAAGTAAAGCGAGAAGTCAAAATTGAAAATAAAGAAAGATAGGTAAAGAAAACAGGATAATGCCAGTGCAGAGTATGCATAAGCAATCCCTGACTTCTTATGAATAGAGTAGTATCCAGCAATTGCTAATGATAGAGCGAGAAAAGCGTAATTAGCTGAGGACAAAGCCAGCAAAGGCACAGCAAAGTAAAACCTTTTTTTCTCAAAAAGCAAAACCGCAAGAAGCAGCAGCGAGACAGGAATAAAATAAACATTTATGCTTGAGAATAACCTAATGTAGATTGGAGAAAGCAGGAAAAGCATGCCTGATACCAGGGCAACATCCCTGTCACCGAAGAGAGTTTTTACCAGGAAATAAAATAAAATTGTAAAAGCCACGGAAAAGACATGGTGCAGAAGGATAATCAGCAGAGGGGTTCCCATAATGCCTGTTGCTGCCCGCAAATAAACTGAAAGCAATGTGTTTGAGCCAATCTCCCCTATGAAAGAGATATCTAGAAAAACAAGGGAATTGGTTATAAGGTTGATAATAATGCTGATTCCAATTAATACAAAAATCCTTTTATCAATCTTTTCAAGTGCCATTAGCCAAAGCCTCATCCAGGCTGCGCATGCAGTATAAAAGGTTCCCTGTTATATTTTTCTCTAGGGAAATCCTTTCCGGCGCTATTGCCTTTAATGAGCTTACATTAAAAGCTCTCCTTTCAAATTCTGTGAAGATAATGCATTCTGCGCTTGTGCTTTCCATAAGCACAAGCATCTGTGACTCAAAAGGCGACAGGTATGCTTTCGAAACCTTCTTTTGCAGTTCTTTTTCCTGGCCTTGAGCAATAAGCCCCGCAAATGCAGATTCGCCGTGAAAAACCAAGACGGCAGGGACAGCCTCAAGAGCAGATATTATCTTCTTGTTGGGATACTCTGCGCTTATGCTTCTTAGGAACTCTACTGTCTCCCTGCTTGGGCTGTGATTTATGTTCTCTGAAATAACCTCAGGAACATACAAAGCAGCAAAGAGAATGTTTGCTGAAATAACAGCAATCACAAAGAATTTCCTTGTGTTAAACTTCAACCTGGATTTTCTAAGAAAACTGTTCAGGTTTGTAAGGAACAAGGAAGAGATTATTGAAAGCGAAATCGAAAGAAGCGCAAGCAGAAAATAAATATTAACTAGTGAAGTAAAGATAAGAAGAAATGAAACAGAGGCAGCGGCGCTCAGAAGGTATGCTGATTTATTGCTTTTCTTCTCAGAGGTAATCTCTTCATAAATGCAGTATGCTCCTATAAGCAAAGGCACAATCCCAACCACAGGCACAATGGTTATGTAATCAAAGCTTACCAGGCTCTGGAAAAACGGAGAAATCATTTCAGATATAACCTTTCGTGCATAGCTTCCAACCAGAAGGCCTCTAAGCAGAAAGGTATAATAAGCAAGGTACAAGACAATTGAAAAGAAGAATGTTTCAAGCTCTTCACCAGGAATCTGCCTTCTTTCAATTTTCTGCAAAATAAAATAAAATAAAAAGATTAGCAGCAGCACAGCTGACAAAGGTGTTGCAACTACCGAAACGCCCATCATTATTGAAGCAAGTATAAATTTTTTTTTGCCTCTAAGAGAGCTCTCCCAAACCAGAAAGGTCAAAAGAAAGAAAAGCAAAGCCAGGGTTTCAGTGAATACAGTATTAAAGGTAAGCAGAAAAAGGGCTGGCGAGCCTATAAGCACCATTGTAGAGAACAGGGTTTTATTGACATTATCTGATATTTTGTATGCT
>DSBS01000008.1 GCA_011045925.1 Candidatus Woesearchaeota archaeon | reverse complement strand
TGCGCGCACATCCTTTATCAACAATGGTAGAAAAACTTAACGGAGGGCAGCATTCATCCCAGCAGTAAACTGCTGGGTATCCTGCTGCATTATGTAATGAAAAGAAGGATTCCAGCAGGATCGTGATTATTTCAATCATTTTTCTGAAATTTAATTTGAAGACCGTATTTAAATAAACCCGAATAGGAGGTTAACTTTTAAATATTTCTATAAGGGGAAAGAAAAAAGAACAAATTACCCATCAACTGTAAAAAGCCTGCTGTCGCTTACTTTAAATAATCCTATTCTTGCACCAGCATCAAGCCAGCCGTGCGCATAGTTAACTGCGGCAAATGCATTGACAAAGTCTCCTTTCCTGAAGAAGTGGTCTTTTGCATCGCTCAGGTAGCGCTCCGCCATGTCTAAAAAGTCTAAAGCCTCGACCTTTCTGGATGGATCCAACTCTGACTTTTTTGCCATTTCTAAAGCCTGCTGAGTTATTCTGAAGTACCTTTCCAGTTTTTCTGGGGTTATCTTATCCTGATTCAGCTCCATCTCGGCCCTCCTGGCTCACTCAAAAAAGCCTGAATGCATTCCTATTGTTTTTTTGCCGCCCATATATGGGACAAGCACTTCAGGCACTGTAACTGTGCCGTCCTTGTTCTGGAAGTTCTCTAAGATTGCAACCATTGCCCTTGATGTGGCTATAACTGTATTGTTCAGGGTGTGCGCAAAATACCTTTCGTTGCCATCAACAACCCTTATGTTAAGCCGCCTGGCCTGCGCTGCTTCCATATTCGTGCATGAGGTTATTTCAAAGTAATCACTTTTCCTTGGAGACCATACTTCAAGGTCCGCTGTCTTTGCCTTCAGGTCAGCCATGTCGCCTGAGCAGCCCTCATTTTCCCTGAAAGGGACTCCAAGGCTCTTAAAGATTTCCTTTGTATGACCCATCATCTCATCGTAGAATTTATAAGAGTCCTCGGGCTCGCAGATAACTATCATTTCCTGCTTGTTAAACTGATGTGTCCTAAAGAGCCCTTTTTCATCTATTCCATGGCTACCAATCTCCCTCCTAAAACAAGGCGAAAAGCCTGTTATCTTGATTGGAAGGGCTTTTTTCGGGATTAACCTGTTTACGAACATCCCAATAAGCGGGTGCTCACTGGTTGCGATAAGAAACAAGTCATCCTGGGTCTTGTATGACATATGCTCAATCTCTTCTTTTGAATACACTCCTTTAAGAATCTCTTCCCGGATGAGCCAAGGGGGCTCTACAAAAAGATAGCCTTGGCTTACCATGTAGTCCCTTGCATAATTAATCAAGGCCATGTCCAGAAGGGCAAGGTCTCCCTTTAAAAAGTAAAAACCGTTTCCTGATGTTCTCGCAGAAGCATCAAAATCTGCTATATTCAGAGACTCAGCAATCTCAACATGGCTTTTTACCGGAAAATCGAATTGCCTTGGCTTCCCCGTAACTTCCCTTACAATGTTATCAGAAGAGTCCTTGCCAATCGGAACTGACTCATGAATCATATTTGGTATATTCATCAGGATTTCCTTTATCTCCTCTGATAAAGCTAAAGTGATTTCCTCAATTTCCTTAATCCTGGGGGGAATGTCCTTGGCTTTCTCAATTAGCTCAGATGCATCCTTTTTTGCTTTTTTCAGCTGGTTAATCTCAGAGCTTAGCTGGTTTCTTTTTGCCCTCAGTTCCTGTGATTCTTTTAAGAGCTTTCTGTATTCTTTGTCTTTCTTGATAAAATCTTCTACAAGCTTGAGTTTTTCTGGCTTGAACTTTTTCCTGATATTCTCTTTTACTTTTTCCGGGTTCTCACGAATAAATTTTGGATCCAGCATTTTGCTCCCCCCTGGCTTTTAGCAAGCGCAGACATCTCATTAAAGCAGACTAGGTTTTAAGTAAATATATAAAGCTTTTCTGTATTCTTCCGGAAAGTAGGAAAATGCTGTATGTCTGTGCAACACCGATTGGCAACCTGGGTGATGTGTCTGAAAGGCTGAAGGACACATTATGTCAATGCGAGTATGTTATCTGTGAAGACAGCAGAAGAGCATCTAAGCTTATTAGCTCTATGGGGAAAAGTGGTAAGAAAATCATTGTGAATAATGAATTCAATGAGAAAAAGGCATTGCCCGGAATAGCAAGAGTTATTGCTGAAACAGATGCTGTGCTGATCACGGATGCTGGGATGCCTGGGATTTCTGACCCGGGGTTTATTGTTTTGAGAGAAGCTATTAGAAAAGGGATTGAGTTTTCTGTGGTTCCGGGCCCAAGTGCTGTGCTAACGTCTATTGTCGCTTCGGGGTTTCCATGCGAAAGGTTTTGCTTTGAGGGGTTTCTTCCGAAAACAAAAGCAAAGAGAATCAAGGCTCTTAGAAAGTTAGACAAGGAAAAAACTACTGTTTTTTTCGAGAGCCCTTACCGAATAAGAAAAGCGCTTGTTGATATGGCTGATGCTATTCCTGAAAGGCAGGTTGCTTTATGCAGGGAGCTAACCAAGAGGTTTGAAGAAGTCATAAGGGGGATGCCAAAAGGGATTATTGAACAAATAGATTCCAAGAAGCAGCCTTTAAAGGGTGAAATCTCGCTGGTTATTGCGCCTGAAGGGTTTTCTTTCTGAATAATGCTTCCTCTTATCCCTTAGTAAAGCCTGCTGAATATGATAGCTTTCTTTTTCAAGCATAGAGTATTATAGCAAAATGTAAGCTTTAAATAATTCTAATATAAGAAGATGTATGTGGAAGCCTTAAAGAGTAAAAGGAATGCTGGCTGGATTGTGATATTTCTTGCTCTTGTGGTTTTTTTGTTGCTTGGATTAAAAGCTGCTAATGCTTCACCAAGGTGTGTCGCCTCTGACGGAGGCATCAACTATTACACAAAGGGCACAGTTAGCGGAAGTGTTGATGGAAAGCCAGTTACTTTTACTGATTATTGCAAAGGAGATTTTTTGGTTGAGTTTTACTGCCAGTATAACACTATTAGAAATGTTACTAAGTTTTGCCAGACCGGATGTAGTGACGGTGAATGCAACAAGTGCATTCCTGGAGAGCAAAGGTGCAGGGACAATTTTGTTGAAAGGTGCAATGTGTTTGGCACGGGGTGGAGCAGGGTTCAGTCCTGCAGGTATGGCTGCTCTGAGGGGATGTGCACTGGCGAAAGGCAAGTTGGAAGTGCTGTCCAGACTGAGTTCGCGATAAGGCTGATTGCTCACCTGCTTAGGGAGCTTTTCCCAACCTGCTATGACAGCGATGGCT
>DSBS01000093.1 GCA_011045925.1 Candidatus Woesearchaeota archaeon | reverse complement strand
ATCTTTATGTAAAGATGCTCTGGCTGGATTTTTGTCTCTTGCATTTTGTGCTATTTGCCTTTGCTGGCTATTAGCCTGAGTGTTGTTTAACTTTCACTTATAACCTTTTCTTTTTAGCATTGCTAAGGCGTAAAGAAAGGTTTTAATAGTAATTTTGGCTTTCTTGATGCATGAAGCTTGGAATTGTCGTGGCTTTTGTGGCTTTTGTATTTCTGGCTTTGCCTGCATTATCCTTTGGGGCTTACTATGCTGAAGCCTCTTTTGATGTAATGCCGGATGGCTCTGTTATGGTTTCTGGCATTTCCAATTACCCTGGCTTTGCTGAGGGGAAAACCCAGATGTTTACAAGCAAGGATAAAGACATTTGGGCTTTTTCTCTTTCTACAGATGAGGTTTTCTCTGAATATATTTTTTCTGTTGAGCTGCCGAGGGATGCTTCGATCAGCTACCTTAAGGCTCCGAGGCATGTTAGAATTGAGACAAGCAATGGAAGAATTGGGATTACTGCGCTTGGGAAGGATGAGCCGATAGATTTTCTGGTCCAGTACAGGATTAATGCTTCGAAAGAAGAGAGCTTTGTTCCTGTGGCTTTGCTTCTTGGCCTGGCTTTTTTGCTTCTTGCTGGGATTGCTTTTGCGCTCTTGTTTTTCAGGAGGGGAAAAAGCAGTGCTGTTACTGAGAATAAGGATGGCCAGGCTGTCTTTCTGACTGAAAGGCAAAGAGAGATTGTGTCGTTTCTTGAGAAGCAGAATTCTCCTGTGAGCCAGGCAAGAATAGAGGAGGAACTGGGCATTCCCAAGTCGTCATTGTCGAGGAATATAGAAACACTTTTAAAAAAAGGAATTATTAATAAAGACAGAAGCGGGATGTCAAGCATGATTTGGCTGGAAAGGTGAGTGTTCCGGGATGTTCCGCTGGATTCCGGGAAATATTAATATGCTGTTCCAGCTTACAGTTATGCTGAGGTGATAGTATGGAAACAAAAACTATGCTTGGAATTTTAATGCTGCTCTTGGTGGCAGTGTCCGTCCCTGCCTTTGCAGATGAAGGTATGGATGAGGAAATAGATGAAGAAGAGGTGGAATTAGAAGATGTGGAAGAGTATGAGGTAGATGACTCTGACGAAGAAGAGGTAGAAGCATTTTTCCATCCTCTTGGGGCAGAGGTTAGGCTGTTGCAGCTGAAGAGATCGATAACCAGGAATATTCTGGTGGGGAATGAGGCATTGGAGTTTCTTGCTGAGAATGAGCCTGATGCTGATGTAGAGATGCTTAACGAGATTCTGGATGAGCTTGAAGCTCTTTTGGAGCAGATTGATGACCTTGACATGGAAAAGCCTGCCAATGAGCTTGCAAGAGAATTTGTGGATTTAAAGAAGCAGGCAATAAGCCTTACTCAGGAATTTAGGGAGGAGCTGAGAGAGATTCTTCCTGAAGGCGAGATTTCCCAGTTAAGGCAGAGAGCAAGGAATGTTGAAGAGCATGAGATTCTGGATGAGCTGAAAGAGCAGGCTCATAACAGAATAAGGGAAAACAACGCTATCAAGGTGCAGGAGATGCTGAGCAACATGGGGATGTCTGATGAGGAACTTGTGGACAGAGTCAGGACCGGCGATGTGAATGCAGGCTTTGCAGTTTCTGAGCTTAAAAACAGGCTTAGGTCTCTTCATGGGCAGGATGTTGCTGACGCAGCGCAGAGAATCAGGGAAGAAGCATCGAGGATTACAGTAAGAAAAGCTGTTGCAATGGATGAGATTATAGATAGGATAACTGAGAGAATCCATAATGCAAGCCAGAAAAGGATACAGAAGGCTGAGGAGATAAGGTCGAGGCTTCCTGAGGATGCAGATGAGAGGGCTTCTGAGAGAATTGCAAGGATAATGGAAAAGCATGAAGAGCATACTGAGAGATTTAATGAGATAGCCAATAGGATTGGCCAGGCGATTGGCGGAGGCAGATAAGAATGAAAGCATTATTTTTTATTTTGGGGATATTCGCTCTTTTGATTCTTGCTGGTTGCACCCAGGAAGTGGATGAGCCATATGAAGAATGGGAAGAAGAGCCAGTTGAGCCGGTTCCAGAGCCGGAGATAGATGATGTGCTGGATGAAATAGAAGGCTCGCTTCTCCCAGAAGAAGACTCCATAGAAATCGGCGAGATGATTTAGGCTTTTTCTTTTTTTAAATTTTATTTCTTGTTTTAATCATTATACATTGGAAAAATCAAAAGTTTTATTAACCTGATTTCAAAAAGTTAAGCAAACATTATTTTAAAGCGGTGGTTGCAATAGCTTTTGACGATTCATTAGGCCCAATTAATGTAAGGACGAAGGATGGGACAAAGATACGGCTTACTTCTGAAGAGGATGTCCAGAAAATAGCGTTTGCTGAGGCTTTCCAGGCTGGGGAGAACAGCCATTTTTTCAAGGAGGAAACCCATTTTATTGAGTTGATTAAGTCTAGCACCAGGCTTATGTTAACTGAGCTGAAGTCAGCAATAAGAAACGAAAGGATTTTTTCTAGGCTTGAGTTTAATCTTTTTAAGAGGAGAGAAGCAGAGAGAGAGCATATAAGAAGTGTTAAGCAGCAGACTAACGCAGAACTTAAAAAAAAGATTTCTGCTTACCAGAATCCCTATGGCAGCAAAAAGAAACAGGAGAAGCTCTTAAAGAAAGAAAAGAAGTACATGGAGGCTGTTGAGGCGAGTAAAAATAAGCTTGAGTCTTTAGCTTCTGATTCGATTTTTGGCGAGAAGGATGCAGCTGTATTAATATATAACCAGATTTGTAATAAAAGGATAATACTTGAGGAATATCTCACGTTCCTTAAAAATCAGCTGAAGCAGGTTAACGAGCAGGTTGAGAAATCAAATGTTGGCCTTGTTAACCAGCTCAGGAGAGAAAAATCCTTGTAAAACTATAAATTTAGAGAGGCTTCCTGGAAAAATGAGAAGAGGAAGAAAAAGCAATAAGGAAAATCAGCTTGAGAAAGAGTTTGAAGGGCTTTCAGAAAAAGAAAAAAAGCTAATGCTGAAGCTGAGAAAATCCGCTTCACTCTTTCAGAACGAGGATGTTTTTCTTGAGCGACTGAATGCAAAGATTAAGGATAAGTATAAGGTTGAGACAAGGAACTTTCTTTCTTCGCTTTTTTTTGCTTTCTCAAAAAAGAGGCCAGCTTCATCCCAGCGTGATGATGCAACCCTGCTTGGCCAGATTGAGGTTATTAAGGCCAGGCTTATTGAGGTTAGAAAAATAATAGAATCCCAGATTGAAGATAT
>DSBS01000064.1 GCA_011045925.1 Candidatus Woesearchaeota archaeon | reverse complement strand
TAAAGCGCAAGTTTGGTGCTAGCGTGAGCTCTCTTTCAGCCCGAACAATGCGGGCTGAAATATATTGTAGGGCTATTGCCCACAATATTATTTATTTTTTATTTGGACTTTTTGAACAGAGCCGAAAAAAGCCTTATTTCTGCTTCAAGAATGAGAAATTTTATAAGAGACTGGTGAGAAAGGCGGGAATATGAATAGAAACAGGAAGATGCTGTTGGAGATTTTTGTTTTTATTGCTCTTATGGCTTTGTTCCACTTTTCTATGCGCCTTCTCTATTCAAGCCCGGTTGTGGTGCTGCCGGCTGCTGAGGTTCTGGCTTACTCTGTATGCAGCATACAGGGCTTTCTTGGGGTTGAGTGCTCAGTTGCCTCAAATGCTGTTGTTTTTCCGGGGATGAAGCTAATTGTTACAGAGATGTGCCTGGGCATTGAGCAGGCAGGGCTGCTTGCTGTGCTATACATCTCTTTTTTCGGGCTGAGGAAAAAGAGGAATATCAAGGACTTTTTTGCCCTTCTGCTGTTTGTGCTTGTTTTTAATTTTCTGCGGCTGCTGCTGTTCTACCAGTTTTTTCTGGTTTTCGGGCGTGATGTGACTTTGCTTGTCCATGATACTGGCTATTTCTACCTTAATGGTGTGTTGGTAGTGCTGCTGTTTCTGGCTTACTCTTATTTCAGGCTTGGCTTTTTTTCTTCAGGAAAGAGAGCAAAAGCAGGGCAGAAGCCGAAGCGAGCACGGAAACCCAGCTGAGCTGCATTCCCGGGGTGTTGAATCTGACGGCTTCTATTTTATATGTAATCTCGTAAACTGAATTTTGGGCGCCGTTCAGGAAAAAGCCCCTGAAGCCAGACATTGAGCCTTCCCACCAGTTGTTCAGGCTGCCGGAAAGCGGCTCTATGCTGACAAGGTCGCCGTATAGCCTTCTAATGAACACGATGCTGTCAGGCCCGGCATCGCAGCGCTGCCTGATTATTATGTCTCCGCTGGACTCATCGAACTCATAATCATCTGATGAGCAGGATGCGGTAATGTCGGGGTAGTTGGCTGCTGAGTACTGGGCAGTATAGCCTCCCCACCTGTCCATAAACCCATATTCACCGTATGAATAGAAATATACTGTAAAATCTGTTAGTGTTTCGCTGAAGGTGTTGGTGAATTCGCTGGACTCATACCAGATTGTGCTTCCTGGGGGATGGCTGGTGTAGTCTATGTTTTCATCCAGCAGGTCAACCCACGAGCCGGTAGAAGGGTTTTTTGCCCTTAGCCTAAACCTGTAATAACAGCAGTCACTGTTCCATTCAGCGTTTCCATCGTTGCGAACGTAGGCTCTTATTGTTCCAGACTCTCCGGAAGCAAAGATCGATGCTGAGGCAAAGAGCTGGCGCACTATATACCTGTAAATCGGGCCCTCAGTGATATATGTATACCATCTTCTTATCAAGTTTTGATTAAGATGGCCGTTAGCATAGACTCCTATGCTCAGCCTCCGGGGGTGGTCCTGAGGCACAGTTGTTACATCAAACTCAAGGGTTCCGCCAGGAGGCACATTTACATTCTTGCTTGTTGTTCCGTCAGAGAAGGTTAACAGGTTTACCCAAACTCTGCCATTGAATTCATCGTCTGGGTTTCTGTTCACAAGCCTTAAAGTATATGATTTTGACTCTCCTATCTGGACCGTAATAGGGTTTTCATGGGGAACAAGACCAAGCGAAATAGATTCGTAAAGGCCGGGGTTTGTTATGTTATAATGGAAAGTTTTTGTGGAATCAAGGGTTCCGCTGTTAAAGTTTCTAAAATAGAACAGCCCTCGCCATCTGCCTTCTTTATAGGTAGATAAAGTCTGCATTGGGTAACAATAGGTTATGTTTTCCCCTACATTAAGGTTTACGAACCTTGTTCCATGCGTGTATCTTCCATAGTTCCCATCAAAGCTATCTATTACAAAAATTCTAGCGTTGATTAAATCTACATCTCCTGTGTTTGTCAGGTTTACTCTTACATAAACAGTGTCTCCTGCATTAAAATTGTCTCCCGGCGTACTGCAATCAGACCTATCCGAGACATATAATATTGTGCTTTTTCCGTCCTGTTCTGCTAAAGCCGGGCTTGAAAAGGATGCTATTATTAATACTGCACAAAGCAGCAAAAATGGTTCTCTGGCTTTATTCATAAATCTCCTCCTCCAGCTCATTGTCAAGCGGCTCGTTAAGGAAAGGCTCAATTAACGAGTGTTCATCAACCACGCAATATTCGTCTTTGAGCTCACATTCAACAAAAAGAAAAGCGCCTTCCTGTATTATGTCTGTATTTCCATCGAGCGCAGGGTTAAGAACCTTGATTCTGGCTGTATCTCTTGTGTCCAGGCTAAGGCTGAAGCAGATGCCATTAGCGCAGGGCCAGGTTTCCTGGACAAAGCCATAAAACTCCATTTGTTCGCTTAATTCTGCCTGCGAAGCAACAATCTCCTGGTTTATGCTCTTTATTTCCTCAATCTGCCTGTCTATTGACGGGGCTTTTTGCACTGTGTCAAGGTTAGCAATAAGAATTGCCGCGAAAATAACAATAATGCCAAGGGATATGAAAAGTGAAATCTCCCTGTGCTTCCTGATTCTTTCTTTCTTTTTTTCATCGCTTTCACTGGCTTTGCTTTGGTATTCGTAGATTTCTTTTTTCTTCTTATAGTCTGCAATCATAGACTTAACAGTGTTCTTGTCCCAGCCTTTTGATGCAAGGCTTTTTATTAGCTCATCCTCGCTTTTGCCTTCCTTAAGATAAGAAAAAATGTATCTCTTAAGCTGAAAAAGCTCATCCAGTTTGCCCATAGCCTTTTTTCTGTAATAAAAAGTTTAAATATCTTTCTAAATGGCTTTTTTTCGGGTTTTTTTCTTTTTCATTTATTAATTAAAGGCAAACTTTATATATAAAAACCCCAAAACCTTATTAAAATGGCAAATACAAACACATCGAAAACAAATTCTGATGAAAGGATCTTTGGAATTTTGTCCCATGTTCTTGGGATTTTTACAGGGTTTATTGGTCCTTTGATAATAATGCTGGTTGCTAAAGACAAGATGGCAAGGAACCATGCTAAGTTTGCTTTGAACTGGCAGCTCAGTGTGCTGATTTACAGTATTGTCGCTGGAATCTTGATTATTGTCTTTATTGGGGCTCTTCTGCTTGCTGTTATTGGTGTGCTAAACCTAATCTTCTGCATCCTGGCAGCAGTTAAGGCGAGCAACAACGAGCTGTGGAAGTATCCATTATCGATACAGTTCTTCAAGCC
>DSBS01000079.1 GCA_011045925.1 Candidatus Woesearchaeota archaeon | reverse complement strand
GTGAGCTCTCTTTCAGCCCGAACAATGCGGGCTGAAATATATTGTAGGGCTATCGCCCACAATATTATTTGTTTTTTATTTGGACTTTTTGAACAGAGCCGAAAGATTGGATAAATTTATAAACAACATAAGAACAAAAGCCTAAATGAATAAAAAGTCTGCCTTAAGCTCAGGCCTGAAGGTTTTCTTAGGCATTCTTTTAGTCCTCGTTCTGACTCTTCCGGCTCAAATAATTATTTCGCTTGGTGAGAGAGTTTACAGGGATTACTCCCTTGAGAAAGCGGAAATAAGGATTGAACTAAAAGAAGATGCTTCTGCTATTATCTCGGAGATAATACACTACGACTTCAGGGGATGCTTCAAAGAGGTTTATAGAAATGCTTACTTCATTTTTAACAGAAAATTCAGCCTTGCTTCAATCTCAGGCTACTGTGAGCCCGAGTGTGAGACAAGAAAAACGCATCAAGAATTCGTTGGATACTTTGGACAAGTCTGCAACCGCGAAGCACGCTTTTTTATAAACATGCAGTTCGATAATACAATAAAAAGGGGAGAAGATGTAAATGAGTTTCATTACAAGGTATGGGGAAGCCAATGGGACAGAAAACTGAAAACACTGAATGCAGAGATTCTTCTGCCAGAGAACGCTGAAATAATTGAAATTTATTTTAACCCAGAGGACAGTGTTAAAGATTATACTGCTAAAGACAATTCAATCCAGTTTTCTGCTGAGAGCCTGAGAAATTTTTTAGAAGTCAGGATCCTCATGACACCAGAGTCATTTAATATTGGGCATAATGAAGACACGTCCCTTAGCATTATAAGAAAAGAACAGGAAGAATACAAAAAAAATTATAAGAAATTCTTTTTAATTTTTATTCTTTCAATAATAACAATCTCATTTCTGGCAGTTCTTGTTCCTCTCCTTCTTTACAGAAAATACGGCAGGGAGATTGAGCAGGTGGACAGAGAGTTTTACGAAAGAGAACCACTTAAGGGAATCAAGCCTTACTTGGCTAACTTTGTCGCGGTAAGCTATTCTGGAAAAAAAATAGGCAAAAGCGACATTAATTCTGTTCTTGCAACCTTATTGGACCTTGTAAGGATGAAGTATATATCCATAGAGCAAGTCATGCACAATAAAGGCGGAAATAAGAAGAAAGACTTCAAGCTATCATTCGTCGGCAAAGACACTTCTGTGTTAAGAAAACCCGAGCAATTAGTCTACTCCTTTTTTAAGGGTTTCTCAGAAGACTCGGCACTTTATTGGTCTGAATTCAGAAAGATTATAGCTAAAAGGGAGAACGCAAAAAAAATTTATGAGCTTATTGAATCCTTTGATAAAGAGATTAAGGCGGAGATTAACATAAAGGATTACTTTGACAATAAGGGCAATTTTATTTTCAAGGCATTCTGCTTGGCTAGCTTTATTATTTTTTGGGTAATTATTTTATTTATAACTCAATCTGGCTCAAACCTTAAAGGGCTTTACCCTTTCATAGATTTCCTCTTTCCTTTCTCTTTAGCAATCCTGGTGCTTTCCTTGATAGGGTTTATCCTGCCATGCTATATATTCGGGCGGTTCTCTGAGAAAGGCTTTCAGATATTTAAGAACATGACAGGATACAAAAACTTCCTAACTAACTTAACTCTTTTAAAAGAATACCCGCCACATTCAATAGTAATCTGGGAAGAGCACCTCGTTTTTGCAACTGCATTAGGCGTGGCAAAAGAGGTTTCAAAAAAACTCGATATAGTTGTGCCTGAAAGCTTAAAGCGGCAAAGCTCGCTTTATTTTGCTTCAAAGTATAACTTCGCAAGGTCATTCAACTCTGCTTACTATAAAGCAAGCTCTTCTTCAAGGTCAAGCCGTGGCGGAGTTGGCGGAGGGTTTGGTGGAGCAGGAGGCGGTGGTGCCAGATAAGCCAAATTTAAGATATGCAAAAAAACTAATATTTCTTATTATTACTATTAGCTCAGTATAAAATTTCAGCAAAGCTTATATATGATAACCCTAAAAAAGGAATTTCATCGAACATTAATTATCTGTTCGGGGTGATATGATGAAAAAAACTATGGCATTAAGCTTGCTGTTAGTAGCTTCGGTTTTTCTTATAACAGCCTGCTATGAAGAAGTTTATGAAGAAGAGCATTATGAAGATATTTTTGAAGAAGAAGTGCAAGAAGATGACTTTGAGACACCTGAGGAGCCTGAAATTGAGCAAGAAGAATCAATAGAAGAATACATGACTGCTGCATTAAATGATTTAGTTGCTCTAGGCTCAAGACTCCACTGCACAGCTGAAGGTGAGGGTGAAGAAGGAGAGCCTATCCTGATAAACCTGTATCTTGATGGAGAGAGATACAGAATGAACGTTGAATCCCTGCATGAAGGCACAGAACTCGAAGCATTTACAATATTTGACGGGCAGGTTATGTACTCATGGAACTCAGAAACGCCTTTTGGAATGATGATGGACCTCTCTGGTTTCGAAGATGTAGAAGCACCTGAAGATGCAGAGCCTGCTGAAGCAGAACAAAAATTCGACTACAGGTGCGGGCCTTGGGTTCCTGTAAGTAGCTACTTCGTGCCGCCGGCAGATGTTGATTTCTGGGACATGGGAGAAATGCTAGAAGGCATGGGCGACGACTTTGATTATGAGTAAGTTTTTTTTCTTTTTTTAGGTTTCTTTTTATATTTATCAGAAAAATTTCCGAAAATAATGAGAAAAGCTTAAATATTGCTTAGTCTTACTATGTCTTACATGGAATCCATTACTATAAAAGTTGAAAGCAACCTGGCAAAAGAGATAGACAAAGCCATGGAGCCGGATTACAGCACTAAAACAGAATTCATCAGGGAAGCAATAAGAGATAAACTCAATGCAATAAGAAAGCAAAGAGCCATTTATGAGCTGAGAAAGTATTTTGGAAAAGCCAAAACAAAAACAACACGCTTAGAAGAAAGAAAATCAAGGGAGAAAGCAGGCAGAGAGCTCGCAAAAGAGTTTGGGATTGAGCTAAAATAGGGCATCCAGATACCTTTCTTTTTATTACATTCTTATAAACCCTTAATCTGTATTCACTGTGAGAAAGCAAAAAAATCTCCAGCTCTTTATGAAATCATCTTTTTCTCGTCAGAAACATCTCTCAAAAACAAACCGTTAAGTTTATATATTTAACAATCATCCCTCGCTAGTAGTCTCAAAAGAAAAGAGAACTTTAAACTCTTTTTGAGGCTGCAAATAGGAGGAAAAAAATGAATCCTCCCCGCACTGAAGTGCGGGGTATCCCCTCCTAAACAAAAGCGCTTAGGTGCTTTTGGCGATAGTAAGCTGGAAGCTTATTATCGGGTAAAGAC
>DSBS01000074.1 GCA_011045925.1 Candidatus Woesearchaeota archaeon | reverse complement strand
GAACCCTACTGTTGAATGTGCTGTTGAGACTGAAGACGGCCTGTTCCGGTCAATCGTCCCTTCCGGGGCATCTACAGGCAGGCATGAGGCTGTTGAATTAAGAGATAATGAAAAAGAATACCATGGAAAAGGAGTTTTAAAAGCTGTTGGTAATATTAACAAGATTATCGCTCCTAACCTTGCTGGGATGAGCCCGGAAAGCCAGAGGGAGATTGACTTCTTAATGAGTGAGCTTGACGGCACAGAAAACAAAGGTAAGCTTGGCGCAAATGCCATTCTTGCTGTGAGCATGGCTGTATGCAGGGCAGGGGCTGCTGCTAAAGGCATTCCGCTTTACAGGCACATTGCTGGGCTGGCGGAAAATGATAAGATTCTTCTCCCTTTGCCTTTCTTTAATGTCATTAATGGAGGGAAGCATGGTGGAAATAACCTGGACATCCAGGAGTTTATGATTGCTCCCACAGGTGCTGAAAGCTTTAGTGATGCAATGAAGGCTGGCTCTGAAGTTTACCATACCCTGAAAGCAATAATTAAAGAGAAGTATGGGATAAACGCAATAAATGTCGGCGATGAGGGCGGTTTTGCCCCTCCCTTAAGCGATAATGAAGAGCCGCTTAGGCTCATCTGTGAAGCAGCAAACAGGGCAGGGTATGAAGGCAAGGTTAAGATTGGGCTTGACTCTGCGAGCAGCGAATTCTTTTGTGAAGGAAAGTATTCTTTTAATGGAAATCTGGTTTCTGGCAGGGAGCTGGCAGGGGTTTATTCAAAGCTAAAAGAAAAGTTCCCAGTTATATCTTTTGAAGACCCTTTTGCAGAGGATGACTGGGAGAATTTCGCTGATTTTACAATGGATATTAACACTCAGGTTGTCGGGGACGACCTGCTTGTAACCAACCCAAAAAGGATTGCAGAGGCTATTGAAAAAAAAGCCTGCAATGCATTACTCCTGAAAGTCAACCAGGTTGGAACGGTTTCTGAGGCAATTCAAGCCTGCATTGATGCTAAAAAAGCCGGCTGGAATGTTATGGTAAGCCACAGAAGCGGTGAAACAGAGGATTCCTTTATTGCAGACCTTGCTGTTGGGCTGGGCAATGGCCAGATAAAGAGCGGGGCTCCATGCAGGGGCGAGAGGCTTGCTAAGTATAACCAGCTGCTTAGAATCGAAAAGGAAAGCAGTGCAGGATTCTGGAACGCATTCTGAATTGATTCTCCGGGATTTTCAAAACATTTAAAAACAAACAAGAACAAGAGGAAGTTCATGAAATACGATCCAGAGACCGCAGCATTGAATGCTGAGCCGGGGCAGATGGAAGCCATTAAGGTGAAAAACAAGTTTATAGGCTATGACTTGTTTATGAGAGTCGCCCTTGCAATTGTTTCAATGCAGCTCATCAACCTGCTGCTTTATGCCAAGACCGGAACACTCCAGAGCGTGATTATTGCAAACGCCATCCAGCTTCTGCTCATTTTCGCCAGCAGAAACCTGTACAAAAGCATAAGCACAGGGTTAAGGCTGTCATTTACATTTATTATTAATGCTGTGCTTTGCGTTCTCTTTGGCTACTCGTTGAGCAGAGACTACTTTGTTGCATCGATTATTCTTGCTGGAGCAATCCCGGCAATAGTTAATATCTCATCAAATTCACTAAGGTGCAGCCTAAACAGAATGCTTAAAGTTGAGAAGAGGGGATTTATCCTGAAGTTCATAAACCAGATTGGGATTATCCTGACCTCTGCCTCTATGGTGGTTGCCGGGTATATTGCTGACAAGTTTCCTGTTAAAGTCAGCCTCGTCCAAACAAACATCATTAATGTGTTTCTTTCCCAGGATGGTGTCTTTGTGCTCTTTTTGCTTGGAGGAATTTTTTTTGCTGTTTACTCAGTATTTTCTCTTTTCACAGAGAGAAGAAAGGAAGAAGAGAATAAGAAGCTTGGCTTTGCAATCTCAAAGGAAACGCTTGCCAGGATTACTGAGGGAAAGGTTATCTTATATTCTGTTTTCCTCTCATGCGTGAGTGTTGCATACATCTTTATTGCGCCTTTCTTTTATGACCTTGTTAAGAAAACCCCTTTTCCCTTTGCGCTGACTATGGGCATAATTGGCCTGGGAATCCTTGTGCCTATCTTTTCCCCAAAGATTGTTATGAAGAACCTTACGCGGTTTGGAAATGACTTCGGCTCTGCTGTCGGGCTTGCGCTTTTCATGGTTTTTTTGGTTTCGCTGGGGCTTGCGCTTGAGCCTAAGGCTGTTATAGTGAGCTTCTTTGTTGGTGTGCTTGGGATTTCTTTTGCTGACCTATCTTTTGAGAAATCAATTTTGTACAGGTTTGGAAAGAAAGACATTTTAGATGCAAAGAAAGCCTGCTCGCTGCTTTCTGTTGCGTTCAGCCTTCTTTTGCTGGGAATTTCAAGCATTCTGGTCCATGTAGGGAGAAGCAACTTTGTGTTTATTGTGCTTGCAGGCATAACATGCCTGCTGATTGTGGCAAGCATAATTGCGCTGATAATTTTCAGAAGGGAGAAAAGAGCGCCGTTTAAGGATTAAAATGGGTTTTTGGCATCTTAACAGGAAAGGGATTTCGCCGTTGGTGGCGCTTATTCTCCTAGTCTCTTTTTCTGTTGCACTTGGCGTGCTTGTAATAAACCTGCTTTCTCTGCTCTTTGTGGAGAACCCCTGTGAAAGTGTGGAGATTGAGCTTGTTGAACTGAGGGACTTTAAGCCCTTATGCGTGGATTATGTAGGGGGAAGGCTTATCAAGTTTGTGCTGAGGAATTCCGGGACTGTGGAAATCGACCACTTTAAGATTGGAATAATTACCTCGGAAGGCATTTCAGAGGGAGAATTGAAAAGGTCTGTTAAGCCGACTGAAAGAATGGATGTTAGGGATGGGTTTAGGTTTGACTCAAAAGGGGAAATAAAAGAGGTTACCATAACCCCTGTTGTAATCTCGGAAAACACAGACAAGGTTTGTGTTTATAAAGAGGTAATTTTCACGGATATACCTATATGCTGATGACTGATAAATATGATTGAGTCTAAAGAGATTATTGGATGGGTGCAAAACGACAAGACGCTTAGCTGGAGGGATATTCTCTATAGGATTGTAAAAGAGCAGAACCTTGACCCCTGGGATGTGGATGTCTCGCTGCTTTCTGCAGAGTATTTGAAAACTGTGAAGAAGCTGAAGGAGCTGGACTTTTATCTTTCAGGCGAGATTGTGCTTGCGTCTGCGCTTCTGCTTAAGCTGAAGTCAAAGAAGCTTCTGGAGGAGAACCTGAAGGACTTTGAGTCCCTGCTTGCCTACCAAGATGATGAGGTTTCGCCTGACGAGTTTGGGTTTGTGGGTGACTTTTTTGAGCAGGGCGAGCTTGGCGGGGCAATTGAAAT
>DSBS01000005.1 GCA_011045925.1 Candidatus Woesearchaeota archaeon | reverse complement strand
CTGTAGTAGTTATGATCTATGCTTTCACCTATTAAATGAAGTTTTGCATTGTTTTCCAGGTGTTTTAGTGATTTCATTAGGAAGAGCTGGTTTTTTCTTGAGCTTATATAGCCGATGAAAGTAAATCTTTTCTCTTTATCTTTTTGCTTAGCCTTTTTTTTAAGCCTGAAAGCACTAAGTTCTTTACCGTTGCTGATAATTCTGATTCTGCTTTTGTCCAGAAATAAAGAATGCTCATAAAATGATGCCTTGTTTAATGCTACAACCCCATTGCAATACCTGAAGAAATGCTTAAGGTAATGCTTTGTGAAAAGCTTTTGTAATACTTTTGCTAAAGGAATCAGGGTTTTCGGGACTGAGAACTCCAAAGGCTTCAAAGGGAGGATATGACCCGTATAGAAAAAAGGAATGTTGTTTTTTAAGGCAAGGCTTTGCATATAACGCCCAAGATAGAAAGGCTCATGTGCGTGAATTACATCTGGAGAAAAGCAGTTTGTAAAATCTTTGATTGCATCTTTGTTCTTTTTTGTAAGATAAGGAATCGAAAATTTTTCTTTTTGCTTGCCTGAAAGCATGAGTATGGACAATTTTTCTGATTCTTTTTTTATGCTGGTTTTTTTACCTGCACAAATAAGTGCTACATTATGCTTCTTTGAGAATGCTTTTGCCATGTCAAAGGGGACCCTTGCAGTCCCGCCTCCTTTCCCCTCCTGAAACATCGTTACAATAAGTATTCTCATTCTAAGCTATTTTCGGGAAATCTTATATAAAAAAGTATTCTTTTTGCATCCTAAAAAGAAACATTTAAATATTTCGCCTTAATAGTTATTCTGCTATGCAAAGAGCAGCGAGGATTTTATTTTCAGTATTTAGTCCTGAAGTAGCCTGCTCTCTTTGCAAGTGCAAAAACATTTTTGCATATCACCTGTTTTGAGACTCTTGCTAAAGCCGGGGTTTTGGAACAGGTTGGTGATATGCTCTTGTTCTAATTCCCCGGCGTAAAGGGGTGAAGAAAATGAAAAGCCGCTGGGAACAGCCCTGCTTAGAATGCGGGGAAACTATAACGAACCCTCTTTGTGAGGAGTGCCTGTCTGAGCAGTTCAGGCAATGGCTGTTTAGCTTTAAGCCAAAGCTCGCAGTTTCCATTAATAGTTTTAAGCCTCATTATTATTCTGAAGATAAAGGATTATGCATCAGGTGCGGAAGCCCGATAAGCTACTGCAACTTTTGCGTGCTAAGCTCTTTCAGGGATGTTGTTGAGGATAACGCACCGGAGCTTCTTGAAAGGTTCAGGGACTCTTTCGGCAGCCTTGACATCGAGAAGCAAGTGAGCCTGCACTGATTTTTTTCAGGAGAGCAGGGCTATCCCTCAACCAGCCAGCTTGTTGCCGGCTTTATTGTGATTTTGCCCTGCTTTTCCTCTTTTTCCATTGTGAGAATTGTACCCCCTTTTAGCTTAAAGCGCCTCATTGCATTTATTAAGCCTTTTATTTCTCTTTTCCTGTTGCTCTCATTAAGCTCATAACAAACCTGGATTGCATCTTTTATTTTGCCATTCTCTTTTATAATAAAGTCGCATTCTTCTCCGTTCTTAAAGAAAAACACCTGCTTTCCCCTTCTTTTAAGCTCAAGCAACACAACATTCTCAAGAAGCCTGCCAAGATCGCTGCCTGCTGAAAGAGATGCATGGGATATAAGCCCTGTGTCAATTGCATATGACTTCCTGGCTATCTGCTTTCTTACAGAATCGCTGTAGTTTTTTATTGGAACAATTATGAATGCATCCTCAAAATAGTCCACAAACCTGTACAGGCTGTCCTTGCTTATTTTCATGCTTCTTGAGACAAAGTCATTGTATACTTTGTTTATGCTGAATTCTTTTGAGCTTTGGGAAACCAGGTGCCTGAGAAGGTCCCTAACTGCCTGCGGGTTGGAAATTGAATGCCTTTCCACAATGTCCCTGTAAAGCATTACATCAAAATAGCTTGAGAGAGTTTTTTCATAGATTGTTTTTTCCATGCAGGCAGTCTCAGGAAAACCTCCTTTTATGAGATACTCCTGAAACTCATGCATTGCCTTTGCTTTGCCTTTGGTTGATGCCATGTCTTCCTTAACTCCCCCGAACCTGAGGTACTCCCTGAACGACAGCGGATACACCTCATAGCTAATCCCCCTTCCTCTCAGGCTTGTGGCAATCTCCCGGCTAAGCATTTTTGCAGATGAGCCAGTCAGGAATATTTTTTTTGTAACAGTGTCATACAACCTCCTGACAAACTTCTCCCAGGATTCAACTTCCTGAATCTCATCGAAAAATATGAAAAGGTCTCTTTCGCTCTTTTTTGGATACAGCTCAAAATAAGCATCCAGTATGAGCTGGAGATCATCTTGCCTGAAAGAAAGCCTTTCATCCTCAAAATTGATGTAAAGAATGTTCGTTTTGTCTTCTATTCTGCGCATTGCCTGGAATAGCAGGTAGGTTTTTCCGGCCCTTCTTGGTCCTATAAGGGTTACAACCTTGCCAGTATCCAGAGGAATAGACATATTCCTCTCTATTATCTTTGGCAGGTCTCTCTGGTGAAAATCTGCAATAATGGTTTTTATGGCGTTCTTTAGCTCCATTTTCTTCACAAAGCATGTTTGGAGCGGTTGTTTATAAATGTTTCCTTATTAGAAGGAAAGGTGTTTATAAGGGGTTTCCTTTTTGGAAGGAAAGTTTTCTTATTTCATCAATCAGCTCTCTGCTCTTCTCTAAAGCATCTTTTCCCACTTCAAATTCCATCTTGTTGCCATAGTTTGTTAAGGAGTTTATCTTATATCTAAGGTCATCAAAGATTATGGAAAGGTCTTCTCTTTTTAGTATCTCTTTAAGAAAGTGTTTCAGGCAGATGTGGTTTATTATTTTATGCCCTTTGATTAGTGCAATCGCATGCAGAATCTCTATTAGGGATAAGTAGTAATCCTCAAAGACAAAGTTAACATTTTTTTCATTGATGTCTTTTTGTGCCTGGCTTATTCGATCTTTAGCTATTTCAATAAGAGACTTTGCTTTTTCAGCATCAGGAGATATGTTAAAAGAATTCCCTGCTTTCGGGCAGTCTTTCCAGCTTCTCTCACTCATTCAAACACCCTGGCAAACCCGCTTAAGGTAATCCCGTTTAGGATGTTGTTTGCCAGGTGCTTGTTCTTTATATCGCTTATTGCCTTAAACCTGAAAACCTCTATCTTTCTGCTTAGTATTCTTTCAAACTTTTCGAGATTTAGTGTTTTTTTTGAAGGTGTTTCAATGTACAGGTCGATATCACTTTCTTCCCTGTCTTCACCCTTTGCATAAGAGCCGAAAAGAATGATTCCGGGGTTGCTTAGCTCTCTCTTTAGGTAGCTTATGAGCCCGCTCGAGTAAGCCTGCTTAATATTGAACAGCTTTTTTTCCAGTAGGAAGGCATCCGAGTT
>DSBS01000089.1 GCA_011045925.1 Candidatus Woesearchaeota archaeon | reverse complement strand
TATCAAACGCTTAACTTTATTAATGAGTTTTGTTTTTTCTTTCATGGGGAGAAAATCCCTCCCCCCCTCAGATAGCCTTACGGCTGCTGAGGGTTATAAATCTTTAGATTTTGAACAGAGCCCGTAAGAGAGAAAGCTGGCAGAAAAAGCATTCTGAGGAATTATAAAGGCACAAGGAAATACAAGAATACCAAAAAGCTTTTTAAAGAGAAAGCAAATAAAACTAATTATGCTCCCTAAAAAGAAAAGCCTGATTGCAAAAAGCCTGATTTTTTATGCGGCTTTTCTCTCAATCCTTCCCCTGGCATTGTCTCTGGGAGTTTCTCCAGGAAGAACCATACTTGAGCCTGTCCCGGGAGAGACTAAAGAAATGGGTCTTCTTTTCATAAACGCCGGAAACACTCAAAAAGAGATAGAAGTCTCACTCAGGGACGGTCCTTTTAAAGATTATATCACAATTGAGGAAAGAAAACTAATTCTGCCTGCCGAAGGAACTGCCAGAGTCCCGTTTACTTTTACACAACCAAAAGAGTTTGTCGGGTATGGAAGGGTCTGCAACGGAATCAGTGCCAAAGAGCTTGCAGAGCCGCATTCTCAGGGGATTGTTGCTGTTGTGGAAGTTGTTTACTCGCTCTGCGTTGAGTATCCCTATCCCGGAAAGTACCTTGAAACACGCATAACTGCCACGCCAGTAAATGAGGGAACTGAATCAACTTATGCATTAATTCAGACCAAGTCAAAAGGAACAGAAGAGATTAACTTTTTAAGAGGAAACATGGTTTTAAAAGATTCAGAGGAGAATGCTCTTGAAGAATACGAAATTCCTATCTTTGACTCACTTTTGCCTGGCACCCAGGAAACAAAATCTGTTGAGATAAAAACAAAAGAGCTAAAGGGAGGAAATTATATCCTTGAAGCTTACCTTAACTATGACGGGATCAGGACCCAGGAAAATACAACCCTGGTAATCGGCTATCCTGATATTGACATCATTCGGCATACAAAAGCAATTCAAACAGATTCTTCTGAGAATTTTGAACTGGTAATCAAAAACAATTTTCTTTCAGAGTTTAAGATTGTTTTCTTTGACCTGCAAATAGGCGATGACCCAAGATTCAGCTTCAGGTCCCCACCCGCAGATTTAAAGAAGCTGGAAGTAAAGAGCATAAATTTGCTGATTAGCACAAAAAACCTTGCTCTTGGAGAGTATCCTGCAAGGCTTACGGTTTTTTTTGGGGATTACAAAAAAACTGTTGAGACAAAAATAACCGTAACTGAAAAAACCGCAAGAGACCTGCCGGGAAAAATCGAAAGCGGCAGCATTTTGCCTCTTATAATCCTGACCGTGCTTTCTAATGTGCTGATAATCCTGCTGATAATTCTTCTGTTAAAAAGAAAGGATATAGATGAAGAGAAAATATAAAGCACTGAGATAAAAATGCCTAACGGGGAAAATAAAATAAAAAATAGCAAAAGAATTACTAAAATCAGGCCCCTTCTCTTCATCTCTCTCGTTGTTCTGGTTCTTTCACTTGCCTTCACAATCCGAACTTTTATTGAGATTAACTCTTACTCTAAGCCCTTTGAGAGCGAAACCCTGGAAGCTGAGGTTACAATTGCATATGACAGGATAGGATTTGACGTTTCATCAGACGGGCTTAGGTTTGGCAAAGTGGTCCCTAACTCTTTTGCAGAGAAGAATACAGTCATTACAAACAACAATGCTTTTCCAGTCTACATAAAAATCACATGTGAAGGGGCTATATGCGAGTTAATGAATTCTAGCCTGCAAGAAGCTGTACTCCTTCCAAGAGAAACCGTTTCTGTGAGATTCGTTGTTGAAGCCAAAGAAGAGCACGAGAAAGGGGAATACGCCGGGAGAATCAGGGTAGAATACTACAAGGTTTTTGAGCCCAGGTAAAAAAAGATAGATCATATGTTTCTTTTATCTGAAGTTTTTTCAGGAAAAGGGTACAAAATAAAGAGCCTTTTCAAAAAATTCTCAGACAAGCTTAAAGATAGAAAAAATATGCTTAATGCATGAACCTTGAGTCTCTTTTAGAAAAGGTAAAGCAAAAAGGGAGCAATGGAAAGAAGAGGTCTGACCTAAAAAATTTCCTTATGAATGAGCTTCTGAAAAATTATCAGGGAGAAATGGATTTCTTGATAAGGGCAAGGAAGCCAAGCAGGGCCCTGGCCAGGTTCCTGAATAAAATCGGGGAAATAAAAGCAGTGTACAAAAATATTCCGTACCTTGCGGTAAAAACTGATTCAAAAGAAGGGAAGAACCTGATTTCATATTTTTTCCAGCAGAAGAACAGCACAATAACAAAGGAATTCAGAAAGGAAATAACACAGATAAACAACCTGGATGTCGCAAGCGCCTTTTCTATAATTGACCCTCTGGCAACAAAAGAAAGAAGCACCTCTTCTCTTGATGAGGAATTGTGGAACCTTTCTATGATTGGCGCTTATTATGCCCAGCGAAAAAATCAGGGCAAAGGCACGAAGATTGGAATCATTGACACAGGAGTAGATTATAACCACAAAGAGCTTGAGTCAAATTTCTCTCTGAACAAGGGGTATGATTTCATAAGGGAAAACAAAGAGCCTTTTGATTTTAATGGCCACGGAACGCATGTTGCCGGAACCATTGCCGGGGATACAACAGGAGTCAGCCCAAAAGCCACGCTTTTGTCTTTGAGAGTGCTTGATGAGTATGGGTACGGCAGCGAATTTGATGTGATAAGGGCCTTGGATTATGCAATCGAGAACAAAATTAATATCGTGAACATGAGCCTTGGAAGCGAATACGCATCTGATGCTCTTGATGAAATCTGCACAAAGGCAAGCAGAACATTAATACTCGTAGCAGCCGCAGGCAATAACGGAGAATTCCTTGCCTGCTATCCTGCTGCATTTGGCGAGCCGGTGATTTCAGTAGCCGCCGTTGACGATAAAAAGGAGCATGCCGCCTTCAGCAATATGCACACAACCCTTGATGTATCAGCTCCCGGCGTCAATATAAAGTCCAGCATTCCTGGCGACAGGTATGCTGAATATTCCGGAACAAGCATGGCTACGCCTCACGTTACCGGCTCGCTTTCCCTTCTGCTTTCATCAGGCAAAGGTGCTGAGTTTGCAGAAGACATTATGAAAGGCAGCTGTGAGCCGCTCGATGGAAAATTCGAATACGACAAAGAATATGTTTTTGGGGCCGGGCTTGTGCGTGCGGACAAGCTGCTTGCCAGGCTAAAACAAAAAAGAGGCAGAAAATGAGAGAAATAAACAATGATATGAATATCAGAAGCGCTGAAGAGCTGGAGAGTATGATAGAAACTGAGAGCGGCGAGATTTCTTTTTACTTAAGGAAAAAAAACGCTGGCTGCGACAGTTCAGGTGAAGAAAAAGCCTGCGTTTATGAAAGTATAAAAAATGAATTAAGTGGGTATTCCCAACAAATAAGGATAAACAAATTAAATAATCTTGAAG
>DSBS01000061.1 GCA_011045925.1 Candidatus Woesearchaeota archaeon | reverse complement strand
GTGCAATCCCTATGCACAAGGTCTTGGGCGTGCCAGGAACAGTCCGTGCAAGCTTTTATCTCTACAACACCTTTGAGGAAGTAGATGCACTCGCAGATGCACTCAGGGAAATAGACCGGAAATACTAAAATGCAAGACCACGAAAAGTATGATGAGCTGATGGAATGGGGAGAAAAGCCCCACAACGAGCGGAAGCCCTCAAAGTTTAATGCAAGCTTTCATGACACAAACCCCCTCTGCGGAGACAAGATAACAGTTTACCTCCAGGTTGAAGCCAAGGCAGTTAAGGATGCCGGCTTCTCAGCCGAGGGCTGCACCATCTCAATCGCCTCAGCAGACATGCTGTTTGATGAGCTAAAAGGAATGAAGGTTTCTGAGGTTTTGAAGCTGGATGAGAAGCACATAAGAGAGCTTATTGGGATTAGCCTTGGCGTGAACAGGATAAAGTGCGCAATGCTTCCATTGAAAGCAGTGAAGGCAGCGCTTGTTGAGCACGAAGCAGGGAAGAAGCAATGAGCTATTTGTATATGTTATCATGATGGTCAAAATCTTCGATTATTACTGTTTTTCTTAGCTCATCAACTGAAAACAAAATCACAAAGCTTTTGTCTACATGCACTCTTTTTAGATGCTGCAGAGACCTTCTTAGGTTTTTGTAGTGGCCTGGGCTTTCTAGAATCTCTTTTATTTTTTTCTCAATAATTAATAATTGCTTAGGATTTCTTTTTGCAAGCTTTAGGAAAAGTTTTTCAACGCTCTTTCTTAGCTCATAAGAATACATTATTTCAGCCCGAAATGCTCTTTGAAGTCTTTAACCTTTATAGTTGATTCTTGCTGCCTTTTTTTCATCTTCTCAATAAACTCTGGTCTGAGCTGTGGCTCGAGAAGGTCTTTTCCATATTCTAAGGCAACATACTCAATTGCTTCAGACTTGTCTTTAAGGTTTCTTTTTGCCTTTACAATATTCAGTATTTGGTTTGCTTTGTCCGAAATCCTTATCATGGCATTTACCATATATCCCACCTATACTCCTTGTGTATGCGAAGCATACTTTGTGTATATGCCTAAACAATATAAGCTTTTCTTTTTTGTTTGGGCTTGTATTTCAGGTTGCGGATAGGCAACTTTAGAGTAATTCTGGATATTCTTGCAGGCAAGCTGCTGGTTATTGTTGTTGAAATAGGCCATCGAAGAAATGTTTATAAGTAGCTCAGCCAGTTTGCACAGGAAAACCATAAACTTTTAAATATATAACAAGTTTAGCTGCTAAGATGAAAATCCTTATTGTGACAGAATTCTTTCCCTTTAGCGACCAATGCGATGTTAAAGGAGGCGTGGAAGCCAGGGCATTCCACATCGCAAGGCACCTTGCAAAAAGGCATAAGGTAACAGTTATAACCAGCCGTGAGACAGGCACAAAAGAGAAAGACAGTTTTGCCGGCATAGAAGTTATAAGGGTAGGCAATGAGAGAGACTATTCCCAGGGCGGAAAGCTCTCAGCAAGGCTTTCCTTTGTGCGTGAGGCAATGAAGGCAGGAAAAAAGCTTAACCCTGACGTGGTTGACGGCTACAACTTTGTAAGCTACCCAGCAGCATACAAGATAGCAAGGCTTCACAAGGTCCCGGCAGTTGCAACATACCACGATGTCTGGATAGGCGGCGAGTGGGTTAAGAACATGGGCCCCTCAGGAATACTTGGAGAGATTGTTGAGAGAAGAATTCTTTCCATGAAGTGGAGCCATTTCATCGCAGTAAGCAACTATACCAAAGGGAAGCTTGAGACAAGAGGAAAGGTAGAGCCAAGCAGGATTACTGTTGTGTATAATGGAATTGATAAAGAAAAGTATTCTCTGGGCGAATTGAAGAAGCAGCCAGATAGCATCTGCTTTGTTGGGAGGCTGGTCAAGTACAAAAGAGTAGACCTGCTGCTCAAGGCAGCAAAAATAATGCTCCCGGAATTCCCAAGCCTGCTAATTAAGATAATCGGGGTAGGCCCTGAGCGGGAAAGCCTGGAGAAAATGGCTAATGAGCTTGGCCTTAAAGAGCATGTAAAGTTCTTTGGCTTTGTAGAGAAGCATGAGGATGTGGTGAAGGAGATTGCAACAAGCAAGCTCTTCTGCCTGCCAAGCGACGTAGAAGGCTTTGGGATAGTCACAGTAGAAGCCCTGGCAGCAGGCACGCCCTTCATAAACTCAGCGATTCCTCCTACAATCGAGGTTACAGACACAGGCAAAGGAGGCCAGCTCTTTGAGCCAGGCAATGAGCTCGACCTGGCAGACAAGGCATCTGAGCTCTTAAAGGACAAGTCCTTTTATGACAAGTGCCTCAGCGAAGCCCCGCTTGTGCTTGAGAAGTACGACTGGGAAAAGCTCGCATTCCAGGTAGAGCACGTTTACGAGAACGCAGCAAAATGAAGATTTGCGCAGTCTCAGATTTCTTTGTGCCGCAATATTTTGGAGGCGGCGAGGTAAGGCTTCACCAGGTACTGAAAAGGCTTGCAGAAAAAGGCCATAAGGTTGATGTTCTTACATTTCGTGTAAAAGGAGTTCCAGACAAAGAGCAGTTTGATGGCATTAATGTGCATCACATAGGCCCAGTCATAGATTCTCCGCCAAACAGGAAAGTAAGCCAGTTAATAAGGTTCATGTTGTCCGTGTTTTTCTGGCTTTCCAGGCATAAGTATGATGCAGTCGATGTCCAGCCTTTCGGATCTTTCATCCCTGCTTACATCTGCCATCTGCTAAGGCTCCAGAAGAATATAGTAGCAACAATCCATGATGTTTCCCACACAAAGGACAAGTCCCAGTGGATTCAGCACTCAAGGCTTGCGCTTTTTGTTGAAAGGCGCGTTTACAGGCTTCCATTCAGGAAAATAATCACAGTAAGCAATGTAGTCAGGCAGGCTCTGATTAAAGAATATGGAGTTAAAGAAAAAAGGCTTAATGTAGTATTTAACGGGGCAGATGTTGGGCTAATTGACTCAATCAAACGCCAAAAGCAGGACAATTCCATAATTTACATAGGAAGGCTGATTCCACATAAGCATATCGATGACCTTCTTCTCTCCTTTAAGGAAGTGCATAAAGAAAACTCTGGAATAAAGCTCAAAATAATCGGCGAAGGCCAGGAGAAAGGTAGCCTAATAAAGATGTCTAAAAAACTAGGAATCTCCCAGAGAGTACGGTTTCTTGGCAGGCTTGCGGACTATAAAGATGTAATAGCAGAGATAAAGAAATCACTTTTTCTTGTCCTGCCTTCCACAAGAGAGGGCTTCGGGATGGTGCTTGCAGAGGCGAATGCATGCAGAAAGCCAGTTGTGGCTTACGCATCTGGCGGAGTACTTGATGTAGTTATGGATGGAAAGAACGGTTTTTTGGTAGAGCCACGGAATGTTAAAGATCTATCTAAGATGATGAATGCCCTTGCCAAAGACAAGAAGCTCAGGGAAAAGATGGGCATAGTAGGCAGGACTTTAGTGGAGCAGCACTTCACCTGGGACAAGGCAGCCGAAGAAATTGAGAAGGTTTATAAGGTGTAGATTTTTTGCATTATCAGAT
>DSBS01000024.1 GCA_011045925.1 Candidatus Woesearchaeota archaeon | reverse complement strand
CTATAAAAATCTCCCCGTCTTTTTCTACTGCCTTAAAGGATTTAAGGCCTTTCATTCTGGCCAGGCCAAAAAATGCTTTTTTGGTTACATTCCCGGTTTCCAGGCTGAACCGCGAGTGGTGCCAGGGGCACTCTACGTCTTTCCCAACAAGCCTGCCTTTGCTCAGCTCTGCTCCCATGTGCGTGCATTTTGACTCAATCGCATAAAGCTTTCCGCCTACTCTTGCAAGAAGTATGCTTTTTTCACCAACATCTGCCTTTTTCATTGTGCCTTCTGGAAGGTCTTCAGATCTTAAAGCCTTTATTTTCTTGCCCATTTTAATCATGTAAACAAAAACAAATATAAAACCCTTGCTGTTTTACGCTTTTCAGGCATCAAGTGGGGGTGCCGGAGCGGTCAAACGGGCACGGTTCAGGGCCGTGTAGCTTAGTGCTTACAAGGGTTCAAATCCCTTCCCCCACATTATACAAATGTTTATAACCTTAGTTTCTCTTCTGGTTTTGTTTTATGGAACAGGCAAAGGAAAAAGAGAAGCCTGAGAAAAGGAAAAAGGGCTTTGTCAGGAGGTTTCTTGAGGCAGGGTTTTTGATGCTTGCAAGCGCGTATCTTGCTTTTTCTGTGAACGAAGCCCGGCAATGGCGGAAGCATTATGATTTTCTTGAAAACAAGGAAGGATACAGGCAGGAATATATGCTTGCAAGCCTGCATAACCATACTTCACACAGGGGTGACGGGGATAAGTGCGTTTATGAGTTTCTTCTTGAGGCGCACAGGCAGGGATACGGGATTGTTGCGGTGACAGACCATGAAGACAGGACGCTGGATTATTGTGCCGGAGTTTCAATCTCAAGGCTTGAGGAGCTTGCTTTGGCAGGCTCAGGATTTTTTGGTTGTCCTGATTCAGGTGGGTTTGAGGTAGCTAAGGTAAACGAAACGACGTATAAGGTCACAAGAGAAGGGGATGAGCATGCTCTTTATGTTCTTGCTGGTGCTGAGATTACTGCTCTTTATTATGGCAGGCCTGTGCATGTTCTTGGGATTGGGCTTAGCAAGGTTCCTGAATCGCACCAGAGCCTTGAAAAGACTCTTATTGAGCTTAAGTCTCAGGGTGCATTGATTGGCGCTCCGCATGCGACTTCAAGGATATTCAAGAGCATTAGGGCAAAGGGCGTTAAGGAGTTTCAGGATTTTTTTGACTTTGTTGAGATTAACGGGATGTATGCATTTCCGCAAAGAGCTATACTGAACTTTACTGCGAAGAGGCTTGGTAAGAGGCTGGGCATTCCTATGGTTGCTGCGCCAGATTCCCATATAAGAGGGCAGTATTTCAACAGGACTCTTGTAATGGTTGAAAAGTGCGATAGCTTTGATGAGAAGGATATTGTTGGCTTTTTAAGGCGGCAGTTTGATGCAGGCAATTACAGGAACATTGTTTCGATACCTGAGAGCGGAGTGATTTACCACTGGCATCTTTTCAAATAAAAAAAAGAAAAAATTTTCTTTTAGTAGACAGGTATGTCTCCTGCCTGCTTTACTGTCTCCAGGGCTACGTCCTTGACTGACTCAAGGGTGCTGAGCTTGTTTATCCTTAGGAGGTATGGGCTTTTGGTGTAGAGCAGCTCGTTTATGTAGAGGCTTCTCTCTACGCTTGGCCTGTAGTAATGCCTACTGCTTCCTTCTCCCCTGTCGTGGTCTATAAGCCCTCTTAGCTCTATGCTGTCTTTTGAGATGTTGAACACAAAGGCTCCGTTGTAGCTTTCGTCTTCAATCCATCTTCCCATGTCATCCATGAACCTTCCGCCGAAGCTGTAAACTGGGATTACCAGCAGGTTCCTGTCTCTTGAGAAGAGGAATGCCTTGTGCTCCCATTCTGCTGTGCTCTGCATGTATCTCTGATCTGAGACGAATTTTGTGGTTTTTACTGGGTTTTCTACATCTGTGACATCAAAGAGGGATATCTTAAGCCCTATTTCCCTTCCGGTTTCTGTTGCATCTCTCCCTATGCCGATGATTGTGTTTTCATCGTATGGGTGGAGGTACCTTGAAAAGCCTGGAATCTTCAGCTCACCTAGGTCTTTTGGGTTTCTTGGGTTGCTCAGGTCAATTACAAAGAATGGGTCGATCTGCCTGAATGTTACCATATAAAGCCTGTTTCCCATGAACCTTGCTGAGAAAATGCTTTCTCCTTCTGCCAGGCCTTCGAGCCTTCCGATGATGTCAAGGCTCCTGTCAAGCACATAAACGTTGTTTATGGACTCTTTCAGCCCGAAGTCGTACCTTCTCCATTCCCAGCTTGGCTGGATGGTGGTTGCAATCCTGAGGTTGCCTTTGTGCTCGTCCATTGAGAATTGGTTGTTGATTCTGCCTGGGACGCTGCCTTTGTCAGCAACTTCTATCTCTCCTCTGTTAGCTGAAAGCTTTATTATTGAGGTAAACTGCGGATACTCATACTCTTTCATCTTTTCAATTGTCTTGTCCTCAACCTTGTCGGAGAGCTCCTGCTGCTCATCGCTTGGGAGCATTGAGACATACTCTCCGATGATTTCCTGTATTTTTCTTTCTTTTTCATAGTAAGAGAGCACATCAGAGTCTGTTTCCTGGATCTTTTCTATAATGCTTTTATAGTATCCTGGAAGAAGAGGCAGGACTATTTCCTTGCCAACCTCATTTGAGATTTCCCAGTAGCTTATGCTTTTAGTTGAAGCAAGGTAAAGGTTGTTCTGTGACATGTAAACTGTTGGGGTTCCGTCTGTTGTTACTATCTTTGAGCCTAGTTTTTCAATTGATTCTATGTCAACAGAGTGCACTCCTGTCATGTAAGGGCTGTCATATCTCATGCCAAAGTGGAAGATGTCTCTTGGTGCAACTTCTCCCACAACCCCGCCTTCTATTACAATAGGCATTGGGTGAATGATTCTGAACTCTGGGTACATGCCTGTTACGATGTACACCTGGCTGTCTATCATTCTTGAGTTTACATACTTTCCCTCAAACCTGAAATCTTCCAGGTGTTTTGGGTTTTCCCTGTCTGAGATGTCGTAGATGCTGACAAATGTAAGCCCGTTTCTGACTCTTATGCCTACATTATCAAAGATATCAGGATCCTGGATATCCCCGAACACTGCAAGCCTGTCTCCTTTTATGAAAAGGCCTGTCGGCTGGTCCCTAAATGCTGTTCTTGAGATTACTTCAGCATCTTCTCCAGGGTATGCTTTTATTATGAAAAGGGTTTTTTCTGTTATTGTGTAAATGTAATTTCCGTCTGTTTTGAGTATGTCTCCTTCGTTCACTCCTTCAACCTGGATGTTTGTCTCGGAAAAGTCGAGGGTTTTCTCTGCTGATTCGGGCATAGCCATTGCAAAGTCAGCATCGAACATCATCATGTCATCTACCATCACGCTTCTAAGGACTCCGCCTCCAGCATAATATCCTGTTCCGCTTTCCTTGACGAATGTAATGTACTCTTCCCTTGTGGCAAATGTGCCTGAAGGGGAAAGGTCAGGGTCTTGGCCCAGGCCTTTTGGCTCCTGCGGGGAGTAGCACGCAAAAACAAACATTACCAGCATAAGCAGGGATGCGTACATTATCGAAGCTTTTATCTTGGTTTTTTTATTATTCATTCTGTATCACTATTGCCTGTATTATGTTTTTTGTTTATTAACTAAACTGGTTTGTTTTGGTCTGTGCCTAATTAACTCGAAAATGTCAGCTTATCCGATATTTACTACAATCTCTCCTTCGGTGCTTTTCCTGAACCCGAAGTCGTCTACATATGAAATCACTACTTTGTACCTGTGAGTTTTTCCGCCTGCAACTTCGGCCAGCCTGAACTCTGCTTCCATTGGCTTCCCGGCTTCGAACGATCTGCCTGAAAGCTCAGAGGGTTCTCCTACTACTATTGGCTTGTGGAAGCCTACTGGCT
>DSBS01000059.1 GCA_011045925.1 Candidatus Woesearchaeota archaeon | reverse complement strand
ATTATTAATCATACATATGTATGAAAAAATAAGCATTGCCAAAAATACACCAACTAAATTATCCCTGTTTACCAATGATTTTTCCAGAAATACTAATAGCCCCGCCCGGATTCGAACCGGGGTCACAGGCTCCAAAGGCCTGTATGATTGGCCGCTACACTACGGGGCTTTGCTGCCAGAGCGCTTCTTAGGTTTTATAAGGTTTTTGATTGGCTCCATATCAATCCGCTTAATATGCAGCTTGCCGTTTATCTTCGTAATCCTCTGAAAGCCATTCCTCACATGCGACATTACCGTAGGAACCGACTGGACACCCTCAGCAGGCAGTATCCTGAAAGTCCTCATTATAATCCTGTCAGTACTAATCTGCTTAAAAGCCCTGATATCCTTTATTACCCTGTAAAACCCAACAAAGCAGATTACCCTCAGCACAGCCGAAGTCAGAAACATCATCCTGAACGGCATATCAGAAATCCCCGAATATACTGAAAAAATCAGCCCCGAAGCCAAAGCCCCCAGAAAAGCACCTATAATAACCACAAAATTAAACCAGGACACAATCAGAGTCCTGTTCTTAGGCTTAGAGTACTCAAACAGCAGAGTCACAGAAAACAAGTCCCAAAGCGCCCAGCCGACCGTCATAAACGCATCCAGCATCAGAAGCAAAGGAAAATACCGGATAAAAAACCAGGAAAATGTAAGAGTAGAGATTATAAGCGCACCGACCATAAACATCCTGGCATGCCCAAACTCATCCCCAAGAATCCCCGCAGCCCTGCTCACAACAAACTTCACCAGCACAGCAGCAAAAGAGAAAGAGATGAACTGCAGGTAGCTAAAGCCCAGAATCCTAAGCATATACTCCACAAAATAAGGCGCAGCAATAAAAACAGAGAACATAAACAAAGCAGCAAAGCCCGCAAGAACCTTTACCTCGTGAGAAAGGTGCTTCTTTGGATAGAGCATCTCAGAAAACTTAAACTGCTCCTCAGGAGAATGCTCGATAGTAACATCCTTAATCTTCCGAAGCAAAAAGAAGTTGTAAAAGCGAGAAGCAAACGCCGCAATAAAAAACAAGCCATAGCTAAAGAGCTCCCCGTCAATCCCAAGCACAGTGCTTCCCTCAAGCGAGTTAATCAGAATCCCTGAAAAAAGCAGGCAGAAAAACAGAGAGAAATTGATAATCCTGTTCCTATACCCAAAAAACTTGCCACGCTCCTTCTCATCAACAAAGTAGCCTATCCAGCCAAACCAGATAGGCCCGGCAAGCGAACCAAAGAAGAAATACGCCATAAAAACCCCAAGAAAAACCCAGAAATCCAGCCTGAACACACCGCATAAAAGCAGCAAAATCCAGGTAATAGACTGGAGCAAGACGAGCACAGAAACCAAGCCCCTGCGGCTCTTAAGCCTGTGCAATAAAAAGCCAGAAAGCAGCTGCCCAAGCGCAGATAACAACCTGGGAAACGAGAAGAGGTAGCTCATCATAACCCCGGAAAAGCCCAGGAAAAGCGCATAAGCAGGCACATACGCCTCCCCAAGCCCAAACATTATCGAGAAGAGCATACCATCAAAAAGAAACCTCTTCAGGTCCGGTTTAGCGTCATACGGCTTTTCCTCTGCCATGCGCCTGGAATGCCAGGTCCAACATTATAAACATTGCTGTAAAGCAATATCAGTATTAAAGAATATAATAAAAAGTATACTCAAATACAAAAGACTCCACTGGAACCAGAGGGGTGTATATTAAAGCCAGCCAAAAGCAAGCATTTCAAAAGCTTTATATAGAGGTTGCCCAACATCCCGTGCATGGGGGACGAGAATAATACAAATCTGGATAGAGAGGAGTATGCAATTATCCTGGACTTTTTGCCTAATGGATACCCTTTTGACAATACTCCCAGTTACCTGAAAAAGCCAATAGCGCAAGCAATAGGTACAAGAAACTTTGTACTCCTTGAGCTAATTCCAAAAAAAGAGGCCTTTCTGCAGCCAATGCAGGAAGTTTACATTGGGATGGGAAAAAGAGAAGAAATCCACCATGTAACAGGCATTACCGCTTATGAAAAGCTTACGGCAACAGCAAAGGCTGAGCTAGTTTACGTAATCCAAAACCTGGTAAAGAAAAAAGAACAGCAGTTCATCGAGTTTATCAACAAAGCAAGATCCCTCACAACAAGGATGCACTCCCTTGAATTACTGCCCGGCTTAGGCAAAAAAAGGATGTGGGAACTCATAGAAGAAAGAGAAAATGAGCCATTCAAAAGCTTTGAAGATATCAAAAAAAGAGTTAAGCAGATGCCGGACATAGTAGAAATGTTCACAAAAAGGATTATAGAAGAGTTCTCAAACGACGAGCAGAAGCACAGATTGTTTGTAAAGATACGAAGAGAGCCAAGCCAAAGCCAGCAGAGAAGGCATTGAGTATTGCTTTTGTTTTGTTTTTTTAAGATTAATAGGTTTTTAACAACTATTAAAGAAAGCAATAAATAATTAAAAGTTTTAGCATATTCTGAATGAATAATTCAAAAAAGTTTTAACCAACAACCATTAAAAATTTTAATTAAAAAGCAGTATTTAATATAGTTCCAAAAGTAACTCTTTTTAAAAAAAAGCTCATTCTCCGGTTATTGCTTCCAGAAACCTTGCATTCCTCCTGCTTGCCTTATAGAATGCGACTAAGTCAATAATCGGCTCAAAATCCGCCTTAAATATTCGGTTTTTATACCTTAAAATCCCCACATAGGCAGAATTGCCTATTATATAATAATAGGAACTTTGGGGAATACCCAAGCGAGAACAGGTTTCCCTGAAATTAACGCCTGAAACCCTGTCAGCGAAGATCTCCCTGATAAGTTTTGCCTTTTCCTCATCAATAACCAGGGTTTTTCCCTCAACCCTATACCCCAAAGGAGGCCTTGATAAATACTCTTTCATCGAGAGCTTCTTATCAAAAGCCAGCTTTACCCTTTCAGCGACCATCCCCCGCTCAAGCTCAGCAAAAACCCCGATTATCTGCATAAAAGCATTGCCAATAGCGCTGGTTGTATCAATCGGCTCAGAAGCAGAGATAAAGTTAACCTTTAAGCCCTTGAACTCATCAAGCAGAGTAATCAGGTCTTTCAGGTTCCTGGAAAACCTATCTATCTTGTAAACCACAATATTGGAAAACTTCTTAGTTCTTGCATCATCAAGCAGGCGCTTAAGCTGCGGCCTTTTCAAAGAGCCAGCGCTAAACCCCTCATCTATGTAAAAATCAAAAATATCAAAATCCTTGGCTTTGCAGAAAGCAGCCAGCCTGTCCTTTTGGGCAGGGATGCTAATGCCTTCCTTGGCCTGCTCCTCTGTTGATACTCTTATATAGATTGCAGTAGGGTTTTTCATCTTATACGGCTGCGTTACAAAGGGCAAATAAGGGGTTTTAAGCCAGATTTTATTCCAATAAGGGTTCCCTTCTTGGAATAATGTGTAAAAAGAGTATTTAAATGTTTTTAAAACAGCAGATTTTATTAGAAATTACAAGAAATCCATCCTGAATTCTTTTCCATGGTTGATGAAGCCAAGGCGTTCATATAATTCATGAACCTTTGGCTTTTCATGCCTGCTTGTACAAATCAGCTTGTAGCAGCCTCTTTGCTGCGCCTCTTCGATTACTTTCTTAACTAACTCAGAGCCAAAGCCCTGGCCACGCAGGGATTCATCAACAAAAACATCTTCGAGCAGGCCAAAAGGCCTTTCATGAAGGTCGTTGGTAAGAACATAGAGGTATGCCCTCGCAACTTCGCGGTTTTCTTGATTAATGTAGAATTTAGTGCCTGATGCATTTATTGGCTTTTGTTCAATGTACATAATAATAAGAGGAAGAATATTTAGCTTAAAAGCATTTTGAAAGAAAAAGAAACGCATAAATTATTTTCAATATTGAAAAGAAACAAACATTGCAAAAACGCACATGTAACCCATAATGAAGACATCCT
>DSBS01000055.1 GCA_011045925.1 Candidatus Woesearchaeota archaeon | reverse complement strand
CTACTACAGGCAGATTATGAATTACAAAAAAGAAAACAAGCTGAATAATGTTTTATTTCGTGGAAATGTCCCGCATTCAGAGATAGCAGATGAATTTTCAAAGACGCACATTTTTGTCTCAGCCTCTAGAATGGAAGTGCAAAGCCTAGTTATAATTGAAGCGCTGGCTAGTGGAACTCCTGTTGTTGCGCTTTCGAATGAAACAGTAGATGAGTTAATTTCAGAAAAGAACGGCGCCAGGCTCAGCCAAAACTCGTCTCCTGAAAGATTTGCCGATGAAATAAAAAGAATACTTAAATTATCCCAAAAAGACTACAATTATATGTGCAGGCATGCAAAAGAAGCATCAAAGCAGTTTGACTGGAATATTATATTAGAAGATACAGTAAAGATGTATAATGAACTAAAAGCCAACATTAAAAAAACCAAGATTTCATCAAAGTTCTTGTTCAGTATAGAAAGCATGTCAACTAAATTAATGCAGATTCTTGCCTAAAAACCCCAAACTTCAAAAAAGAAAGTGGCAACCAACACAATTTTGGTTTCTTTCTGGTTTTTTTCGCATAAGTTTTTAAAAAGAAAGGCTACCATACCCTTTCATGGAGCTTAAGCAGAAAAAGCAGGGCACTGGCATCAGCTTCCTTGATGATGTGCTGAAAGGAGGCTTTGACTCAGACACAATAACAACAATTTATGGCCCTCCCGGCTCTGGGAAAACCAATATATGCATTGTCTTCTCAAACCATATAGCGAAAAACGGAAAGATTATCTATATTGACACAGAAAACGGCTTTAGCATTGACAGGCTGAGGCAGATAAACAGTAGTTTCGAGCAGGTTATCCAGAACATAATTTTCCTTACTCCAAAAACCTTTGAGGAGCAGACAAAAGCTATTGAGCTCCTTGACAAGGAATTCTCACAGGACATTAAGGCAATAGTGATAGACTCGATTGCCCTTCTGTACAGGCTGGAGATAGGCAAAAGCTCAGATGTGTATGAAGTAAACAAGCAGCTTGGCAAGCAGCTTCTCAAGTTGTCGGTAATCTCAAGAGAGAAGTCTGTTCCTGTTGTGATAACCACGCAGGTTTACTCTGATTTTTCAAAGGCTAACGAGCTAAGGCTGATTGGAGGAGACATCATTTCATATATCTCAAAAACAATAATTGAGCTTGGGTTTCCAAAAGGCATTAAGATTCCGGGTGCCAGGTTTCTCGAAGTAAAGAAGCATAGGACCATTGCTGAATCCACAAGAAGGGAGTTTGCGATAAAAGAAAGGGGAGTGTTCGGCGAGCTCAAGCCAAAGGAGAAAAAGGTGAGCAAATGAAATGCCCGGTATGCGAAAATCCTGAAACAAAGGTTATAGATAGCAGAGAGATTGAAAAAGGCCTTGCAATAAGAAGGAGGAGAGAGTGCATTAAATGCAGCAACAGGTTTACCACATACGAGAAATTCCTTATAATTGTAATTAAGAAGGACAATAAAGAGGAAATCTTTGACAGGAGCAAGATTATAAAAGGGCTTCAGAAAGCATTTCATAAAAGAAATATTAATGAGCAAGAGCTTGAAAGCATTGCAAAAGGCATTGAGGATGAGCTTACTACAAAGGGCGTTTCCAAGATAGGCAGCAAGGAGATAGGAAAGATGATTCTTGACAGGCTAAAGAAGATTGACAAGGTTGCGTATATCAGGTTTGCCTCGGTTTATTTCGAGACTGCAAGCATCGAGGATTTTGACAGGATGATAAAAGAGCTCAGCAGCAAGAGGAGAAAATGAAAATTAGTATCTCAGGCACTCCTGGATCAGGAAAGACCACAGTTGCAAAGGAGCTTGCAAAGAGACTAGACCTGGATTACCACTCAATTGGAACCCTGCTGAGAGAGCTTGCAAAGGAAAGAGGAATGGACATAAATGAGATTTCCAAAGCAGCGCTGGAAACCAAAGAAATAGACAATCTTCTCGATGAAAAGCAGAAAGAGTACGCAAAAGAGGATAATTTTATAATGGATTCCAGGCTTGGCTTTCACTTTATTCCTGATTCTGTAAAGATTTTCATTGACTGTGATAGTGAAGTTGCAGCAAAAAGAATATTCGGCGATGACAGAAAAACGAGCAACGAAACCTACGCATCTTTTGATGAAGTTAAAGAAAAAATAAGGTTCAGGTTGGACACAGAAAAAGAGAGGTACCTGAAGTATTATGGCATTGATTACACAAGCCCGGATAATTTTGACCTGATGATCGACTCATCCCAGCTTTCTGTAAAAGAGATTGTTGAGAACATAGCCTCTTTTCTTAAAAAGGAAGAATACATATGATGCTTTAAAATGGAATACATTGCGCAGGACGGAAGCAAGGTTATCCCAAAAGAGAGCTTTGAAAAAAAGTTTAAGGAAATATTCAAAGAAAATTATGAAGAGTTTATCAAAGTCTCAATCACTTTTCTAAGAAAGTCAATCCGGGTTAACACACTCAAGATTTCTGTTGAATATCTTAAGGAAAGGCTGAAGAAGAAGTTTATCCTGAAGCAGGTTCCCTGGTGCAGGGAAGGCTTCTGGATTGAGCACAAAGAAGGAAGAAGAGACATAGGCAACCTGCCTGAGCACCAGCTCGGCTACTTCTATGTTCAGGAAGCTGCAAGCATGCTTCCGCCAGAAGTGCTTAAGCCTGAGCCAGGAGATTCTGTGCTTGATGTTGCTGCTTCGCCTGGGTCAAAAACTACCCAGATGGCTGCAATGATGAAAAACAAAGGGGTCATTGTGTCAAACGACTGCAACTTTAAGAGGATAATTATGCTCGGAAACAATGTCCAGAGGTGCGGGGCTAGCAATGTGATTATTACAGAAATGGACGGCAAGGCGATAAAGGGAAATTATTTTGACAAGATTCTTCTTGACGCGCCCTGCTCTGCCACAGGAGCATTAAGAAAAAGCCTGAAAACCTTCAAGATGTGGAACCCACGGGCAGTTGAAGAGCTTTCCAGGGAGCAGAAAAAGCTTATTGAGAACGCTTTCAGGATTCTTAAAAAAAGGGGTGTTCTTGTTTACTCTACCTGCTCTGTTGACCCTGATGAGAATGAAGAGGTTGTTTCCTGGCTGCTGGAAAGGAACGAAGATGCCCGGCTTGAGGAAATAAGCCTCGAAATAAAGCGCTCAAAGCCGTTTCAGAAATTTATGGGGAGAAAGTACCATGAAAGCATTGAGAAATGCCTAAGAATACACCCCCAGGACAACGACACTGAGGGTTTCTTTGTTGCGAAGATAAAAAGAGCCTAAAAGCATTCAAAAGCTTTATAAATAAGCACCTTGTCTTTCTGCTATATAGCGAGGTGGGGCAGCCAGGAGTGCCCACCGGGCTCATAACCCGGAGGTCGGTAGTTCAAATCTACCCCTCGCTAGCCTTTTCTCTTGTTCTTCTTTGGGATGATGTTCTTGTAAGAAACTTTTTTCTCTTCATTAGGAAGCAGAAAAATCCCAAGAAAGAGAAAAATCCCGCAGACAACATACAGATAACTATTTATTACAGAAGGATAATCAGGAAGCATAAAATCAATAATTCCCATGCTGTGCAAAGTCGGCATTGTTGTTAGCAATATCAAAGCAAGCGCCAGTATTAAGCTTGGAACCCTAAGCGGGTTTGACTTCTCCCTAAAGCTCTCCATAAGGTGCTCTTTGCCTGCAATTATAATCATAAAGGATACTGCAAAGTTAACAAGGGCTAACTTATCAAGCCTGAAGGTGACAATCCAGTTTTCATAGAGAATTCCAACAAGTCCAACAGAAAGCAGGATTGCTGAGGCAATAAAAAAGCGAAGCTTCTTTGGAAAAACCAAAGTGGAAATTAGAAAGGCAACCACTGCTAAAGGAATTACCATGTCTATAAAGCCCGGCATAAACAGCTCATAGAAAAAAGGTATTTATAAATTTTGCCTGGCGGGCGGCTCTGTTCAAAAAGTCCAAATAAAAAACAAATAATATTGTGGGTGATAGCCCTACAATATATTTCAGCCCGCATTGTTCGGGCTGAAAGAGAGCTCACGCTAGCACCAAACTTGCGCTT
>DSBS01000012.1 GCA_011045925.1 Candidatus Woesearchaeota archaeon | reverse complement strand
CTCTTCTGCTTCTAAGGCTTTTTCAGCTTCTTCTGCTTCATCCAATTCTCCAGTATCTTCTGCTTCTAAGGCTTTTTCAGCTTCTTCTGCTTCATCCAATTCTCCAGTATCTTCTGCTTCTAAGGCTTTTTCAGCTTCTTCTGCTTCATCCAATTCTTCAGCGCCTATTGTTTCTTCAGAAGGCTGAAGGGACAAGTTTGAGCCTGCTGTTTCTGGCTCAGCATCAGAGCCAAACATAAGCAGCAGAAGCCCAATTCCAACTAAAGCAATAAACAAAGCCAGGAATACAAAAAGGATTGTCTTTTTTGGCTTTGGGCCTGTAAAGGGCTGTGCTTTCATTCCTGGACTGGCTCCTGGAATACCAGCCGCATAATTCCCTGGCTGAACAGATTCAGGCTGGATTGATGGCTCTGGATTGTTGGCTGTTTTGTTGTTGCCATACGCCTCAGAAACTGCGCTAGAGGCAGATTCGCGGTCATAGCCGCTTTTAACCAGAACATCAATGACCTGCTCTTTGGTAAAACCCTGCTGCTTAACCTGGGCAAGATATTCTCTTAAATGCTGATTCATTTTAGGGCTTACCTTTTGTTTCTCATATTTAAGTGTTTATTTTAATTCAGGGAGAACAAAAAATCTCATTAATGCTCACAAAAGGCAAAGAAGCCTGCCTCGCTCGGGATTCGAACCCGAGTCTTCGCCTCGAGAGGGCGAAATGATTGGCCGGACTACACCAGCGAGGCTTTCTCCTGTAGATTTCGGGTTGTTTTTTAAATCTTTTGGTAAGCCTGATTGACTGAAAAATTTTTGTACCTAAAACTAGAGATTTGAAAACCAAAGCTTTTTAAATTAATAATACTAAAAACCTCTTATGCCTGGAGAAGTAAAGCCTTTTGAGGTCTACAAGTATGAGCTAAGGCACAAGAAACAGCCTTTTGACTGCACTAAATACTACGAGCTTCTTCATGAGTGGCTGCTTGAAAATGATTTTTTCGGCAAAGGGCCAGAAAAAGAAGACGATTCTTACCTCGAAACCTACTATTGGGAAGACAGAAGCAGCGTTAGGGAGATTTGGTTTTGGTGGCGCTCAAAAAAGACTACAGAAAGCAAGCAGATCTGGTATGAGCTGGACATTGATGTCCACATTATAGCAATGAGCAAGCAGGAAGTGGTAATTGACGGGAGAAAGCTTAAGCTTGACAATGGCGAAGTAATAACAGAATTTAAGTCAAAGCTCGGTGTAGACTTAAGCGGCCTTCATAAGAATTTCTTCTCTAGGGTCTTTTATAGGCTTTTCACAGGCAGGTGGATGAAAGACAGGGTTGAATTCCACAAAAAAGAGCTCAAGAAAAAAACGCTGGACATCATCGAGACTGCAAAAAAGTATTTTGACCTTTACCGATCAGACAAAGAGCCGCTCTTTCATCCAACAAAAGGCATTGAGCCATGAGCAAAAAGATTATAAAGTAATGATACTTTTAGGATTTGAGGATTTCGCAAAAATGATAGATATTGACCGAATCAAGGAGAAGGGAAGGCTTGCCAGGGACCTGGTTTCAAAAGGAATCGCAACAGATATAGAAGACGCTTACAGAATCATTGAGAAGGAAGGAATGGTTAGAAAGTCAGGAGATGACTCCGGCATATTCGATAAGTATTCTGAAAAAAAGACAGAGCACACCCAGGCTCATGCTGAAAAAACTAACCAGAAAAAAGAAAGCGGGCATGATGATAAGCCTTTGAGCGAGAAGCCAGGGCAAAAAGCCCCGGAGCCACAAGGATTCGACTTAAGCAAGCTGGAAAGCATTGAAAAAAGGATTGAAAGGCTTCAGAACGAGTTTGGAAAAATGATGACGCTTTTTGACAACCTTAAGAGCTATTTTGATACAAATATGGACCTTTTAGGCAAAAAGCTTGCTGAGATTGAAAAGCAGAAAAGCCCGGGGAGTGAAGAAGCCAGGAGCTCTTTGCCAAAGAATGAGGTTCAAAAAGAGCTGACTGAAAAAAACAAAGATGAGCCTAAAGAAAAAGATGACCAGGAGAAGGAGAAAAAATATGATGTATCTATCCAGAATATATTTAACAACTCAAACAACAGAATGAACAAGTAGGCTTAAATTTAATTCTTAAGTTAATATCTTAAGTTAATATTTAATAAACAAACACTCAAAAATGCGCACAAACAGGATTCTTATTCTGTTAAAGATAAGCCAAATGGCCTTTGAAAGCCTATTTCAGGTGAAGTTATATTGTAGTTGTAGTCAATTCTCACATAAACCTCGGACTTTCCAAGATTTCCGCTGAGAACACTGTCCGAAAGGGCAAATGAAAGAAGAACAAAATACTGGTTTCTGGTTTCATGAAGGTTTCCATAGATTCTTATTTTCTCTTTGTCCATCACATGGCATACATGGTCTGAGAAAGGAACCTGGTCTCCAAAAAACTTCTCCCTGCATTCAACGCTGCTAAGGAATGCTTCTGAGAAGAAACTGCTTTTAAACTCCATTCCACTTGGGGCGTAGATATAAATCTTTTCAATGCTGTTTAGCTTTCCCTGGCCTACATCCTCAATTAGAATGAGGAACAGGTAGCGCCTTTCCTCGCTTACCAGCAATGGGTTAAACATCATTTCCCCATCTGCATTAACGCCAATTCTTAAAGGGCCGCCTGTATTCTCGGCAGAAGTTGGCCTTTCGTTTTCAAAATACAGCTTGTAAGCATCTTCTTCTTTTCCTGTCCTCAGGTTAAACTGCCTTAGGCTTTCGTGCATAAAAAAAAATGTCTTGGTTGCTATTGTGGCAAAATCATAATTTATTATCGCTCTTAGCTTAGCTGGCTTTTCATCATTAGCAGAAAGAAGGTAGTTTAGGTCAGGCCTGCATATTGACTCCACCCTGTTTATCAGGTCTCCCAGGGTAAGCCTGTTGCACTTCATATCGTCCTCGCTAAGGAAGATATCTTCTCCTGATATTCTTGAGGCTCCATAAACCCTGACTCTGAGCGAATCGAGCTCCCTCCTGATTACAGGGTTGATTGTCTCCTCATAAAGCACTTCGCCTTTATCACCTAAAAGCTGTGCATAGGTATTGAAGTTAAGCCTGATTCTCAGCATAGAATCATCGCTCCCGTAATCTATATTTGGCGGAATAAGCCTGATTGAGTCAATTTTCACGCCAATTGAGGAATCCTGCCCCTGCTGGTAATTTCCTGATTCCGGATTCAGCTTCCTAAGCTCATCCTGAAGAAACTCAAATGTAACAAAATACTTTATGAACTCAAAGCTTGATGAAATTGAGCTCCGAGTCCTGTCAATCCCGCGTGAGATATACTCTCCTGCTTCAACCTTGTCAACAGCTGAGTAAGCATCACCATAATGAGGCAATCCTGAAGCAAGAACCCTTAGCTCTCCGGAAAACAACACTATAACGATAAAGATGCAAACCAAGAAAGCCCTTCTTATAAAAGGGCTTGTTTCACCCTGCTCTTTTCTCTTGTAATAAGCATATGCCAAGGCAAAAATAGGCCAGATTGGAAGAAGAATCCTGTTAAAGATAATAAAGTTGGGATTGCCTGAGGCTGTTCTGAGCATTGGAAAAACAATCGAGTCCACAACCCACACAGTTATAAGCATTAACAAATTACCCAATATGGCTGGAAGGATTGCCATTCCTACGCTTCTCTCTGCTGTGAAAATAAAAGCCCACACAATAGCAAACCAGAAATGCATATGAAAAAGATTGCTGTTAGAATAGTTAAAGCCAAAGACAAAATAATCAACAAACAGGTGCATAAGCAAAGCACTTACAAAAAACCAATCATATACATTGAAAGGGAAGAAAGAGCGAAAGAACCTGCCGATTGAACCAAACACTCCCTTTCCGGCAGCAAACCCTGCTCCAACTGCTGCTCCTCCAACAGCAGCAGTGCCTATGCCTACTTTCGGAACCTGTTTTCCGGCAGTCCACAAAGCCTTCCCAACCTTAGCTAGGGTGCTTCCGCCTGCGATTGCTCCGGCTACCATTTTTAATTAACCAACTCTTAAACCAAAAACTCATTTATTCTCTTTAAAAAAACCGAAAGAGGGCTTATTTCTCTATCTCACTT
>DSBS01000095.1 GCA_011045925.1 Candidatus Woesearchaeota archaeon | reverse complement strand
GCATCATAAAGCCCCTTCTTAAGAAGCTCTTTTGCAGCCTGCTGCTCAATACCCAGTGCAACAGCTTCGCTTATTTTCTCAGTAATAGGCTTTGGCCTGAAAATGTCAGAAAGGTCTGTTATAATATAAGGAACATCAGTCTCCGGGTACATTCTGGCGCTTCCTGGCATTGGCCTCATAAAAGAGCTGCTCCCATCAGGCCTTGCCTGCCTTACCTCTTCAGGAACACTTTCAAACAGCATGAGAGCCCTGCAGAAACCCACCTCAAGAGCTTTTGCCGCCCTAATCTCATCATCTGCAATAATCACAAAGCTATCCTGCTCGGAGCACCCAAGCAACCCAGAAACCTTCTTGCATTCCTCGCCTGTTATTCCGTATGCAGGAAGCTCATCTGCATGGAAAAGCCCCTTAACACCGGCAGCAGCCTTTGCATAGTCAGAGATCTCAGAGCCAACTCTCTTTCCCGGAGCTATCTCAATCCCAAGAATTCCTTTCATTCCAGCAAGCTTGGTCCCAAGAACCTTGCCTTTTTTTTCCAGCGCAGCCCTAATAACCTTTGACTCAGAACCATTAAGCGCACTACTAACATCCTTAATCTCAAGCCTTAGCTTGCTTATGTCAACAGGGCCAAGCATGTCCTTCACCCTTAACAGCCCAAGCTGCCTTTCAGCCTCATACTCCGCCAGCTTCTCAATAAGATACAGGTCTTGTGCTCCTTTAATCTCTACCCTGCTGCCGCCTTTTACAGAAATATTGATGTCCTGCCTGATAGTGCCCAGGCCGCGCTTAACAGCGCTTATGCTCCTAACCAGCAGCCCAATCTGCTCAGCACACTCCCTTGCCTGCTTTGGGCTTGTTATATCTGGCTCAGTGCATATCTCAAGAAGCGGAATCCCAAGCCTTGAAAGATTGTAAACATCTCCATGATGCTCCCTGCTTTCAATCCTGCATGAGTCCTCTTCTAGGCAGAGAGTTGAAACCCCAATCTTACCAAAGCTGCCTTCAGCTCTTCCTCCCCTTGCAATAAGGGCAGTCCTCTGAAAACCTGATGTGTTAGAGCCATCCACAACAATCTTTCTCATAAACTGTATGCAGTCAAGCGGCCTCATGCCAAAAAGAAGCGCGGCCTCAAGCGCAGCCTTTACAGCATCATCATTAACATTATGCGGCGGCTCCTCATCACATTCCACAAGGCATGATGAATCTTCAGGAGCAACATACTGAAAGCTTTTGCTTTTTGCCTTCTCAAAAGAGGCAGCAAGGTCTTCTTCCCCGGTTTCGCTTTTAGAGACAGAAAGCAGCCTGAAGAAAGAACAAGCATTACTATCTGATTCATCCTGCTGGCAGCTGCAGAAAAGCTTTCCGCAGGCAAGCTGCTGGTGAATCTCCAGCCCACATTTAAATCCAATCTCCTCATATGGCATTTCTTCACTCATTTAGCAGGTTCCTCTTTCCATTCTCACCGCAGAAGTCAGCATGGTAAAGCTCACCAATTAGCTCAGGCTTAAAGCAAGATATAAGGTAAGCCAGCTTAATAAATGCAGTCTCAATAGTCATAGCGCAAAGATTGCCGAGAATCCCAATCTCTTTAAGCTTTCTTCCGGGGGAATAAACATTAAGGTTGATTCTTCCATGGATAGACTGCGGTGCAACAGCAATTCTTGTGCCTGTTTTAATAAGCTCCTTAAGCGCCTCAAGGTTGCCGGTATTGTCAGCCTCTTCAGACCTGCTTATCCCAAGATGCCCAAGCCCTGTCCCGGCGATAATTAATCCATGAAAGCCCTGATAAGCAAGAATTTCTTCTTTCCTCAGCCCTGGGTGTGCATAAAGGACCCCTATTCTTAAGTCAGGCCTGTACTCCTGGTGTGAAAACCTTTCTTTCTTTTCTCCAGAACTGAGTTCTTCAAGTGCGCTTTTGGTTAGCTCCACCCGGTTTTCATTAAACCAAGCCTCAGCAAAGTGTGCTGAGTTAATCTGCCTGAAAGCATCCCTTCTCGAGGTGTGCATCTTCCTTAGGTTAACACCCCTGAAGATTAGGCAGGAATCATCGCTTATGGAAGAGTGCATGCAGGCAAAAACACCCGAGATTTCCTTAGGCTTCGCAAACTCAACAAACCTTACAGCACATGCAAGATTCATCCTTGCATCACTTGATGGCCTGTCTGAGCTCCTTTGTGCTCCTACTAAAACCACAGGAAAAGGCAGGCCGTGCAGCGCAAAGCTAAGCGCAGCGCTTGTGTAATGAAGGGTGTCCGTGCCATGCGTGATAATAACCCCTTTTATCTTTTCCTTTTCCTCAATCTCCTTCTTTGCAAAGCTTGCAATATTCTCAATAAGGTTATTGTAAGAAGAAAACCCCATATCCTCTGAGGAAACATTCGAAATAAGCCTGGCTTGAATACTATGGCTGCCCTTTATTTCAGGAAAAAGCGAGACAATCTCCTCAGGTGTAAACAATGCGCTTACCCCCCCGGACTTGTAATCAACTTTTGAGGCAATAGTCCCTCCGGTGTGCAGAATGTATAGCGAATCTTTTTCTGATTCAGGCTGGCTAGGCTTTCTGCCAGGCTCTGTTTTCTGATCAGGAAGGATTTTTTCCTCGCTTTCCTGCATTGTTACAATCTTTGCCTTGTCAACCCCAATATTGTACCCTGAATCCAGCTTTACAATCAGAAACTGCCTTCTCTTCTCGATTACCTCATTAACAAGAAGCCCTTCATAATCCCCTTCTTTTGTATGTATCTTAACCTTCTTCATGTTTAAAGCTCTTTTTTTGAGTCAATGAACACGCACTCAGCACCGAGCACTTCGTTAACCTTATCCATCAGCCTTTTTAAGCCTATTGTTTCTGTTTCATAATGCCCTGCTTCAATTACATTGATTCCAATCTCCCTGGCATCAAGCAGCCGATGATAATTTGCCTCACCAGTAAGCAGCGTATCCACGCCAAGTCCAGGGCACTCATAAACCCCTGAGCCGCCGGAGCCAGATATTATTCCAATCCTCTGCACAGGCATTTCCCTGAATCGGTGAATTTTTGAATTAGAGCCAAGCTTAGAGTCAACCAGCTCAGCAAGTTTTTCAATAGGCATCTTTTCAATCTCGCCAGAAAAGCCAATAGCAAACCCATGGCTGTATCCAAACGGGGAAATGCCCTTAAGCCCAATCATTCTTGCAAGGGAAATGTTATTGCCATACTCCTCGTGCATGTCAAGCGGCAGGTGACAGGCATAAAGCGCAAGTGAATTCTCCATAAGAAACCTTATCCTGTTATATTTAAGCCCAACCAAAAGAGACTTGTCGCTCCAGAACAAGCCATGGTGCACAATCAGCAAGCCGCATGAATTAGCTTTAGCCTTTTTCAGGGTTTCAATGTCAGAGTCAACAGCAAACCCAATCTTATTTATCTCCCTTTTTCCCTGAACCTGAAGCCCGTTCTGGCTTGCGTCCTCTATCTCCCTTATCTTCAGCTGGTTGTCCAGAAACCTCAGAATCCTGCCTATGTCCATTTTCAAACATCTTCTGGTATTTTTTCTCCCCAAAAAGCACCCAGTAAATAGCAAACATGCCCACTATCGCAAGTATTAACAAAAGCAGGTCGTCCATTTTAGCCGTAATAGTTTGGCCTGTTGGCCCTCATCTCCTCAGCCCTTGCAGAAGAGAATTTCTTCTTCATCTTGCCGTAAGCATCCATAATGTCTTTAGTTATTGATGGACCTATTCTTTTAAGAGCTTCCTCAAAGCCTTCCTTGGTTACAGCGTCAGAGTCCATGTTTTTCCTTAAGGTAAGCATAGCAGCTTCCCTGCATACAGCCTCTATGTCAGCGCCAGAATATCCCTCAGTTTTTTCTGCAAGCTCCTTTAGCTTTACATCCTTTGAAAGAGCCATGCCCTTTGTGTGAACCTTGAAAATCTCCAGCCTGGATTTCTCTTCAGGTGCAGGTGTCAGTATAATCCTGTCAAACCTTCCTGGCCTGAGAATTGCAGTATCAAGCATGTCAGGCCGGTTTGTTGCCCCGATAATAACTACATCGTTGAGCTCTTCAACACCGTCCATTTCGGTAAGGAGCTGGTTTACCATTCTTTCGCCAACTTTGTTGTCTTCACTTGCCACTCTTCTTGGAGCAATAGAATCAATC
>DSBS01000085.1 GCA_011045925.1 Candidatus Woesearchaeota archaeon | reverse complement strand
TGCTGCCTTAGGTCTTCTTCTGTTATGAAGCCAAGGCGGAGAATCTCAAATGGCTTTTTGGTGCACAATATAACTGTTGACTCTAAGCCGAGAGTGCTTTTTCCGCTGTCTATTATGCAGGCAACTTTTCCGTGAAGGTCATGGATTACATGCTTTGAGTCTGTTGTGCTTGGCTTTCCGCTTAGGTTTGCGCTTGGGGCTACGATTGGGCCTGCTTCTTTTATGAGCGCTCTTGCCACTGGGTGACCCGGCATCCTGACTGCAACAGTACCGAGGCCTTTTGAAACCTCATCCGGGACTTTTCTGCTTTTGGGAAGTACGAAGGTAAGGGGGCCTGGCCAGAATGCCTGCATAAGCCTTAGGGCATCTTCGGGAACGCTTTTAACAATCTCCTTAAGCTGGCTGTAATCATAGATGTGGACTATAAGCGGGTTGTCTTGCGGCCTGTTCTTTGCCTGGAATATTTTTTTTATTGCATCAGGCAGGAATGCTGATGCGCCGAGGCCATATACTGTTTCTGTGGGGAAGGCAACAAGCTCTCCTTTCTTAATAAGGCCTGCACAGTACTGAATGTCTTTTTCAGAAATATTATCAGGGTTTATTTTTACAACTCCTTGCATAAAGTCTCACTTGACAAGCATGACTGGCAGATGAGCCCAAAGCCTGAGTGGCTTCCAGGAATTATTCTTTCCGGAATTTGTCGATAACAGAAATAATCTTCTTCTGGTTTTCTTTGGTTATGGTAATTGGGTACTGCTCAAGCACGGAAACAAGGTCAGCCTCGCTGAATGGAAGGATATCTATGAGCTTGCAGATATGCTCTTCCTTTAGCCTTGGGATTGAAAGCTTCTCGAGCTCTTTTCTTAGCTCGCCGGACTGCTTCTTATTAAGGGCTGCTGCATTATTAAGGTACTCTTCAACCTTGCCTGCCCTGAAGTTGAGTTCGCCGTCTCTCTTCTTGATGCTCATGAGCTCATCTTTGACCTCTATAAGTGAGAGAGGCTTTTTTTCTATGATTTCTACCATTTTATGCTTTCCCCGCAGATGCATGCTTCTTTAGGTGGCATGGCGCAACTATGAGTGTTTTCTCTTTTGAGCCGTCCTTAAAGGAGACTTCATAGCATTTTCCCCTTTTCCCCTTGACGGTTGCAATCCTGCCATGAAACCTTGAATGGTAAATTCCCTTGTGATGGGAAGGGTCTGCCTTCAGCACAACTCTATCTCCAACACTAAACTCCTGGATATGCTTAGTAATGTAAAGCTTTCCTTTCTCATTGAAATGCTTGGAAAACTTGTGCCTTGACTTTGTCCTTGAGGTTCCGATTCTGCTGACCATTGGAATACACTGCCTTTTGGGATTTTGGTTTATTTAAAAACATTTCGATTGCGGAATAATGTGCTTAGCATGTGCTTTTGTTTGTCAAAAGATAATTTTAAATACATGAACTAACCAGTAACATTGAATTTCCGGAGATGCCTTAAAAGCATTTTATAAGTTTCGGGAGGAAAAAACTTTGAGCCCAAGCCAATTTGATTCAAAAGAAGAGCTAAGTGATTTCATACAGAGATACGAGCAAGAACACAGCCCTGCTAAAAAGGCCTGGGAGCAGTTCAGGAAATACCCAAAAATAACAACATTTGTCAATACTGGCTTGCTCATATCGAGGAATATTCCTGGCGGTTTGGGGGTTGTCCTCAATACGCTAAAGCGCTTTGACAGGAGCGAGGGCAAAGGGCTTTCTAAGTTTATTGACTGGGTGCTTGACAACAGGGAAGGGCCTTATGAGACTTTTGACAGGCTTTTCAAAAGCGACCCTGGCTATGTTAAGACGTTTCTATATAACTTTATCCTGAGATCTGGGGCTGAATGGCAGAGCAAGGCAGAGGAGCAGATAAAAAGGGGAGAGTTCCAGGCGCCGTTTACGCTCCTGGTAAACCCAAGCTGGCGCTGCAATATGGACTGCAACATATGCTGGGCGAAGAGCTACAACAGGGATGACAAAGGATTGGTTAAAGAGGTGAAGGACAGGCGGAAGAGTGCGGTGGAGATGGAGCCGGAGTTCCTGGATGACATTCTTACGCAGGCCGAGGAGATGGGAACGCATTTTTTCACAATACTGGGCGGGGAGCCTAGCCTCCTTTTCAGGAGGCCGGGCTACAGGGAGGCTTTCCTGAATCATCCTGAAAGTGAATTCCAGTTCTTTACCAATGGAACCATGATTGATGATTACACTGTCGATTACCTAAAAATAAACAAGAATATGATTCCTGTTTTCAGCATAGATGGGTTTGAGAAGGAAACTGATGAGATGCGGGGAAAGGGTGCTTACGAAAAGGTAACCGCAGGAATGGAAAGGCTGAAGGATGAGAAAATTCCTTTTGGGGTTTCGCTTGTGCTGACAAACAGGAACTACGATGCCCTAACAAGCCTTAAGTTTAACGACTGGCTGGTTGACAAGGGAGCAATGTTTGGGTGGACTTTTGTGTGCATGCCTGTTGGGCTTTTTCCTTCCCTGGATGATATGCCCACCGGAGAGCAAAGGCTGAACTATGGCAGGTTCATAAAAGAATACAGGGAGAATAACCCGCTATTTGTCATAGATTTCTGGAACGATGCCTCGGCGGTTAAGGGATGCATCGCTGCGCGGAAGTATGCGCAGGTGGTTCCTTCCGGGTACCTTGAGCCCTGTGTTTTTGCTCACTTTGCGACACACAACCTGCATGACGTTTCGCTTAAAGAGGCGTGGAACTCTTCTTATTTTAATGACATTAGGCTACACCAGCCTGTGGATGACAACCTGCTGCGGCCCTGTATGATTATTGACTTTCCTTATATTCTGAGGGAGCACTATGAGAAGCACAGGCCTGAAGTCACTGACAACACCTCGCAGGAGATTGTAACAGGACTGAGCGGAGAGCTGGACAAGTATGCAGAAAATGTGGGGAGGATCCTGAATAAAGCCTGGGAGGAAAGCGAGGAACGGAAAAAACACGAAGAATTCATTGAGATAACAGGGAAGGGAACAGGAGAAGGGTTCGACCGGATCTGGCTTGAGAATCTTCCTGAAGATGAGAGAATAAAAGCCCTTGAGAAAGCAAAGCCCGAAAGGCGGTAATTATTCTTTGATGATTAGCTGGCAGAGAAAAACCTTTTTAAATCAGGTTGGTTTTTCCATCGCATCGGGCGGGTAGCTCAATGGTAGGGCGCTGCTCTCGCACAGCAGAGGTTCCGGGTTCAATTCCCGGCCCGTCCAGTATGCTTTGTGATTTCTTAATCCCTTATCTCTGCCTTTATTGGCGGGCAGAATATATCTGAGAGGTGTTCAGACTCGAGCTCTTTCAGCTCTTCCTTTAAGGCTGACAGGACTGTCTCCAGCCCCATTATCTTTATTGAAAGGTCCCTTATTCTTTTTTCCATGTTTTCCATTTTTTATCACCTGATTTTTTTTGGCTTTGCTTCTTTAAAATCCCTTTGCGCACATTTGTCTAATGAGTCCAATGGTGACGCTACTTTGCGATAAATAACAGAAGGCAGCAAAACCTTTATAAACAGAATCGGAAACCCTTGAGCAAGAGCGAATGTGGCGGAATGCTGAACGCTAAATGGTGAGTTAAATGGGATTTTACAAGTATGTAAAGCAGGCCTGGAAAAGGCCTAAGGAAAGCTTTGGGGATGAGCACAAAAAAAGGCTTATAGAATGGGCTAAAGCTCCTGCTGTAGACAGGGTAATGAGGCCTACCAGGATTGACAGGGCAAGGGCCCTTGGCTATAAAGCTAAGCAGGGCTTTGTTGTCGTAAGAGTGAGAGTTAGGAGAGGCGGCAAGAAGAGAGAGCAGGTTTCAGGCGGAAGAAGGTCTAAGACCAGCAGGCAGTGGAAAGCAATGAAGGTAAACTTCAGGCATGTCTGTGAGCAGCGAGCGCAGAAAAGGCACCCAAACCTTGAGGTTCTTAACAGCTACTGGGTTGGGAAGGACAAGACACATGTTTATTACGAGGTTATACTCGTAGACAAGATGCATCCGTCTATTATTAATGATAAGGATATTGGCTGGATTGTGCTGCCAACACACAACAGAAGGGTTTACAGGGGGCTAACCAGCGCTGCAAAAAAGTCCAGGGGCTTAAGGAAGAAATAACAAGCACTAAGATTCTTTTTTGATTTTCTTTCTGAATACTTTTTTTTGAATTATTCTCTCTATAAAGTTCAAAACCACAAACTATTTAAATCGGGGAACCTAAAGGAGATATTGGTGGCCTTTTTAGCATATTGAAAATGATGAAAACATGCAATAATGTCTTTCGAAAAACAATTTTCTTCTTCATGCTAACAGCCTTCGCTGTGCTATCTTCTTATAGCTCCTTAGCCCAGCCATCCTGCTACGATACTGACGGAGGCATCAACTATTACACAAAGGGCACAGTTAGCGGA
>DSBS01000013.1 GCA_011045925.1 Candidatus Woesearchaeota archaeon | reverse complement strand
GAATACAAAGCATTCACTTCCATTTTTAGATTATTGGTTTATAAACCTTGCTTTTTGATTTCTCAGAAAACTCGCAAAATATTTCCGGAAATAAAGAGCAAAACTTAAAAAAGCCTTTAAAAATCCTCTAAAAGTTTGCAGAAGACAATGAAAAATAACAGTAAAAACCCGGAAAAGGAAAAAAAGCCCATTGACTTCAGGTACAACTTTGCAAGGTACTGGGAAATAGCCAGAAACTACAAAGGGCTGATAATAGCTGTGCTGATCCTGATTCTCTTCTTCCAGGCATCCTATTCGGCGGAAAGCTTTATTTTCAAGTTCCTTACAGACTCAGCAACGCTCTTTATCTCAGGAGAGCAGGATAGGCAGGCCTTTACCAGTTTCCTAATATTGCTCGCAGCAGCATTCCTCACATTAAAAGGCATCCAGGCAATCTTCAGGTGGGTGTGGATGAGCTGCATTAACAAGCTTGAAACCAGCATGATGTTCGACCTGAAAAGAAAGCTCTTCAACCATCTTATTAACCTTGACCATGAGTTTCACACATCAAACAAGACAGGCTCAATCATAAGCAGGCTCTTAAGAGGGGCAAATGCAATAGAAAGGCTTACTGATGTGTTTGTATTCAACTTCATACCCCTGCTTTTCCAGACAGCAGTAGTTGCCGGGACAATCATGATATTTGACTTCAGCTCATCTATCACTGTGCTTGTTACAATATCGGCATTCATTGCCTTTAGCTTCTACATAAACAAAAAGCAGCAGGCATACAACATAGCAGCAAACGACGCAGAAGACTATGAGAAAGGTGCAGTAAGCGACTTTTTTACCAACATTGACTCAATAAAGTACTTTGGAAAAGAAGAAAGGACAAAAGCAAGCTACAAAAGAATAAGCAACAATACAAGAGGGGCATTCCTCAGGCACTGGAATTTCTTCAGGTGGCTCTCTTCGGGGCATAACCTGATACTTGGAATAGGATTATTCTTTATCATATGCTTTCCCGTGCTCAGGCTGCTTGAAGGAGAAATAACATTTGGCTCAATAGTATTCATCTACACATCCTTCGGCTCAATGATAGGCCACCTTTACGGCTTTGACCACGGGCTAAGGGGCTTCTACAGGAGCATGGCAGACTTCGAGTCCCTGTTCAGGTACCACCGCGTAAAGAAGACCATAATTGACAGACCAGGCGCAAAAAAGCTGAGAATAAAGAAAGGAAGAATCTCTTTCGAAAAAGTGTATTTCAAGTACAAAAACAGGTATGTACTAAGAAACTTCACGCTTGATATCCCGCCCGAGAAAAAGATTGCCTTTGTAGGCCCCTCAGGCTCAGGAAAAAGCACGCTTATCAAGCTGCTTTACAGGCTGTACGATGTCAACTCCGGCTCCATAAGAATAGACGGCGGGAACATCAGGGAATTCCAGCAGGAGTCACTAAGGTCAGAGCTAAGCATAGTGCCACAGGAGCCAGTGCTGTTTGACGACACAATCTACAACAACATACTCTTCAGTAACCCAAAAGCGAAAAGAAAAGACATATTCAAAGCAATGAGGTTCGCCCAGCTTGACAGGGTAGTTGCCGGCTTTCCAGACAAGGAAAAAACCATAGTCGGGGAAAGAGGAATGAAGCTCTCAGGAGGCGAAAAGCAGAGAGTCTCCATAGCAAGGGCAATACTCGCAGACAAGAAAGTGCTGGTTTTAGATGAGGCAACCTCGTCCCTTGACTCAGAGACAGAAAGCGAAATCCAGCGAGACCTTGAAAAACTCATGAAAGGCAGGACAAGCATAGTAATAGCCCACAGGCTAAGCACAATAATGAAAGCAGACCTGATTGTAGTTATGAACAACGGCAGAATAGAGCAGGCAGGCACACACAAAGAATTGATAAAGCAGGAAGGCCTGTACAAGAAGCTCTGGAACCTGCAGAAAGGCGGGTATATTTAGGCCAAAAGCCTGAGTTTTATTATAGTTTCTCACTTCAGCCTGCAACGCGATACATTTAAATATCTGCATAAGAATACCAATAACATGACTACTTTCACTGCACTAATTCAAAAAGAAGAAGACATGTATATTGCCAGTTGCCCAGAGGTAGGAACCATAAGCCAGGGAAAGACCATTGAAGAAGCTGTTTCTAACCTTAAAGAAGCCACTGAGCTTTACCTGAAGGAGTTTCCGCTCAAGGAATCAGGCCACCCTATTCTTACAACTTTCGAGGTAGGCAAAGTTGTCAAAGCTTAAGAAAACTTCTGGGAGTGATTGCGTTAAGATTTTATGCAATAAGCTTGGCTTCAGAGTAGCAAGGCAAAGCGGAAGCCATGTTGTCCTTGTAAAAACAACCACTGAAGGGAAAATTGGCACTGTTGTTCCAAACCACAAAGAGCTAAAGATTGGCACCTTGAGAGGCATTCTCAAACTCGCTAAAATCAGCGAAGAAGAATTTTCTAAGTACCAGTAAAACCGAAAGCAAAAGAATACAAAATAATTGCAGGATTACTTAGGTATCCGACAACTAAAGTAATCTTAAATTCTACATTAGTAAAGCTTGAAATACCCAAATCCTTTTATTCACATATGAATTGAATTAAAAAAAAAAGATTAAGCTACTCATTCTAGAGCTTTTATCATGGGCAAAATGAAACCGGGGCATATATCCCACCGTTGTTTGCGAAAACCCAGTAGCCAGCCCCAGGGTCCATCCTGCTCTTTTCTCCCAGAGGAACCCATGGGTTTGGATTAAAAAGCTCCCAGTAAGTCCAAAGGCTGCTGAAAGGAATATGAAAAACAGAACTCTTCAGCCCGCTGAAAACACATTCAGCTCTCTTTCCATTGCCCACAGGGCCATTATACGAAGTCATGCCCTCGGTGCCATAGTAACCAACAAGATTCCAGCCTTTAACCAAGCTCTTTGCAACAGGAGTCTCCGCAGGGCTAAAAAGGCTTCCGTCAATGCTCAGCGTTTCCGGCTTGCTCATTAATAACCAATATCCCCAGCCAGGCTGAACCTCTTCAAGGTTGCTCGGCGCATCAGGCGACCAGACCAGCCAGTCACTGCCATCATAAGCCCAGACACTAACAACCTCTTCAAGTGAGCCAAAGATTGTATCAGGCGAGCCATCAATCAGCTTCAGTGGCACGCTAACCAGGTTCCATTTCTTGTTAAGCTCAATCTCAAAGGGCTCACCCTCGACTTTGTAGTATTGAACAAGCTCAGAGCGCTTGCCCACATTATCCTCGCAGAAAAAAGACAGCTTATGCCAGCAGTCCTCCAGGAAGTAAAGCTCAACCTCAAAGCCATCCATACAGCAAGCACCATCCTCCATTTCTCCTTCGTATTGCTCACAGTAATCCAAAGTCATGTCGCTTCCGTCTACATCCACCATGAAACAAAACTCTTTAACTCCGCTCGGGTTAAACCCAATATCCTCGCAGCTTGCAGTAACCGGAGTGTATGTCGTAACCTTCCAGCATTCAGAATAGTTCTCGGAAGAGTCGTTCCAGCAGAAACCCTTTGCCTCAGGATAAAAGCCAGGATTAGAGCCATTCCATATATGCTTTGGCGAGCCAACCTCCTTAGTTATCTTGGGGGGCGTCTTGTCCATAAAGATGCAATCCCACTCAACCTCTGAGTTAACAGGCCCGAAATCAGAATAGTACTCAATAACAAAGCATCCCTCTTCAGGCAGTGGGAAAGGTTCTGAGTACCCATGCCAGTCAGCATCATAGCCGCTTGGCACCCACGAAGCGCATGAAGACAGGCAGTATTCCTCATCAACAGATTCAAAGCGGTACTTATGGTCAGCATCAACACAGAGGTCAAGAGATTGATCAATAAGAAGCTTTACTCTTGAAAGCGTGTCAATCCACTGAGAGCTGCCGTTAAAGTAGTATGGAATTGTGTAATTAATGTCAATGCAGTCAGGAATGTCAGCTTCATGGAAGCTATTAACTACTAGCAGGGTCCTGTCAGGGTTAGATTCTGTTAAAGAAATATCCCCGTCACTAAACTCAGCTAAAGAGCCAGCTGGGTAGTCGGGGTTGTAAAGAGGCGCCTCCCAGATAATGAAGGGATTTAATCCAACAATAATTTCCTCGCCAAACAGGTAACTCCCTAGCGATAAGTTATCGTAAGTAACACAGCTCAGGTTATTGTTATCATAAGTTAAAGGCAGCCCAAAAAATGTATTTGGGAACCCAAAACCAGGAACGTGGAAGGAAGTAGACAATCCTGCTCCAGAAACCAAATGGCCTGTTTGGTTAAACACCTGCTTGCAAACTGTGATACTGCCTTTCGGCTCCTCTATTTCTTCAAGCTGGTTTACAACTAGCAGAGTTTTGTCAGGGTTAGTCTCAGTAAGCTCAATCGTGCCATCTGTGAAAACGCCCAATGAGCCGCTTGGGTAATCAGGATTGTACAAAGGAGCAAGCCAGTCAAAGTCACTGTCAATAATCTCTTCGCTGAAGGTGTAAGTGCCCAGG
>DSBS01000037.1 GCA_011045925.1 Candidatus Woesearchaeota archaeon | reverse complement strand
GGGGTGTTGCTCATATCTACGCTTCATATAATGATACAATTATTCATATTACAGATATAACCGGAGAGGAAACAATTGCCAGAAGCTCAGGCGGCCAGGTTGTCAAGTCTCCAAGGCTGGAGGGCTCGCCAACTGCTTCAATGATTGCAGCTAAGAAAGCAGCAATTGAGGCAATGGATAAGGGAGTTAATGCAGTCCATGTAAGGATCAGGGGAAAAGGAGGCCATAACGGCCCTCAGAATCCTGGCCCTGGAGCGCAGGCTGCAGTAAGGTCTCTTGCAAGAGTCGGGCTTAGGATAGGCATTATAGAAGACCTCACTCCTGTTCCGCATGACGGATGCAGGAAAAGAGGAGGAAAAAGAGGCAGAAGGGTTTAAAATGAAAGCTGAGCTAGTATCTAAAAAATTTACAACGAGCACTTACTTGTTAAAGGGAGTGACTCCTGCTTTTATTAATAGTATTAGAAGGGCGGCCCTTTCACTGGTTCCAACCCTTGCAATTGAAGAGGTTGAGTTTGTAAAAAATTCTTCTCCTCTTTATGATGAGTTTATTGCTCATAGGCTTGGGCTGGTCTCGCTAAAAACAGATATTGACTCTTATGAGGTTCCGCCAGAAGATGTTGACCCGAGAGAGTTTGCAAAGTATCATGTAGCCTTTAAGCTTAGTGCAAAGGGGCCAGGTATGGTAAAGGCTTCAGGCCTGACTTTTTCAGACCCGAAGATTAAGCCAATTTACCCAGAAACCCCTATTGTGAACCTTTTGGAAGGCCAGGAGCTGGAGTTTACTGGCATTGCAGTTATGGGGTTGGGCAAAGAGCACTCCAAGTGGAGCCCGGGGCATATATTTTATAAGAATGTGCCGGAATTAAAGGTCAAAAACCCAAAAGCCGAAAATGCGTCATCTGTGGCTAACTCCTGCCCCAGGGGCTTGCTTAAAGTAGAGTCCGGCAAGCTTATTGTTGATGAAAAGAAGCTTTTTGAATGCACTCTTTGCGGGGCTTGTGCCGAGGCTTTCCCTGATGTAATCGAGCTGTCTTTTAAGGAAGATGAATTTTTATTTTCAATAGATAATTTCGGCCAGCTTAAAGATGCCGAGATTTTCAAAAAAGCAATGGAGGCGCTGGACAGCAAATTCAAGGAGCTGTCAAAAGCAGTATGATATGTACGCGGGGGTGCCGGAGTGGTCAAACGGGCTAGGTTGAGGGCCTAGTGGCGTAGTGCCTGCGCGGGTTCAAACCCCGTCTCCCGCATCAAGCAAAAAATGCAAGAAAAGAGTGTGAATTAATATGAAAACAGGACCTACTAACCCGGAAACAAGAGAAACAATATGCCTTCTGAAGAGGCTGAGCACTGAGAATAAAGGCAGGGTCTGGAAAAAGATTGCGGTTGAGCTGGAGAGGCCGTCCAGAATCAGCCGTGCAGTTAATCTTTCAAGAATTAGCGCTTATACCAATAAAGGCGACATTGCTCTTGTGCCAGGGAAGGTTCTTTCCATGGGGAAGCTGAGCCACGAGGTTACTGTTGTTGCCTCAAGCTTTTCAAGGCAGGCTCTGGAAAAGATAACAGGCTCAGGCTCGAAAGCTGTCTTAATCAAGGATTACATTAAGCAGGCTCCTAATGAGCTGGACAAGCTTAAGGTAATAGGCTGAGGTGATGATTGATGATAATTGATGCAGATGGGTTGATTCTTGGAAGGCTCGCCAGCTTTGCTGCCAAGCAGGCGCTTAATGGCGAGGATGTAATTATTGTAAATTGTGAGAAAACAGTTGTTTCCGGAAGCTTTGACAACGTTATCTCAAAATACAAGAGGCTTTTCGATATGGGCCACCCAAGGTATGGGCCCTTTTGGCATAGGAAGCCTGACTTGTTTGTTAGGAGGATTATTAGGGGCATGCTACCCTGGAAGAAGCCAAGAGGAAGGGAAGCTTTTAAAAAGATTAAGTGCTATGTTGGGTTCCCAGAGCAGCTTAAGGGCTCAAACCCGGAAAAGCTTGAGCATTTCCATGCTTCAAAACTGCTTACCTCTAAGCAGGTTTCTGTTGGCAGGATTTGCAGCGAGCTTGGCCATAATGGAGGAATAAAAGAATGAAGCCGATTCATGTTTCAGGAAGAAGAAAAAGAGCTATATCCAGGGCAACCTTAACCCAGGGCAAAGGAGATGTACGAATTAATGGAAAGGCTTTAGACATATACTTTTCAGAGGTTTATGCGCTTAAGGTTAAAGAGCCATTGATTCTGGCAGATGAGGTTGCAGGCAAGGTTGATATATCCGTAAATGTATTTGGCGGCGGAGTGAATGCACAGGCAGAGGCAGCGAGGCTTGCAATCGCAAGGGCGCTTGTTGAATGCTCTAAAGACAAAAGCCTTAAGGAGAGATTTGCGGAATACGACAGGCACCTGCTTGTAGCTGATACAAGGTATAAGGAAGCAAGAAAGCCTAACAGGAGCAAGGCGAGGGCAAAGAGGCAGACCTCTTACAGGTGATTCAAGATGATAATACCAATAAGATGCTTTAGCTGTGGAAAGCCGTTAGCGCATTTATGGCAGGACTACCTTAGCCACATTAAAGCAGGCAAAACGCCTAAGAAAGCCATGGATGAGCTTGGCGTTGAAAGGTACTGCTGCAGGTCTGTTTTCTTAGGCAATGCTGATTTAGCTGATATTATCGGCAGGTTTAGGAAAGGTTGATTTTTTTTCTTTGCTTTAATTATTAATAGGGGCAAGCCCTAAAACGAAACCTTTATATATTTCAGTAGCCGAAAGTCCATATTAGTTGGGTTTTGGTGAAAATAATGGAAGCAAAAAAAGCATTTCCTATCGTCTTTCTGATGTTTATACTGGCTGCTGGCATAGCTTATGCACAGAAGGGGAATACCTGTACTGGGCAGGTCGCTATAGATTATTATAATAAAGGCACTATCTCTGGCTCTTATCAAGGCCAGGAGTTTAGCTTTACTGATTACTGCCTAGGCAATCATCTTTTTGAGTTCTATTGTACAGGAACTCAATCTTCTTCTGGCCGGACTCCTTCAGTAACCCTTATGCACTGTTCAGGAGGCTGTTCAGAAGGAGCCTGTCTTGGTTGTGTTCCTGGAGAAAGGAAATGCACTGAAGATGGAAGGCATGTTATTTCCTGCAACCAGGATGGGACTGGATGGAATACAATAGGCCTTTGCGAGTTTGGTTGTGTTGATGGTGCTTGCAGGGAAAGTCCAGCAGAATGCAGAGCCGATTCAGATTGCTCCCATCTTATTTGTCTTCAGGGCTGCCCAGCGGGATATTATGGTCCCAAGCAGTTGTGTATTGATGGCGTTTGCGTTTGCAGATGCATCCCTTATGAATCTGTATGTGTTATAGGGCAGGAGAAGTGTGTTGATGGAAGGCTAATGGAATGCAGTGATGACGGCACAGAGTGGGTTGTTAAAGAAGCATGCAGGTACGGTTGTTATGATGCAAGATGCTTAGAATGTGTTCCTGAAGGAAAGGCAATACCAACAACATTAGATGGCATGCATATGCAATGTTGTGACGGCTTAACTCTTTGTCCTCCTAAGAACCAAGACCAAGTAGCAGGAATCCTTGGAACCTGCCTTGAAAAATGCTCTGAAGAGCCAGTTCAATGTACAGCTGACTCAGATTGTCCTCAGGGTTTGGTTTGTATTGATGGGGCTTGTGAAGAAAAGCAGCAGCCGCCAGCCTCATGCAAGAATGATGCAGACTGCTCTTCAGACAAGTATTGTATCGGCGGCAACTGTGTTCCAAAAGACCAGGAGTTTTGCTATGATTCAGATGGTGGAAAAAACGAGTTTGAGAAAGGCTATGTTGAAGGTGTAAGAAAAATTCAGGTTCTTTGGTTTGTATCATGGAGAAGGTTTAAGGATTATGATAGGTGCAATATCTTTGGAAATGTTATAGAGAGATACTGTGAAGGCAACAAGGCAAAATCCACAACCATAAAATGCGAGTATGGATGTGAAGACGGAGCTTGCAGGACTGAGCCAAAAGAAACTCCGCAACCTCCCCCACAGCCTCCAGAAATATGTAAGCCAACGATAATCAATCCATGTGGAGATAAGCAATGCGGCTATGTTTTTGACGGCTGTGAGCAACACTGCTGTGGCTCATGCCCAACAGGACAGGGTTGTGTGAATAACCAGTGTAAGACAAATGTATGCACCTGCTTTGTCTGGGTAAGAACCTCAAACAACTGTGCAGACGGCTATGAGCCAAAGTGTACAGGGTTTTCAAGCTGTGTATGCCAGGAACCATGTGTGCCGGATTGTGATGGCAAAGAATGTGGCGACGATGGTTGTGGCGGAAGCTGTGGCCCATGTCAAATTGGGCAAGTGTGTAAGGACTATAAATGTGTCGAACATGAGTGTATCCCAAAAGAATTAGCTTGCTCCGAAGAATTAGGAGTGCAGTGTGGCATTGTTGACGATGGTTGTGATGGAGAGTATGACTGTGGAAGATGTCCAGGCAGAAAAGTATGTGTCAATAATTGGTGCGTGGATCCACAAGTTAACACTTCCTGCAGTCATGCTGGTGACTGTTATCCAATACCTTATTGTATAAATAATAAGTGTGCGTACTGTGCCGTTGATAACCATTGTGCCAGCGGTGAAGTTTGCAGAGAGGGATATTGTGTTGAGCCAGAACCAGATGATAACCCCTGCGTAACTGATTGTGAATGGGGATGTCAACATTATTCC
>DSBS01000087.1 GCA_011045925.1 Candidatus Woesearchaeota archaeon | reverse complement strand
TTTCTTGCAATGTACTTGAATAAATAGTCAGTATTTAGGGGGTAATCCGGCTTGTTAGATAAATAAATTTCCAGGTCCCAATCTTTATCAGAGAGAAAGACGTGGTTTAGAAGCCCAGAAAAAACATCCAAGCATCGCCCACTACTCCATCCGCATATTAACTCCTGGTCATTATTCACACAGCTATCGCTATCAGTATAATCTGAACAAAAGCCAAGCTTATTTTTATATGTAAGAAAACCAATTAATCTCTGATAAACTCCGACCTTCTCTGAGCGGTGATTTGATGAAACTATTGTGAAAAGCCTTGCGTCACTTGTACTCAAAACCAACTGATTATCTTTTCCTGGCTTAACTGTTAAATTCGAAACAAGCAAATAAGAAGGGGCTTGGTTTGAATTATACTCATATGCGTAAGCTACATAATTTCCAGAAACAAGAGAAATGACTGAATTATTAGAACTAAAAGTAGAGGAGTATCTCCTGGAAAAATCAAGATTATGAATAAGGATTGAAGGTTTTTCACCGCCAATAACAGAAATATTTAATAAAGATGTCCTTGAGAAGAACGCCAGTAAGGTATAATTTATCTCGCCGTCAAAAACATTTATTCTTGAATTGTAATGCCCATCGTACAGGGAAGGAAAGTTTAAGCTTACTGTCACTTCCTTAGTTTCTCCTGCCGAAATGTTAAAATTTGTCATGTTAAAAATGACTGCATCTTCAAGAACCATCTCTCCAGCGAAATCAACTGCTGAATCAACGGAGATTTCCACAGAGAGGCCTACATCTTGAAGGTTGGTTATAAATAATGTTGCATTTAATGTTTCTATTTCATATGGAATCAATCCAAAATCCAAATCGCCAGAAAAAGCCAGCCTTGCTGAAACTGCCTTTAAGGCATCAATTCTTCCAAAGCCCTGGGCATATGCCTCAAAACCCAAATCCTTAGAAGTTGAAGTAATCATGTTTCTTATTTCTAAAGGTGAAGAGTCAGGATTTTTCTGCTTAAGAATTGCAGCTAAGCCAGCCACATGAGGTGTTGCCATTGATGTCCCAGAAAGAAGCAAGTGCTCACCATCTAAACAAATCCGGCTAGCGTCATCATTTGAAATCCTATCCAAAGATGACCTCGCAGCACATATATAAACGCCAGGAGCTGTGACATCAGGCTTCAGCAGAATTTTTCCGCCCCAGGAAACCGGCCCTCTTGAGCTAAATGAAGCAATCATATCTTCCTTGTCTGATGCTGCAACTGTCAGTGCATGCTTTGCAGTTCCTGGGCTTCCTATTGTACTTTCAGACGGCCCCCTATTGCCTGCAGCAACAACCACAACAGATCCTAGGCTAACCGCATTGTTTACTGCAGTGCTTAAAGCATCATCAGGATTGCCACTGCCACCAAGGCTCATGCTAATAACATCTGCCTGGCCTTCAAAACTCCCATCCCTATTTGGGTCCAGGGACCTTTCAATTCCTTCAAGTACATGGTTTAAATAACCTGAGCCGTCTAAATTCAGAACCTTAAAGGCATAAATTGTTGCATCAGGCGCAATTCCCTTAAGCACACCATTGCCTGCGGCAATTCCAGCACAATGGGTACCATGGCCATTGTCATCCATCGGGTCAAAACTTCCCGAAAAGACATTGTGGCCCTTAGCGACTTTGCAGCCCTCTCCAAAGCAGCCGCCCAGGTCAGGGTGGGTGTAATCAACGCCAGTATCTATTATGGATATGATTACGCCTTTTCCAGTAAGGCAATCATCCTCTTCAGGATCGCATTCAGATAGGCTTGAGTTAAGGCTCCAGACACTCGTGGCATTAATCAAGTCTGCTGAGTCATAAAGCGCAATATGCACCTTATAATCCTCATGAACTTTTCTAACCAGCTTTGACTTTTCAGCAATCTTCGCCTGCTCAGGTGTCATCTCAACAGCAAAGCCGTTAAAAGAAACAAAGAATTCATTGGTTGGCTGGAACTCAGATTTCTTTAATGAAAGAGCTGAGCGAATCTCTGACAAAGCAGAATCCCTTTCATTTTTCAGGGCAGAAATATATGCCTGAGACAAATCTTCATGGCGTGCAACAAAAGACTGAACCGAAAAATCACCTTCATGCTTTATATCTTCAGAATCTTTAATCTCTAAAACCATTGGAATTAAAGCAGGGCTTTCGAGTTCAACAATATAACTTTGGGTTTTCTCCTCAAAATAAATTCCTGTCTCATCAATAATAAGCTTTATTTCATTAGGAGAAGATAAATTTAGCCAAAGAAGGTCACCATCAAGCTTTACATTCTTAAGGAAACTAAAGTAAGTCAGGCGCTCACTGGACAATGAATCAATTACTATGTCTTTAACCATAGGATCTAAGCTATTCAAGTCAATTGTAAACTCTCCCGCATAGGGAGGCAGGTCATAAAGATATATTATAGAAGCTCCTGAAAAGGCTGAAAAAAGGAAAGCCTGAAATAAAAAGGTGAAAAAAACAACATTAATATTTTTTGCCATTGCTTGATTTTAAGACTCCGAATTTATAAGCTTTTCTATATCGTGATTTATTCAATAGGGCAGAAAAATGTGTCTGCATAAAATAACTTATTAAAATCTCAAACAGAGCTGGATAAAATAAATATTAGGAGTATATCGCTATCCAACTGCTAATCACCCATCAGAAAATCGCTTTTGCAAAACAACCATTTAAGAATAGTAAAATTTATAATGATGAAGCAAAAAAGCCAAGCATGCTGAATTATCTTAAAGGAAAGAATAAAGATCACCAGCTTGAGCATAAATTAAGAGGATGCGAAAAAATCTTTGTTCCTGATACTAACCAGTTAATACAGTATCCAGAGACTCTTGTCTACTTTCTTTCTGGAAACTGGAAAACGCTTTCAGAGATGCATCCGGACTTTGATTATGTTTTCGATGAGAGCAAGTCTTCTGAGCCAAATTCCGTTTTAATTCCTGCTAAAGTGATTGAAGAGCTTGACCACCTCAAGGATTATAGAAAGCACAACATTCAATATAAGCCAAATTCAGCAAATGAGAAGGCCAGCTATTCTGCAAGAATCGCGCTAAAAACAATAAATAAGATAATAGAAAGGACTGAAGCTAGGTTCACTGACTTATACAAGGGAATTGAGCTTGAAAATGGCGGCATACTTGCAGTAATAAAGCCTGATGAAAAAGAATTCGCCAGATTTGCAAGGAGGAGATTATTTGAGGGCGACAATGACATTGAAATAATATACTCTGCTTATTTAGCAAAGAAATTAACCAGAAATGAAAAAGAGGTAACTCTAATCACAAAAGACAACAGCATGAAGCTTAAAGCAGGCATGTACGGGCTTGATGTTAAGATTGAGCAATACAGGAATGAAGAGTTCGATGAAAACAGGAGATTTTCAGGAATGTTTAAGATTGAGCTGCCCCAAAGCTCAAAAGATAGATTCAGAGAGGCAATCCTAAGAAGAGACGTGGTTCCACTTGAATCACTGGTTGATAACCTTTCTAAAAAAGCAAGGCTTTATCCCAATATGATTCTTGACTTTTTCGAGCCAATTATTGAAGGGGAGAGCCATTCAAGGTTTGGCTTGCTTATGCCAAGCCTGGAGCATATAAGGCCAATGCTTAACCTTATGGAGTATATTGACTACATTAAGAAATGCAGGGGTGAAGACCAACATGACGATGAACAATTAGACTTAAGCCCTGAGTTCGATATTAAAGCTTTGAATAATAAGATGAAAAGCATTATAAATAGCTATAGGCCACTTTCAATAAGGCCGGAAACTCATATTCTTAAAATCAAAAAAGCACTTGATGATGCTTTAAAAACACAAGGGATTGATGAAAAAGACCTAAGAGCTCAGAATGTACAGGATTTATTCCGTAGATTCCCTTATCACAGAAACATTTTCCCAAGAGAATATCAAATACCTTATTTTGAGCTTTTGCTAACAAGCAACCAGGAAGTAAGCCTGCTAACAGTATCAGGAACCCAAGGAACAGGGAAATCCCTTTTAGCATTAATGGCTGGGCTTTACCAGATTGACAGAGGAACGATAAACAATATAGTTATGATAAGGTCTACAAAAGAGATTGGTGATGAAAGCTTTGGCTATCTCCCCGGGAATCTTGAGGATAAGATGGGACCCTGGATTAAGACAATGAATAACCAGCTTGAAGAGATTTTTGAAAACCAGAAAAAGATGGATGACCTGCATTACAAAGAGAAGCTAAATGACTTCATTAACACCCTTTTTAGAAAGAATTTGATAGAGATCTTGCCCTCGCAATATATTCAGGGAAGGACAATAGGGAGACAAAGCTCCCCAACTTTAGTAATTGTGGAGGAATCGCAAAACTTTGACCCAGATGTTGCTTACATCATCCAGGGAAGGATTGGCAAAAATAGCAAAGCAGTGTTTATAGATGACCCTGGACAGATTAGGGCTGTAAAGCATTCTAAGCCCCATCTAAGTGCTTCGAGCTCTACAACAACAAGAATAGCAAACTCAAAAAAGGTAAAAGAATCAAGCATATCTGCACACATATCTCTTTCAAGAAAAAAGTCAGAGAGGTCAGAGGTAGCTGAGCTTTCAAATTCAGCTTTTTCCCAAGGATTTTAAAAAGATTTAATATAATGCGATATTACCCCCTGGATAAAAAAAGAATATGAAAAAAAACAAGCCATTAATTGATATACTGAATAACTT
>DSBS01000048.1 GCA_011045925.1 Candidatus Woesearchaeota archaeon | reverse complement strand
GCCCCTGCCGTCGTCATCGTCCTGTCCTGAGGTTTCTGTGTTGTAATAAGAGTTATTAATAAGGTTAGAGTCATAGAATCCTCCTACTAAACCCCCGAGGTATGTTGACCCGCTGACGCTTCCTACTGAATAAACGTTTACCAAATCCCCGCCGAGCCTTCCTGCAAAGCCGCCTACATAATTTATTGCACTCACATTGCCGACTGCATAAGAATCGTAGACTTCCCCTGTGTTTCTTCCTGCAAAGCCGCCTGTTTCATCCCTTCCGTTTACATTTCCGGTTGCATAAGAGTTATAGATGAAACCGCTGTAATGGTTGCCTATGAAGCCTCCTGTGTATAAAGAGTTTAACACAGTTGTACTTACATCCCCGGTTGCATATGAGTTATAAATTTCCGCGCCAGCACTATCAGAAATAGTTTGCTGGCCAGCAAATCCACCAACCCTTTGCCTTCCGCTTACATCGCCGGTTGCATAGGAATTGTAGATATACCCTCCGCTATTATAGCCAATAAAGCCCCCTGTAAAATCCCAGCCTTTAACAGTTCCAGTTGCATAAGAGTTATTTATAACATCATTTGCTCCGAAATAGCCAATAAGCCCGCCAATATAATAGTTAGAGCTGGAGCTTGTCCTGGTTACATTAGCAGAAGAGTAAGAGTTGTTAACAGAACCCGATAGAGAACCCAGTAAGCCTCCGAGGTAAGTCTCAGCATAAACCTGCCCTGTTGAAAAAGAATTTTCAACCTGAGCACCATAACCTCGGCCTAGCAAAGCGCCTACATATCTATATCCTCTTACATTGGCATCAATAATACCTACATTTTTTATAGATGAACTGCTTGATGACACATAGCCAAACAAGCCAACATGGAACTCAGAAGGCCTGTTGATGTAGAGGTTTGAGATGTTGTAGCCTGCGCCATCAAAGGTGCCCCTGAATGCATCCAGATAGCCATGCATAGGGTCGTAACCGCTTTCATTTCCAATAGGCTCAAAGCCTTCGCCTGTGTTGAAAGGCGCTACATCTAAGTCAATGCTGTTGTTAAGCCTGTAGTGTGCTGTGAGATTGTACCTGATTCTATGCAAGTGGTAAGGTGTGCAGATAAGGTAAGGGTCTCCTTCTGTTCCTTCTCCTCCGCAGTTAAGCTCTCTGGAAACCAGCCACACAAAGTCATCCCTGTCATCCTGCCATGCAAGGTATGGGTAGCCGTTGTTCAGGTCAGTTTCTGCCAGTGAGATGTTCCATTCTGCGAAGGTTGTAATATTTCTCATTTCTGAGGTGGTTTTTCCAGAGATTCCGTCTTCTAAGCCATCTCCGCCGACCCCGGCAGACTGGTTGGAAACGCCTAAATCAAAAAAAGAATTCTCAACAACAGTATTATCTTCTCTTTTACCAATAAAACCCGCGACATTATCTCCGCTAGCATTTACAAAAACTGCTGAAAAAGAATTAACTATCTGAGTATCACCTTTAGTTCTTCCAGCAAAACCGCCAGTTCGGAAAAAACCCTGAATATTACCCACAGCATATGAATCCACAAAAACAGAGCTATCTTCAGACGATCCTACAAATCCTCCAACCCCTATTCCATAGCCGCCACCCCTGTGGTCAACATCTCCTGTTGAGAAAGACTGATTGATGACAGAAGAGCCTGTTGTTGCTCCAACAAAACCCCCAAGCTCATCTCCCCCATAAACATTTCCAGCTGAGTATGAGTTTTTGACAGTAGCGCCACTATTCTCTCCAATGAAGCCACCAATGTGTTTTGCTATTCCTGTTGCATTGCCTATTGAATATGAATTCTCAACAATAGTCGAGCCTGAATTATACCCTATGAAGCCACCTAACCTAGAAGGCTGGTTTACATCACTATAAGTTGATTCTGCATTTCCTGTTGCGTAGGAGTTATTAATGTATGCATCATTATTGTTTCCTGCAAAGCCGCCAACCAGCTGATGAGTTCCAAAAACATCTCCTGTCGAGTGTGAATTCAATATTGTGCCTCTATTATTTCCAACAAATCCACCAATTGAATTTCTTCCAGAAACACCGCCTGTTGCATAAGAATTATCAATAATTCCCCAGTTATAACCCACCAGGCCTCCGACCCTATTCACCAGACTATTTGTTCCAAAGACAGTTGCATGGGAGTAAGAATTACTTATGGTGCCATTATGCTGATTATACCCTACTAAACCGCCGAGCTCACTAGGCATACCTGAAGGGACAATTATATTGACCTCTCCTAATGAATAAGAATTATTTATCAAGCCATCATTAAATCCTGCAAGCCCGCCAACGTAACTGCTTGAAGAATTAACAAAAATATTGCTGAAAGAGTTATTAATTAAACTTTTTCCTTCTATTCTGCCAGTAAGGCCGCCTGAATACCAACCCGTTCCAATAATCTCTCCACTTACAGAAACATTATCAATGACAGAATCCATTCCTATGCCTATAAGAGAACCAACATAACTATTTCCCTTAACAAACACATCTACAAGATTTAAATCAAAAATATAAGCATTTTCAACATAGCCAAACAAGCCTAGATAACTTGTTCCTGACCTATTAATGAAAAGGTTGCTTATGCTATAACCCTGCCCATCCAAAGTCCCATTAAAAGGATGTGTATTGTTTCCAATCGGCTCAAAGCCTTCGCCTGTGTTGAAAGGCGCTACATCGCAATCGATATTGGCTGTGAGAACATAATGAGCAGACAAGTTGTTCTTCATATTCTGCAGGCCGGTGCAATTACTGACTTCAACAGCCTGTGCGAAAGCTCCTGGCACAAGGAGCAGGGCGGTAAAAAGCAGCATAAAAACAGCAACAGAATTTTTTTTTTCTTCTTGCATAAGGGTCCCCTCAAAGAAGGTTTTATGTAAAAAGGGGCAGGGACTTGTTTATAAGATTTTCTGAAAACCGGGGGTTGCTGGCTAAAGCCTTTCAGCAAAAACACCACTGGATTTACAAAGATAAAGGGAAATTACTCCCCTAATGCATTTACCTCACCTGGGCTTAGCTCCTCTCTTGAAAGCTTCTTCCTAGCTGCCCTTACTTCCTTTACGGAATTTCCAGAATTAGGGACAGAGCCTACTTGTTTTTCTAGTATAAGCTTTCTCAGGGCGTCTCTTATTACATCTGACTTGTTTGTGTAAAAGCCTTTCTTTACCAGCTGGTTCATTTCTCTCATAATGCCTTCCGGCAGCCTTGCCTGAACAACTCTCATAGTACAATTGTATTACATATGTAATATATAAGCATTTCGCCCATTAATCTGAAAGCCTTTCAGCAACCACCTGCGCCATAATTATAGAAAGCTAAACAGAGGTGCCTGGAGCAGGTAGTCAAAAGGCCTGATTCCTTTATCTTTCTGCCTGAGAAAAAGCCTCGAGCCCTTCACATAAGGCCTGTGGGCTTTTTTTCTGAAAAGCAATAGCCTGGGGAAGAAATGCGTTTCATCTCGCTGTAAAACTTGCTTAGAGAGGATACTGCAAGGCCTTTTTGAGAATCGTCAAAGCCTAAATCCTGGCTTTGCTCGAGTGCTGCTTCTGTGAATGAGAATGCCAGGGCTTCATCTAGTGAGCTTGCAACTTCTAATACGCGCTTACTTCCTTTGTGCACCTTCCGGTAGCTGTCCAGCCAGAGATAGGCTTCATGCTTAAATCTCCTGAAGGTATGCCCCATCTCATGAAGAAGCGAGTTAAGGCAGTCTTCTTTAGAGTCACGAAAGCTTAGGTACACTGTTATCTTGTCGCCATGGTTCCTGGCTCGCTTAACCCCGGGAAAGATGTTTTTCTTGAATGATACCTTGCCTGTAAAATCCTTTCCAGCGATTTCCTTGTAAAGAGAGCCTGCTAATTCGACTAAATTTGCGGTGTCCATTCCTTACGAGAATTAGCTTTCCGTATTTAAAAGTGACGAATTTCACTAGCTCATCATTCATAAGAATTAAAAAAAGAGAAACCTACCCCCTTTGGCATGGAATGGCCTGAAGGTCTGGATAATGAAATATTAGCTCGTAACAGGGAGAGCCTTGAGAATAGAATCCAGAAGATAAAAAGCAACGATGTTATGGAGGTTAGGAATATTGCAAGCGAGGCTATTAACAGAGGGCTGCCTGAGATAAGGCTTAAGGTTTATGTTGTTGCTGACAGGATTGAGGATGCAAAAGATATTGCGGAAGATACAGGAATGGAAAAGGAGCTCGTGGAGATTCTCCTTGAGATGAGCTTAAAGAGAAGGGGCAGGAGAATGAGAAAATACAGGAGCCAGGCAGCTGAATTGATAGATGAATACAATATGCATCCCTTTGCCTTAAGCTACCTAAAAGAAACAGATAGGAAAAGAACCAAGCTTTATAAAATGCTTGAGCAGCCCTAGCCACATTTCACAATCTACGATGAAGCACCTTCTCTTGGATAGGATTAAGCTGGCCCTGACGATATTCTCTTCTGATGAAAAGTCTATTGACCGGATAGTTGAAGCCATGGACTCTGTGGACAGAAAGCATTTTACAAGTGAAAAGCCATATGAAGATGCTCCTCAGCCAACCTTGTACGGGCAGACTATTTCGCAGCCTTCTACGGTTGCAAGGATGCTGGTTGCTGCTGAGATTGAGCCGGAAAATGATATACTTGAGATTGGCTCAGGAAGCGGGTGGAGCGCCTGCCTTGCTGGGTATCTTGCTTATCCTGGCGAGGTGACAAGCCTGGAAGTTATCCCGGAATT
>DSBS01000035.1 GCA_011045925.1 Candidatus Woesearchaeota archaeon | reverse complement strand
CTTCTTAAGTCCTCTGGCTTAAATACAAAGTGCACCTCTTTGTCTTTGGAGTATTCAGAAATTATATCACAAACCGATTCTGCATCATTTGGCCTGTTTGGTTGGATCATGGTTCTTCTTTTTTCTTTTCCTCTGGAATTAAGCAGGTATGACAGCTCTGCTCCTATAGTTTTTAGCCCAGACAGATTCTCGTTTTCCTTTGCTTCATTTAAATCAATGACTTTAAAATAATATGGAATCTTGTATTTAAACATTGTATCAGGAAACAATTTAGCAGAACTGCCTTGACTTGTTTTCCTTAAGTCAAACCAATAAGAAATAAAATTATAATTATTCTCTTCTTTATGTTTCTGTTGATTAAAATGAATCCCCTTTCCAATCCCTTTTTTTTTCCAGTCTTCTTTAACACTCAGACCAGTTGCAACGAATCCTTTGTAAGGCTTGCCTTTTACAATGACTTCTATCTCTTTTCCAATACTCACACCTAATAAGGTATCTTCATTTTCTGCAGAAATTACTTGTAAATCTTCTCCGAATTCATAATTTATGTACTCTGGCGAGAAAACAATTCTGCTCTCTCCTTTGTAATAATCATCCCATACCTCTTCGATCAATCTTGACAGACCTTCGACATCTTTGCAGCCTTTGCTTTCCCTGAACTTTACTTCCTTTAACTCAGGGTGCTTTTCTTCGTTCCTGCGTATGCTTTCAGCAATTTCATCTAGCGAAATAACTTTTACATCTTCCGGATTCTTAAGTTTCCCCTCGCCTCTCACTTTGCCCTTACCTCGTCGAAGTATTTTCTTATTGCTTTTGTGGGCTCATAGTCCCTGAAGCCAATAAGTATAGGGATGGTGTTGCTACCCATGTAGTATTTCTTCTCTCCTATCTCAAGCATGCCTGGGTAAAACTTGTCTTTGAAAAAGCCCTTGGCTTTCTCATCAATGCTTGCTATTGCATAATCAAAACCGCCGATCTCATGGAGCTCATGAATCATGCCGGCATTAAGCAGGCGCAGGGCCCTAATCCCATCAAGGTTAGCTTCTTTCGGTCCAATGGTCCCAATCTCAATAATTTCATTCTGCTTAATCTCATCATAAATCAGCTTCCTGTACTGGCCAAAAACCTCAAAATCGCTCGTGGTCTGGAAGCATTTCCTGCTAATCTTCTTGTTATTCCCCTCATTGCCCTGGTAAATCTGGCTGTTGGCGTAGTTTCTTTTTCTCTCCCTGAAATCATCCAGCACGCCCTTCGAAGGAAAAATAATCCTTGACCAGGCAACAAGCTCCTTATTATTGCCGTTGTTATTATACACACCATAGAAAAGCGACCTGTCGCTGAATTTTTTGTAATAAGAAATGCAATGGCCATTCTTTTCATTCTGGCTTTCTTCATCAATAAACCCTCTTGCATTAAAAACATCATACTCGAGCTTAATCATTTCCTCCAGGCCCTCTTCAGGCACTTCCGTAAACTCCAGCTTTCCCATCTCACTTCCTCCAAATGAGCTTCCTGCCTCGCAGGTATGCTATCTGAGGCACCCTCAGCCCGTTGAACCTTGAGCCATAGGCATAGCTGTAAGCCCCTGTGCCGTAGATGGCAACCACATCCCCTGCCTCAAGCTCAGGGAGCGAAAGCTCATTAAAGATAATGTCCGTGCCGTCGCAGGACTGCCCGAAAACCTTATACTTCGCGCTTTTCCCTGCCTTGCCAAGCACCTCAGCCTTGTAAGGAAACTCACCCTGCTCCTGCAATGCCTCCATCAGCCCGGTAAACACCGAGCCGTCCACATAAGCATAGTGCCCGCCTTTGCCGTTCTTAACCCCAATCACCTTAGTAAAATACACCCCGGCAGGTCCGGAGATAAACCGCCCAGGCTCAAGCCAGAGCTCAACATTATTCCCAAAATACTCATTCACCCACTTAAGCACAGGCTCAGCAATGCTCTCAATGCCAATATGGTTGTTGCTGTAATGAATAGGAAAGCCCCCGCCGATATTAACTATGCTAAGCTCAATCCCCTTCTCCCTGCACGCCTTAAACACCCTCGCAGACTCCCTGATGCCTTTCTGCCAGTTAGACACGCTCCTGCACTGCGATCCCACATGAAAAGTAACCCCTGCAGGCCTCAGCCCAAGGCTCTTCGCAATATCCAGGGCATGCACAGCATCATTTCCCTTCATCCCGAACTTGCCCGAAAGCTCAAAGATACTCTTCTCATTAGACACAGAAAGCCGGGGATAAACATAGCACCCGGGCGCATGCAGGGCAAGCTTCTCAAACTCACCAACAGTGTCAAAGGCAAAATGCTCAACGCCCCACCGGTGCATAACCCTTATGCTCTCGATATCCTTCACAGGAGCGCTGTTAATGCACCCCCTTCCAAGAGAAGCCACGCTTCCCAATTCACCAGAAGTGTTAATCTCAAAATCACACCCAAGCCACGCCAGAAACCCCAGGATTTCCCTGTCAGGGTTGCTCTTAATCGCATAAAACACCCTTGCCCTGCCCTTAAAAGCATCCTTAAGCCTCTTATACTGCCTCTCAATCTCGTCAAGGCTTATAAGAAAAAGGGGAGTGGTAAACCTGTTTTCCGCCAGTTTTTTGAAAATCCTGCTATTGCCAGTATTCATTTTACTACTGGGAAGTTGTTTCTTTTTAAAAACTTTTTGCTTTCATCCCCGGAAAAGCTTTTAAACAAACCAATATCTTTCTGCTCATGCCTGTTCCCTTGCTTGAAGCAGTATTAAGCTCAATATCAAGGTATGAGTACCCAATTGTCTCAATCGTTTTCGTTCTTTTTATGTTTTTCCTTTTCTTCTTCCTGAAAAAAACAATAAAATGGAAAGCAATAACAAAAAGGGATATAGCCTTTATTCTGCTTTTCAGCATAATAGCTATTTTCTTCTTTAAAGCCCACGCTCACCAGTACCAGCCAATTTACGGCGAAGACGCACAGGCCTGGACATACCTTGAGCATGTGAGGATTATGCGCGACCAGTTCATCCTGCCGGAGCAAAAGCTTGAGCTTCTACCCGCAGTGCATCCATCACACGCCACGGGCTACTCCTTTATGCTTTTCCTTTTCTCAAAGATAGCCGGGTTTGGAAAATACCTTTCATTATTCTCCCTTTTAATATTCATCTTTGCAGGCATGCTTCTCTACCTGCTCCTTCGGCTAAGCCTCAGAAGCCATATGCTGTCCATGCTGGCATCAGCCTTAATAATGTTTAACCCCCTGAACCTCTACCTCATACTTTACCTCTCCACTGAATTCTTTTCAATCCTTCTGCTAATCCTCCTGGCTTATGCTTTTTTTACACTTGATAAAAATAAAAAAGCCCCAGAAAAAGAAAAAAGGTTCTTTCAGGCATTCTTCTTATTGTTAATACTTGCCTTAACCTACACAAAGTTTGAGTACGGCGCCGCAATAGTGCTCGTGCCCTTTGTGTTCACCCCAAAAAAAGCCCTAAAAGACAAGGCTTCCCTGGCTATGCTTGCTGCATTTGCTTTTTTCCTTATTCCTGCAGTATACCACACACTCTTCTTCAATGCAAACAATCCTATGTCTTTTCATTACCTTGCCGAGGAGATAACACGCTTCCTGCTTCCAAACACACCCTACCTGCTCTTAATTGCCTCATTATCTGCACTTTGCATATACCTCGCAGTAGCAAAAAGGAAATACTGGGCCCTGTTTCCAATTGCATTTCTGCTTTTCTACTCATCTTACATGTATGTAGGCCTCAGAAGCCCAAAGTACCTTTACACATCTTATATTTTTTTTCTCCTGGCTTTCCTTTACACATTATTCAGCATGAATCTAAAAAGCGGAATACGCTCTCAGATTAATATAAAAAGCCTGCTAGTTGTATTAGTTCTCTTAGCTCACCTTGCATTTATCCCAATGCATTACCCCAGCCTAATCCAGTCTTCAGGCAACCAGGGACAGATTACCGAAGGCTTTTTTCATACATCATTTAACTGCACTTATCTTGAGCAGGCATCAGAGCCAGGCCAGGCCATCTACGCCTTCTACAACTTCTGGTTCTGCAAAGAGGTTACAAGCGTAGCCCCGCTTCTTTATTCCAATTCTGCCTGCACAGATTACAGGCTCTTATGCATAGATAACCTGGAAAGCCTTAATTCACACAGGCAGGAAACAGCCTTGCTCACCCTGCCAGCAATATACAAAAACCAGCTTTATGAAGAAGCTGAAGCGCAAAGCTACAGCATAGAAATAATAAACGAAGCAGGGGTCATTATAATAGCAAAAGCAGAAAAGCCAGGTATCACTCCAGTTCCCCCACAGCCCTGAATAAGTCCTTCCTCAGCCTCACAGAGTTGCTCTTTCCTGCCCTGTCAATCAATATAACCTTCTTCTCCTCGAGCTTCTTAAGAATCCTGTGAGCCTTTACCCTGTCATTCCCAAGCTCCTTCGTAATCTCAGCCTGAGCCGCCTTTCCCTTCTCTTTAAGCAGCCTTCTTACAACCTTCGCCTCATCCTCCTCCAGAATCCTCAGCAGCATCTCCCTGGAGTTCAGGCTCATCCTGCCCATCTCCTGCTCCTTCTCCCTAAGCTTGTCGATAAATACAAAAGAGGTCACACCCCCAACAAAAACCCCGAGCGAGGAAAGCAGCAGAATCATAAGCGGGACAGGAATCACGCACCTGTACGCATCACCATTAGTAATCATGTCAGAGATATAGATGCTCGAGACAGTAATTACAAAAATAAACCCGGTAATAATGCTCAGCGATATCAAGACAGGCTTAAGGCTCAT
>DSBS01000001.1 GCA_011045925.1 Candidatus Woesearchaeota archaeon | reverse complement strand
GGTGCTAGCGTGAGCTCTCTTTCAGCCCGAACAATGCGGGCTGAAATATATTGTAGGGCTATCGCCCACAATATTATTTATTTTTTATTTGGACTTTTTGAACAGAGCCGAATTTACCCAAAAATTTTTAAACAATCCTAAAAAGACTATTGTCTATGCAGGAACTGCTCAAGAAGCTTCACCCTCTGGAAAGAAGGCTGCTCCCGAAGATAAAGGAAAATTCAACACTTTCAGAGCTTGTGGCGCTTACAGGAATGAAGGAAGTAGAGGCAATGCGCGCCCTCCAGTGGCTTGAGAACAAAGGCCTGGTAAAAATCCAGAAGTATTCAGCCCAGAGCCTGATTCTCGACTCGAACGGAAAAGAATATGCAAGAGAAGGCCTGCCGGAGGAAAGGTTGCTGAAGGCGCTCTCAAAAGGCCCAAAGCCAAAAGAGCAGGCAAAAAAAGATGCTTCACTAGATGATATGGAGCTAAACGTTTCTCTGGGAATACTCAGGCGAAGCCTCGCCATAGAGATAGGAAGCAACCTCACTTTAAGCATAACAAAAAACGGCAAAAACCTCCTTGAAAAAGGTCTTGCAGAAACAAAGTTAATCAGCCAGCTCGCAGAAAGCCAGCCAATGCCAATTGACAAGCTAACCCCAGAGCAGAAATACGCCTATGAGTTGCTGAAAAAGAGAAGGTCAATAATTAAGGTTGTTGATGAGAAAGACTGGAAACTGAACTTTGCTCCAGAGGCTCTAAAGGCTTCAAGAGAGCTATCTAAAGATAAGGCACAATATGCAGACAAGCTAACCCCTGAAATGCTCAAAGAGAAAAAATGGAAAAGCATCACATTCAGGCATTTCGATGTTTCAATAAATGTCCCTGAAAGAAACACAGGAAAGCTCAACTTTATTGACGATACAATTGATTTCATAAAAAAAGCCTGGCTTGAGCTAGGATTTCAGGAGATGGAAGGCAATATGATTCAGACAGCCTTCTGGGACCTGGATGCCTTATTTGTTCCCCAGGACCACCCAGCAAGAGAAATGCAGGATACCTTTTACCTGGAGGAAGGCTATTCTGAGGAAATAGACCCTAGAATACTTGAAAGAGTAAAGAAAACTCATGAGACAGGAGGAGACACAGGAAGCACCGGCCGGAAATATGCCTTTGACAAAACCATCTCCCAAAAGCTCCTGCTCAGGACGCATACAACAGTGCTCTCTGCACAGGCAATAGCTAAAATAAAAAAGTCAGATTTCCCAGCAAAGTTTTTCTCAGTAGGCAAAGTATTCAGGAATGAGGCAGCAGACACAAAACACCTGTTCGAGTTCTACCAGGTTGAAGGAATTGTAGTTGACCCAAATGCAAACTTCGTACACCTAAAGGGCTACCTTGATCAGTTCTACAAAAAAATGGGATACCAAAGCGTAAGAATCAACCCTTCATATTTTCCATACACAGAGCCGTCTCTTGAGGTAGAGGTGTTTGACAAGCACAGAAACTCCTGGACTGAGTTGGGAGGCGCAGGTATATTCAGGCCCGAAGTGACAAAAACCCTTATTGGAGAAGAAGTGCCAGTGCTTGCCTGGGGCCTGGGGATGGAAAGAATCATTGTACCCTATTTTGGAATTAAAGACCTGCGGGAGCTTTACAAGAACGATATAGAATTCCTCAGGAAAGCAAAAAGGTTCATCAGGTGGTAATCAGATGCCAACAATATCAATACCAAAAAAAGAGCTTTTTGAAGCCATAGGCACAAAGCTCAGCCCTGCAAAGCTTCACGAGACATTAGCCAGCATGGGTATCCCGCTGGAAGCAGAAGACGATAAAGAGCTCACGCTCGAAGTCACAGCAAACAGGCCAGACCTTCTATCATTCCAGGGAATAGCAAGATACCTGGCAAGCTACCTCGGCCTCAAGCAGCAAAGCATGTACAAAGCACAATCCCCAAAAGAAAACTACAAAGTAATAATAGACTCATCAGTTAAAAAAGTAAGGCCATACACAGCATGCGCAATTGCTGGAAACCTAAGCCTAAACGATGAGAAAATAAGAGAACTTATACAAATCCAGGAAAAGCTCCACATAACCTTCGGAAGAAACAGAAAGAAAGTTGCAATAGGAATCTACCCTTTAGAATCAATTTCTTTGCCAATACACTATAAGGCAGACAAGCCAGAAAAAATCTCCTTTGCCCCGCTCGGCTTTAGCAGGAAAATGACAGGCATGCAAATCCTTCAGCAGCACCCCTCAGGAAAAGAATATGCAGGCCTTCTTGAAGGAAAAAGCCACTTTCCATTTTTTATAGACTCAAAAGGCAGCATCCTTTCAATGCCTCCCATCATCAACTCAGATGATACAGGCAAAATATCAGAAAGCACAAAAGAGGCTTTCATTGAGTGCTCAGGCTTTGACATGGATTCAGTTATGCAGGGAGTAAGCATCATCTCCTGCGCTCTGCTAGACATGGGCGCAAAGGTATTCAGCATGAAGCTCTGCTACCCAGACAAAGAAATCATCTCCCCCCGGCTTGAGCCTCAGAAGATAAAGCTGGACCTGAGCTATGTTGAAAGATACCTGGGAATAAGGTTAAACAAAAACGAAATCTCTTCATCATTAAGGAAAACAGGGCTGGAGTTTAATCAGGGCACAGACCAAGTTATGGTTCCACCGTACCGCACAGACATACTTCACCAGATTGACCTTGTAGAAGAGATTGCTGTAGGCTACGGCTACAGCAAGCTGCCTTCAGAGCCAAGCCCGGTATTTTCTGTAGGTAAAGAATCCCCAACAGAAATCCTGAAAAAAAAGATAAGGGAAATAATGGCCTCATGCGGCCTTGTTGAAGCTAAAAACTACTATCTCACAGGCGAAGAGTATGAAACATCAATGGTGCTTAAGAGCTATAAGCTTGTGCACCTTAAAAATTCAATGTCATCAGATTTCAATGTCCTTAGAAGAGCTATCCTTCCAGGCCTGCTCAGGACACTACAGAAAAATAAGCACCACGATTACTCGCAGGAGCTTTTTGAGCAGGGCACAGCCTTTATCCCAAAAGGCACAAGCATAATTGAAGAAGAGCGCCTTGCATGCATACTCTGCTCAAAGGACGCTGACTATACCCGCATCAGGCAGGTTCTTGATATCCTATTAAGAGAGCTAGATATAAAAGCCGCCTTTTCAGAAAAAACAGGCTCAGCATTCATTGAGGGAAGGTGCGCTGAGGTTTCAGCTGATGGAAAGCCCCTTGGCCTGATAGGAGAAGTTTCGCCTGAAGTGCTGGATAACTTCAGCCTGGAAATGCCTGCTTCAGCATTCGAGGTAAGCGTAAGCACCCTTAAAGGTCTTATTGAAAAAAGGCTCTGAGGTTTTTTCCCCTTTTTCCCAGCTCAGTAAGCCACAGCCTTTCTTTTGCTCTTTCCGTCAGAAAGCTCAGCCTCATATGCAGGAATCAAAGACTCTTCAATATCAGTAACAGCAGCTCTGAACCAGCTCCCAACAAACCGCTTTGCTTTCTCTACGCTGACCTTTTTCTCAGCAACATCTTCCTGCGCTTCAGTTTCCGCAAACAGAATATCCCTTGAAGTATACCTTTGTATCTCGCTTTTAATCCCCGGTGAGAGCGTGGTTTTCCAGACATTCTTTTTCTCTTCTTTCCCGGCAAACCCAAGCATCTTCTTAAGGGAAAGCTCCTTAAGCGACTTCCTTACAGCAGCCTCAGGAATGCCTGCCTGGACAGCAATCTCATCAGCAGAAAGAGAACTACTAGAACTCTCCAGCACAGCAAGAACATTTAGCTGTGGCTCGCTCAGCTCAAGAAGCCAGCCAGGCTCAGCAGCGTAAGGCTTAAGGTTTCTCAGAATAATTATGTTTCCATTCTCAGCATCAAAAACTATCCTGAACTGCTCGCTCTTCCCTGAAAAAAGCCCTTTCTTTTGCTTTTCCGCTTTTATGATATAAACAGGCTTAAGCACCCTTTTAACAGGCAGCACCTTTTCTTTCCTGAAAAGCAGCAGGGCTTTCTTCACTTGTTTTTCAATCTTTTTTTCAGCATCTTCCCTGGTAGTGGCTGTCTGAATTGCCTTTACTTTGTCTTTTTTAGAAGCGCTATCCTTCTTTTGCTTTGCCCCGGTTGCTTTAGCATACTTTTTTCTTAGCTCGACAGAAACAATCTCAGAAATGTTTTCCTCATTGAGTGTCTTGTGCTCGCTGTAGAGCCACCTTGCCTTAAGCTCAAAAACCTTTTTGAAAAGGTCAGGGCAGAAAAGAAGAAAGCTTCCCGGCTCAAGCTTAGGCAGTTTTGGCTCAATCTTTTCAAAATCATCGCTAAGCGACTTAAGCGCAGGCTTAACCTTTTCCCTGTCCTGCCTTGCAGTGAGCCTTCCCACAGCCCAGGTCCCAAACTGGGAAAAAGCCCTATAGTCAATGTCACCAGGGTTTTGCGTAGAGATAATACACCCAACACCAAACTTTCTGGCCTGCTTGAAAAGCGTTATCAATGACTTTTTTGAAGGACTTTCTCTCATTCCTGAAGGAAGGTAGTCAGCAATCTCGTCAATAAGGAAAATCCCCTGCAGGCTTTCCTTTGGGTTATCAAGCATCCACTCAAATAAAGACTTAGCAGCCATCATCACAAAAAACTGCTTTTCCTCGCTTGTTTTTAGGGTGTTTAGGTAAATTACATTTGCCACCGCGCTCTTTTTGCTTAGCATCTTGTCAATGTCAAGCTCAAGCCCCAGGCTGAAGAGAAGCGATCTGTTACCAATTGAAAGCATTCTGATTTTTCTTGCCAGCTCAGAACTGGTTTTCCCAAGCTTTCCTATTCTTGAGATATCTTGCTTAATAGTTTCAGGGGGATTTTCAATAAAACCTGCAAGGTCATCAAGCCCTAAAACATGCC
>DSBS01000073.1 GCA_011045925.1 Candidatus Woesearchaeota archaeon | reverse complement strand
CTACTGAGTCAGGAACTTTCCCATCGATTGTAACAAGCACATTTTCAATCTCCTCACTGGCATTAAATGTCAGGGTAACAGTATCGCCAACCTTTGCCCAGATAGGATTATCATTGTCAGAAGTGATTGAGACAGGGCTTGCTGTAGGCGCAAGCGTATCCACATCAAGGGCATTGTTTGCTCCTCTCTCTGTGAGGGCAGCCATTGGGTTGCCTGCAAGGTCTTCTGCGCCTGAGACTGCGTAGTATGCTTCATCTGTTTCCTCATCGTTGTCTGAAAAAGTGAAATTACCAGTCCAGACTGTTGCATTATGCCAATCTCCTATGACTGAAGCCGAGCCACCGGTAATTCCTTCAACGGAAACTGTTACGGTGCTCGATATGTTCATGGCTTTATCAAACTGAATCTCTACATTAACAGGACTGCCTAAATCATCTCTTGTAAGAAGTTCTGGCATAATGATAACCACTTCAGGCGGGTCTATATCCAAAGGCTGGACGGTGAAATTCTTGGTTTCTGAGGTAACGTTTGTGTCACCAATGAGTATCCTTAGTTGCACATCGTAAGGACCTGGTGCAAAATAAGAGGTGTTTATAGAAATATTATATGTGATATTTACATTATTGTAGCCTGACCAATTGCCCCAACTGAGGTTAAAGCCAGGGGTATAACCGTAGCCATAGCCATAGCCATAGCTAGAAATGATTTCTGTTATATTAAAGCCAACGATCTCTGTGCCGTTGCAGTTTCCGAACATCTCTTCCCCTGAGGTAGCGTTGAAAGAGCAGTAGAAATCATCCATGTTATCTATGAAAAGCATAAGGGGCCCAGGGATAATCCTCTCATCGGACTCTATCTCGAGCTCTGCTGTTATGAATATGACCTCGCCCTGGACTGGGTCTGTCTTAGAAAACTCAGTGGTAAACCCAAAGTTATATGCACTGCCTCTCCCGGCAAGGATGAGTACAGCGACCACGAAAGCCGTTGCAGCGATAGAAACATACTTGTTGCTTGTTCTGTTTTTCATGGAAAACTACCCCAAATGCGTTATTGTTAATATTCTTCTGGTAGGAACTCTTTTATAAACTTTTCTAAATTATCGTCGATAAATTCTTAACTCTGGCGTGGTTAACGCTGCGATTTCTTTCCTGCTGTGTATGTGTGGAGAACTGTGTATCTTTTCTCAACTGCTGATGTGTTGTAGTATGTCCTTATCAACAAGTCAAACATGATGCCGAACAGGAAAAGAAGCATGCCGCCGAGGATGAGGAATCCGGACATCACGAACCAGACCGAGTTTGAGAGGCTTGTGCCTACAACAATTTTTAGGTAGGCTGTCCAAATGGCTGAGAGGAAACCGAGAAATGTTATGAAAAGGCCGAGCACGCCGAAAAGGTGGAGGGGCCTGCCTGAGTATTTTTTCCAGAACCAGATGTATATGAGGTCGACTGTGCCTTTGAGAGATTTTTTCCAGGTGTAGTTTGTCTTGCCCCGGATTCTTGCCCTGTGGCTTACTTTGAGCTCGCCGACTTTTGCGCCTTTCCAGCCGAGGATGGCTATGATGTACCTGTGCATCTCGCCGCTTAGCTCGAGGTCTTCTATGATCTCGTGCCTGTAAACCCTGAGGGTGCACCCTGAGTCGTGGACTTTGTCTTTGGCAAGGAAACCCCTGAGTATTCTTGCCCAGAGTGTTATGAAGTGCATCCACATTGGGTCTTTTCTTTTCTTGCGCCAGCCTGCGACTACGTCAAGGTTTTCTGCGATGAGCTTGTTGTAGAGCCTGGAAATATCTTTTGGGTCGTTCTGGCCATCTCCATCAAGGGTTACCACGAACTCGCCTTTGCTGTGCCTGAGGCCTGCGTCCAGCGCTACTGCCTGGCCGTAGTTTGTCTTTAGGTTGATTACGTGGACATTGGGCTCTTTTATGGAGAGGAGGTCTTTTAAAGAGTTGTCCCTGGAGCCGTCGTTTACGAATATCATCTCCCAGGTGCCGAGCTTGCTCATTGCTTCCTTGATTTCCCTGTATAGGGGAATTATGTTGCCCTGCTCGTTGTGGACTGGGACCACTACTGAGAACTTAACCATTATGGGCAGAATTCGGTTGTTTTATAAAAAGGTTTCTATGGGCTTTTGCACAGGGCTACGGATATGTCGTATGACTTGAAGAGTGTCTCGCAGGGGGTGAAGTTGTAGTTTCCAGCAGGGAGCTTTCTTGCTCCCTGGGCGTCCATGACGAGGATGTACTCTTCGGGGAGCTGGGCTTGGCTGTTCACGACTATTGCGTTGGCGAACCTTTCCCTGCCGTTTACTGGCCTCCAGAAGCCGTGGCCTAAGCCTGAGAGTGAGTAGTTGAGCTGGTAATCTGCGGGGTAGCCGTACCAGGCTGCTGCTGGGCTCCAGGTGACTGCGACAGGGTATTCTTCTTCAAGTGTGCTTAGGAATGCTGCTGCGCCTTTGTAGTCTGCGAGGGGCATGCTTGGGTCGTATGCTGCTTCCCTGAACGGGGTGAGCGTGAAAACCGAGGGTGCCATGAAAGCTATGAACACGGCCAGCAGGATGTACCTAAACTTTGCCTCTTTGAACAGGGCTGCAACATAGAGCATGAGGGGGAAGGTCAGGAAGTAAGCATACCTTGTTGCGAATTCCCTTATGAAAAACAGGCCTAGGAAGGGCGTTAATGAGATAAGGGCGATGCTTGCGTGAGGCTTTGGGTTTTTGTAAATCGAGATTATGAGGCCTGCCAGTGCGAATAGGAGCAGGGCCAGCTGGCTGAAGTATGCGCGGTAGTACCTAAATGAGTAGAGGGCTATCATCTCTGCTGTAGGGCTGAGCCTCAGGATAAGGTAGGCTGAGAATGCTGTTATGGCTATGGCTGCTGCCCAGGTTAGTGGGCTCCTGAGTGTTTTCCTGGCAAGGTTGTGCATCAGGTAGATGATGAAAAACAGGGGGATAAGGATGTAGCCCATGAGGTGAATGTGCATTGTGAAAGCTAATGAGGCTATGAGGAGTGCGTAGCTTTTCCACTGCTTCCTGAACAGGGCTTCTTTTTTTATTATAATAGTGTAAAAGAGGTAGAAGCTGAGGAAGTAGAAGAACAGGAATGCCTGGTAAAACCTTGCCTGCCTGGAGTAGATTATCTGGGCTGTGGAGAGGGCGATGAGGAGGGGGAAGGCGAGCCTGGGGAAGGTGGTTTTTATAAATTTTTTTGCGAATATGTATGCAAGCCAGATGGTGAGGACGCCGAAGATTACTGAGATGAGCCTTGCGCCGAAATCTTCCCTGAAAATCCAGATGAAGAATGCCATGCCGTAGTGGAACAGCAAAGCCCTGGTGTATGCTGCGCCTGACTGGAGCAGGGGATAGCCATGCTCGAGGATGCCTTTTGCTGCGGCTGCTGAGATTGTCTCATCGAGCCACATCGACTGGTAGCCCAGGTGGGCTATCCTGAGGATGAAGCCGTATACCAGGATTAGCAGCAGGATGGCCTTTCTTAGCATGGGCAAGTGAGGATGTTTCTGGTTAAATAGGTTTTGATTTTTGAAAAGGCATAATAACTACAAGCCTTTCCACGCTTCATCCTCCTCTTTGCTGCTCCAGTCCCTGGCCAGGGACTTCTCGCTTGCTAATGCTGTTGCCATTTTCCTGCTTACCTGTGACATTGGCCTTAACTCAATATGGTCTTCAAACGTAAGGATAACAACCTTGGAGCCTTTCCTAAACCCGCTGGCTTTCCTCAGGTGCTTGGGAATGGCTATCTGGCCCTTATCTGTTATTTTTGCGCTCTTTATCTCAATTAACGGCATTTTTACCACCTTCCACTTTGTAAGAAAAGTAAGAAGGTATAAAAATCTTCCCTTTTCGCATACAGCGCCTTGCTTTAATAAGCGTTTCTTTGAAATTCCTGAAAAGGCTTCAGGTTTCCCCTGGAAGGGCTTTTAAACAAAGAACACGCCTGGGAATGCACTGGGCAGTATAGCCGGGAGCATTAAAGGATATGGAAACCGAGAAGAAAGAGTATAAAAAATCTTTGTCTGAGATAAAAGAAGCGATGATCTCAATAGTGTCTGTTTTAAACAAGCATGGCAAAGGGGAGCTTATCTTCGGGCTAGACCATTCAGGGAGAGTTCATAAGCAAGACATAAATGAGAAAACCCTGCGTGATATTTCCCAGGCAATAGCTAATAATATTGAGCCAAAAATTTACCCGAAAATTGAAAAGCAAGGAAGCATTGTAAGAATAGGCTTTTCTGGAAGAGAAACACCATATTTCGCTTATGGCAGGGCTTATATCAGGGTTAGTGACGAAGATAGGCAAATGAGTGCTAAAGAACTGGAGAATTTTATTCTGAATAAAAATAAAGATAAGCTGAGATGGGATAACCAGGCTTGTGAAGATGCTGTTTTAGAGGATATTGATGAGGAAACGGTAAATAAATTTAAAAATTATGTTAAGCAATCTCAAAGATTGCCTTTTCTTAATGAAGACAAGTATGAATTATTAAATAAATTGGGTTTAATTATACAAAAAAAATTAACAAATGCAGCAGTATTATTGTTTGGAAAAGATACTCAAAAGTATTTTTATAATTCTACAATAAGATGTGCATCATTCAAAAATGAGCTTAAAGAAGAATTTATTGACATGAAAGATATTCAGGGCAATTTGTTTGAATGTTTAGAAAAAACAATTTTGTTTATTAAAACCCATATAAAATTATCTGCAAAAATTCAAGGCTTATATAGAAAAGAAAAATGGGAAATTCCAATAGAAGCATTAAGAGAAGCAGTTATTAATGCATTAATACATAGAAATTATTTTGACCAGAGTTTCACATATATAAAAATTTATGATGACAGTATAGTTATTTCAAATCCTGGTGAATTGGATAAGAGCTTAAAAATAGAAGATTTGTTTAAAGAACATGAATCGAAACAAAGAAACCCTTTACTAGCAAAAATATTTTACTTTTGCGGTTTTATTGATTCGTGGGGAAGAGGGATTAATAATAT
>DSBS01000069.1 GCA_011045925.1 Candidatus Woesearchaeota archaeon | reverse complement strand
CTTTCCTGGGAATGATGGGCTCTACAACACTTCTGAAATCCTGCTTAACATTAGTGCAAGTGATGCCAATCTTGAGGCTGTGGGGTATTCTCTTAATGGTGGGGAGAACCAGACATACGAAAGCCCTGAGGTTGTTAATGTTTCTCAGGGAGACAATATTATTATTGTATGGGCAATAGACAGTGCAGGCAACCTGAACAACTCTTCTGTTTCCTTCTTTGTTGATTCAGTAAGCCCGGTTGCAAGCTTTTCTGTTGCTCCTTATCCTGCTTATCCGGGAATGGCTCTTGTTTTTAATGGCTCTCTTTCTTATGATGTGAATGGCATTGAGTCCTATGCCTGGCTTTTTCATGATGGTTCCACATCAGGCCAGGGGGTTGCTGAGAAAGTTTTCTATACCCCTAGCAATTTCTCTGTTTTGCTCACAGTTAAAGACCCTGCTGGAAACAGCGGTTCTGTTTTAGATACTATTGAGGTTCAGGAATCAATTCTCTCTGATGTTATTGAGCCTGACCTAGAGACTGGCTCTGCAAGCCTTGACTTAACTGAGGTTGGCTACTTCCTGATTAATATTAGCGGAATATCATCAAATGTAACAGGCGCTCGTGTGCTTGGAAATGTTTCTCCAAATGAAATTAGTGGGCCTGTTGATTTATCAAGGCCAATTGGCTTCTTTGAGATAAACCTTTCAGGCAGCGAAGAAAATGCTGTTGTTTTCTTCAGGATTCCACAGCTTATTATTGATGATATGCAGATTACGAACTTGTCTCTGGTGTCTGTTTTTTTATATGATGGTGAAGGTTGGCTGGGGCTTGACACTGCCTTTTCTGGGTTTGAGGCAGGCTATGCAGTCTTTAGTTTCGTAACCCCGCACTTTTCTCTTTTTGCTTATGGAGCCAGGAATGAAACTGATTTTGAGGATGAAGAAGATGAAGATGATGAGGATGATGATAATGGAGTGGTTCCAAATAGCGGTACAGGCAGGATAGGGGGCGGTGGGGCTCCTTTATCCAGGTGCACTTCGTTGTGGGAATGCACTGAGTGGTCAGATTGTATAGAAGGGCAGCAGCAAAGGGCATGTATCGATGCTAATGAGTGCGGTACTGAAGAAAATAAGCCAGCAGAAACCCAAGAGTGCGAATGCATTGAATACTGGGTTTGCAGCGAGTGGTCTGAGTGCCTTGAGTCCGGATTTAGATTAAGAGAGTGTGAGGATTTAAACCAGTGCGGCACCAATGAGATGATTCCAGTAACCAAAGAAAGTTGTGGCACTGACCCTTCTTATCTTGATGAAGGTAATGGAGATTTAATTTTAGAAAAAGAAGCAATTGGCTCTGAACTTCATTTAGAAGAAGACAAAACCGGCTCTTTAGGCAGCAGATTGCTAAAGCCACTACTTATCTCACTTGCAGGGGGATTCTGCGTTTTTTCATTAATCCTGTTTTTCCTTACCCATGCTAACCATAAGGGGAAAGTAAAATAGAAGAAATTAATGCATATTTTTCTTTTTTGGGTTGAATACCAGCTGCTTGTTTAGGGTGTAGTTTAGGATGGAGACTGCAAATGAAGCCAGGATGATTGATGGGATATAATGGATTTCTAATCTTACGCTTAGTAAATACACGAGGAGCCAGTAAAGCCCGCTTAGCAGAATGAGCAGAACAGCAAATACCTTAAACCTGCCTTTTGACTTAAAGGTAACCCTGCTATGGTATATAAACTGAAAGATTATCTCTGCAAAGAGTGCAAGGGAGACTCCAATCATGTGCCAAAGCTTAAAGGCTTCTGTCAGAATAAAGGTTATGGCTATGCTGATTAAGGTGCTGATAGCCCCTCCGGTGATGAAAACAAAATATCTTTTTATCTCTTTCAGCACTGCTGAAAAACTAAGATTATCCAGCATTTTACCTGGATGATTAGAGAAAGTATTTAAAGCTTGAGGTGCTTTTGTTTTGCATGCCTCTCAAAGTTAATTTTGTAGTGCCTGTTTACAATGAGGAGAAAGTGCTTGAGGCTTCTGTCAGGAAGCTTGCCGGCTATTTCAGAAATAACCTTTCAGGCTATGAGTGGAAGATTATAATTGCTGATAATGCCTCAACGGATTCTACTTTGCAGATTGCAAGAAGGCTTGAGAAGATTGAGCCTGGAGTGAAGGCTTTTCACATAGACAGGAAAGGCCGGGGGTTTGCCCTTGTTGATGCATGGAAAGCTTTTCCTGCTGATATATATGCTTACTGTGACGTTGACCTTGCCACAGGAATAAGCCATACCCGAGAGCTTATTGATGCGGTTGCTTCTGGCTTTGAGATTGCAACAGGCTGCAGGTATCACCCAAAATCCAGGGTGGAAAGAAAGATGCTGCGGCTTATCCTATCTAAGGCTTACAATAGGCTTGCACATGCAATGCTTGATACTGAGATCTCTGACCTGCAGTGCGGGTTTAAGGCTGTAAGCCAGAGAGTCCTGGATGAGATTGTTCCCCTGACAAAGGATAAGGAATGGTTTTTTGACTCTGAGCTTCTGGTTATTGCTGAGAGGAAAGGGTTTAGCATTAAGGAGATTCCTGTAGATTGGAAAGAAAGCAAGAGAAGCAAAGTAAGGATTTTCAGGATAATTAGGGATTATCTTAGAGACCTCCGCTCTCTTAGGAAAAGATTGGAGTCTTTTGAGTAAACTTTAAAAAAAAGGAGCTTTTCTAGGAAATGATGCAAGAGAAAATAGGCCTTAGGAAGCTTAGGAAGCTGTATGTTGCATTCTTTGAGTCAAAAGGGCATAAGAGGCTGGAGCCAGCTTCTCTTATTCCTGAGAATGACCCTAGCGTGCTTTTCACCACAGCCGGGATGCATCCCCTTGTGCCTTTTTTGCTTGGTGAGCCTCACCCTCTTGGAAAGAGGCTTGTAGATGTGCAGAAATGCATCAGGACTGGGGATATTGACAGGGTGGGGAATGAAACTCACCTGACTTTTTTCGAAATGCTTGGGAACTGGAGCCTGGGTGACTACTTTAAGAAGGAGTCTATTTCCTGGAGCTGGGAGTTCCTGACAGATAAAGAGTGGCTTGGGCTTGACCCTGAAAGGATTGCTGTGAGCGTTTTTGCCGGGGACAGTGATGCGCCGAGGGACAGTGAGGCTGCAGGAATCTGGCATAGGTTGGGTGTTCCAGCTGGGAGGATTGCTTATCTTTCAAAAGAGGATAACTGGTGGGGGCCTGCTGGCGAGACAGGGCCATGTGGGCCTGACAGTGAGATTTTCTACTGGAAGCTTGATTACGAGAAGCCTCCTGCTGTGTTTGACCCGAAGAATGAGAACTGGGTTGAGATATGGAACAATGTGTTTATGCAGTATAACAAGACACGGGAAGGAAGGTATGTTCCACTGAAGCAAAAGAATGTTGATACTGGCATGGGTGTAGAAAGGGTTGTGATGGTGCTTCAGGGCAAGACAAATGTTTTTGAGACTGAGGCTTTTGAGCCAATAATTCGCGCTATTAATGACCTGGCTGGCTCTGCTGACTTAAAGGATAATGAGTTTGCTGTGAGGGTTATTGCTGACCACCTTAAGGCTGCAACTTTTATTCTTGGGGATGAGAGGGCGGTTACTCCGAGCAACGTTGACCAGGGATACATTCTCAGGAGGTTTATCAGAAGGGCAATCAGGTACGGCAGGATGCTTGGGATAAAAGACGGGTTCTGCACTAAGATTGCTGATGCGGCAATAGGGATATATAAGGATGACTACCCACTTATGAAGCAAAAATCAAAATTCATTAAGGAACAGCTAAGGATTGAGGAGGAGAGGTTTAACAGGACGATTGAAAAGGGCCTGAATGAGTTTGGAAAGGTTGCGGGCAAGACAATTAGCAAGGAACTTAAGGAGTTGCCTGCTGATGCTGCTTTCCTGCTTTTTCAGAGCTATGGGTTTCCTATTGAGATGACTGTGGAGCTTGCTAAGGAGAAGGGCTTGAGCGTGGATAAGAAGGGCTTTGAGGGCCTTTACAGGAAGCACCAGGAGATCTCAAGGAAAGGGGCTGAGCAAAAGTTTAAGGGTGGCTTGTCAGATGAGAGTGAAAAAACTACGAGGCTGCATACTGCAACGCACATTTTGAATGAGGCGCTGAGAAAAGTTATTGACCCCGAAATCAGGCAGAAAGGCTCGAATATTAACTCTGAGCGGCTTAGGTTTGACTTTAATTTTGAGAGAAAGCTTACTGGAGAGGAGATTAAGAGAGTTGAGGATGAGGTTAACAGGGTTATTTCCCTGGACCTGCCTGTTGAAAGGCTTGAAATGAGCCCGGAGGAGGCGGTTGAGAAGGGGGCGCAGAGTGAGTTTGGCGCAAGCTACCCATCGAAGGTTTTTGTGTACAAGACTGGCGGTTATTCTATGGAAATCTGCATGGGGCCGCATGTGAAAAGCACAGGGGAGCTTGGCAGGTTTAGGATTATTAAGGAAGAGAGCTCTGCTGCCGGCGTGAGAAGGATTAAGGCTGTGCTGGAGTAAAAAGCCTTTTAGTAATTTTCTGTTTCTGCTGCATAATTTAATTCAAGATATTCGAGGGAATCCTCCTGGGCTTTTGAAATGTCGTTGATACAAAATGAGAAAGCCAGCTTGGATTGCCTGAAGATTTCCTCGTTCAGTTTTTCAAATAAATCATACTCGGTTTTTCTCAGGCCGTTGCTATTAAGGTAGTGAATGAAAGACTGAGCATAAAAAGGTGAAAGGCTTGCTATTGGCATTTCTTCAACGCATTTCATGGCTTCCCTGTATGCTTCTGCAACTTCTTTTGCTCTTTTAGTTGCTTCTAAATCGGTTATACCTAGGCTTTTTGCTTCAGCGACTCTTTTATCAAGCCGGCTTTTTGACTCTATGTACTTCTCAACAAGGGAATTGAATTCAGAAATAAAGAATTCTGGGTTTTTCAGGTATTCAGAAAGGATAGAGTCTAAAGTAATTTTCTTAAAAGAGGTAATATATTCTCTTTTGTCGGCTCCTTTTATACCTTTTATAATGACATTAAACTTTTTTTCTCTGAATTTATCCAATGCTTCTTTAGTAAATAAT
>DSBS01000070.1 GCA_011045925.1 Candidatus Woesearchaeota archaeon | reverse complement strand
GAGTTTTACTTTGATATTATTAAGTTCTTTCCGCTTGCCTTCTTCGTGGGCAATGGCACCACCAAAGAACAGGTGGTTTCAGCAATAAGGGATAGGCTTAAGCTGTCTGTGCCGTTTATAAGGCTTCATGCAATAGGAAACTCTAACATAGAGAAGGTTGAACTGGCAGTACGCGACCTAAAGCTGGAAAGAAGCTACGCTATTCAAGACAACAGGTTTACCAGCCCTATTGGCTCAGAGGCACAAATTCTGGAGATAAAGCTCTCCAAAAAAGCAGTCTAAAGCGTAAAATGGGCAAGCAGGCTTCGCCTTTACAGAAAACGGGACAACCGATGAATATGAGTTTAGGAGCATGTTTCATTTAAAAACCTTTCCATCGATGTTACGCTAGAGCGTAACATTTGCATAAGAAATGTTACGATGAAACGTAACAAATTCTAGAAATGAAATCAGGCAGCATACTGCCCAAATTAAGCTTAAAACAGGCAGTATAATGCCCGAATTACAGGTTGTTTATAAAAGATAACCAAATCTTGCCCTGAGTTTCTTTTCAGGCTTTCCCGGAAAAAAGCTTATCCTTACTTCAATCCGTAGACAGGCAAAAACCTTAGCTCGCTTATGTGCGCATAACCGTCCTCATTAAGTTGCCTTTCAAATTCTTCCTGCAACTGGCTGGGCACTTTGGAAACATCATAAACCTGCATGCCAGGAAGATCCTCTGGGCTTTTAACCAACTCCATTCCAAGTGCTTCTGCAATTTCCTTCTCAGGAACTTTTATCTTATAGTTATCGAAGCTAATAAAGCCAAAACGCACTTCCTCAATACAATTGGCAATCCTTTGCTCTTCCGGCATTTCCGGAGAAAAATGCACTAAGCAGTCGATGCCTTTAGGGGTTTCTTTCATCATCTTTCTCTCACCTTTTCTCTTTTAAATAAAATTTACTCTTTATCAATAACTCATAGTATTTAAGCCTTTGGTAACAGCCCTGAGTTTCTTTTCAGCTTCCTCTGCCAGCCAGGCAAGCTGGCTGTTGAGCTTCTTCAGGAAAGGGCGGAAGCCCTCGTCAAGCCTGCCCAGCATGATTCGCTCCTCTTCGTTGCTGTCGAACCTTGGAGCGCTTTCGAGCCTGGCCTTAAGGCTAGCTGTGTACTTTTCGTGCTCAAGGGAAAAGAGCAGCTTCCCAAGCGCAGCCTCGCGAACCTCTTTCAGCATTCCTGGCTTCTTCCCGGCTATCATGTAAGCATCTATAAAGTCCCTTGCCTTGATGCCCTTTCTTGTCAGGATCGCCCTTAGCTTTTCTGCAAGTATCTCTCTCCGGTCATAGCATTTCAGGGAAGGCTCTTCAAAAATCCAGCTGAAGCTTTTAGGAAAAAGAGCCTGGCGCGACTTGCCTGCCAAGCCAGCAAGCTTTCTTTCTCTTATTTTGAAAAAGAGCTTTTCCCTGAAATTAAACTGAACCTTAATGAACCCCTCTTCAATCCCTGAAGAATTGTAGAGCAGCTTCATGGTTGTAAAAATGTTGCCTGCGCCAAACTCAAAGAACCTGCCATCGCTTTTGTCAGGCACGAATACAAAGCCGTTTTTCCTGGAAAAACTGCCCAGGAAGGAAATAAACGGCGCCAGCTCAGCAGAGATCATCTTTCTTATGGCTTTCTTTGACTTTCCCTCAAACATTTCCTGCGGGATAAAAGTGAAGTCCAGATCTTCAGAGAACCTGTAGTAGCCAAAGTACGCCTTCACGAGGCAGGTTCCTCCCTTAAATGCATATTTTTCCCTGAAATCCCTGTTTTCAGAGAGCGCTATTAAGATTTTGTGCAGCAGAAGGTCTTTTTCAATTAAATGCCTAGGGGCGCTGATTCCCTCAGCCACCAGAGAAAGCAGCTCTTCAGAAACCAGGCTCACTTGAACACCTCGGCAATGGTTTTTGGGTAGTGTTTAAGGTATCTCTCCAGCTTTGCTCTTTCATAGCTATAGCCTGACACAACATTTCTAATCTCGCTTATAGTCCTTCGGTTATACCTTAGCAGGAAAGCCATATCAAGAAGAGTCCTCTCAGTGTCTGAATAAAAGATTTTCACTTTGTTTTCTGAAGCCTTTTCAATTATCCCAAAAGAGTAGCTTATCGCAGAAACTTTTGTAAGCTTTGTCTTTCTGCCAAGGACTAAAACCGGGCGTGAGTTCTTGGTTTTGTCGTTTATAATGGTTTCAACAAGAAAGGCTTCGTGGGTGAGCCTGTTCAGCTTTAGTGCTGACTCCAGCCCGAAGTACCAGTTGCTTATCTTTCTGATTTCCATTGCCTTTGACACACCCAGAAAATAGCTTATTCTCGGAACACCTGTCTTTCTCTCCTCCAGGGAATTAATGTAGAATATGCCGCGGAAGATTCTCTCAAGGTATTTATTGCTTAACAGGTAATTTACTGCGCTTTTGTAATCAACGCCAAGCTCAAGGCAGCATTCCTTAATCTCTCCAGATGTGATAATGCCTTCTTTCTTCTCCAGTGTCCTCAGGATACTCAGCTTTTTTGCTAATTCCTTGTATTTCATTTTAATCTCTAATTACATACTTTTTATAATATTAGAACTTAAAAGAGTTTATATATCTTTTTGTTTTTCAAAGCAATTTCAAAAAACTAGCCTGCCCGGCCCTGAATTCCTTTCAGGTTTTTCTAAACAACGCTTTTAAAGAACGAAAGCAAAAGCAATCCATGGAAAAAACAAAAAGCTTATATATTCTGTCAACCCACAGGTTGATAGTTATCAACAAAATGAAGACAGCTGAAAAGATTATGGCCATGCTGCTGAGGGAAGGCAGGAAAACCGCAACCGAGATAGCCGAAAGGCTGAGGATGAGCAGGCAGGCGGCGTGGAAAACACTGAAAAGCCTTATTCAGCAGAGGCTTGTCCTGGCAACCGCACTAAACTCAAAGCAGACAAGCGCACAGCTTTTTACGCTTAACTTCAGGAACCCTGTAGCAGAAAAAGCCCTTTCACTCTCCCTTACCAGACAGGCAGTGGAACACGAAAGGTGGCTTGACTTGTTTTCTGGGATAGAAGGACATGCCGAATTTTTCCTGCTGTTTGGAAGCATCCTGAAAAACCCGAAAAAAGCGAATGACATTGATGTAATAGCTGTCGCTGAAAAGAAGGAGTTCGCCATAATACAGGAAAAGATTCAGCAGATTCAGCTGGCCCAGGCAAAGAGAATACATGCAGCCCTGACCACAAAAACAGAGTTCAGTCAGGAGATTAAGGAGGAAAACAAAGCATACCTTGAAGCGATCAGCAAGGGTGTTGTGCTGTTTGGCCAGGAGAAATTTATTAATGCCATGAGGGAGCTGAATGAACGCTGAGAAAGAGCTGAGGGAATGCTTTAGGGCTGCAAGAAAGCTTGAGGAAAAAGGAATGAAGCACAAGGGGCTTATTACTGTTCCTCCTGACACTAAAGAAGCAAAGCAATACCTTGAAAAGGCAAGGCGAGAGCTAAGGCTCTGCGGGCTGTACAGGAAAGAAGGCTTCGACTACAAGCTGCCTGAGGAATGGTTTTATACGCTTTACTACTGTGCGCTTTCCATCCTGGCAAGAATTGGAGTTGAGTCAAGAAGCCAGAAGTACACTGCGCTTCTCCTTGAATACCTGAAACAAAAAGAACTTGTCAGCTATGACTACCGCTTTATTCAGATGATTAAGGTACACTCAAGAAAGGAAGAGGAATCTGAGGTTGACAGAAGAGAATATGCCAGGTACAGCTCTGCAATAAGAATTGAGGAAGTTGAAGAAAGGTATGAAAGGATGATGGATTTATGCAGGGAAGCAATATCCCAGGCTGAGGAAATTGTATATTTTAAAGACAGAATAAGCATGCCTAAAGAGATTTCTGAGTAAAGTAGCCTTGCCCTGAATTCTTTTCAGGTTTTTCTAAACAACGCTTTTAAAGAAAGCAACCAGTTCAGGATGCATGGCCTTCGGAATGCCCAGGCAAGTGGAAAGATTTATATACTTGTGGTCATTTATTAACCACATGTTAAAAGAATTAACCATGCTGGCGCCTTTCTTTAGTGACCCTTCCAGGGCGTATTCTGCAAGAGAGATTGCAGCAAAGTCCGGTGCAAGCCATGTTACAATAAGCAAGAGGCTAAAGCGCCTTCCCTTCATTAAAAGGGAAAAATACGGGCCTTACCTGGGCTTTAAGGCAGAAATAACAGAAGAGTTCACCCGGCTGAGGTGGATATACAATATGCAGAAAATCTGGGATTCTGGGCTTATTGAAAAGCTTAGGTCTTTTTATGATGAGCCTGATATTGTGCTGTTTGGCTCTTATGCTGCAGCAGTTAACTCGAGAGACAGCGACATTGACATCGCTGTGGTTTCAACACACAAAAAAAAGCTTGACTGCTCCGGGCTTGAAAAGAAGATTGGCCACAAGGTGCAGCTGTTCATTTACACAAAAAAAGACATTGAGAAGATGAAGTCCAGCCAGCCAGAGCTTCTGAACAGCATATGCAATGGGATTGTGCTTAGTGGGGAGCTGGAGGTGTTCGTATGAGCCTGGGCTGGGCCATCAGGGAAGGCTTTGTAAGCCGTACTCCTATTAACAAAGCCCGGGCAAAAAGCCTTCTCAAGGCAGATTAGACTCTCTTGAAACAATATCTTCTATTGAGGTAAGTGAAAAAAGCGCAAAAACTATTGTCAGGGACCTGTATGAGTGCTTAAGGCAGGCATGTGAGGCAAAGGGCTATGAGAAAGGATACAGGTTTTCAAGCCATGAGCCCATTAAGCATTTTCTGCTGGAAGTGCTTTCTCTCCCAAGAACTGCCAGGGAGTTTGACAGGCTAAGGAAAATACGAAACGGAATTAACTACTACGGTGACAATGTAACTATTGAGACAGCAAAGAAAGCACTAAAGGATGTTCCTGAGATGATTGAGCATATAAAAAAAGCTTTGTAATGCTTCACTTTCCATAAGGATACATTTTTTGTGTTTTTTTGAAATAAGTAAGCCTTGTGGTTTTGGCGTAATGGGTGCTGAGTGCCTTAACTTAAGCTCTAATCACAT
>DSBS01000082.1 GCA_011045925.1 Candidatus Woesearchaeota archaeon | reverse complement strand
TGTGCGTGCGCCGAAAAATCCGTTGCGCGCACATCCTTTATCAACAATGGTAGAAAAACTTAACGGAGGGCAGCATTCATCCCAGCAGTAAACTGCTGGGTATCCTGCTGCATTATGTAATGAGAAATAAAGCAGTAAAAGACCCTTTAGCTTTTGTATCTGTAATCTGCGTAGTCTATAACGACAGCCAGATTGTTGAATCTTTTGTTGATGATACGATTAGGGTTCTTAAGTCCAATTTCCACAATTATGAGCTGATTATTGTAGATGACGGCTCAACTGACTCGACAAGAACGAAGATTTCACACCTGCTTGAAAAATATAGCTCGATAAGGTACTTAAGGCTTTCAAAGAGATTTGGGGATGAAACGGCAATATCAGCCGGCCTTGACAATGTAATAGGGGATTATATAATTATTCTTAATCCTGACTCCGACCCTCCTAAGCTCATTCCTGTTTTTGTTAATGAAATAAAGGCAGGCAGCCCAATTGTTGTTGGGGTTAACAAAACACCCAACTGGAAAATGTCTCCTTTTTACAGGCTAGGTCGTTTTTTCTTTCATTACCTTTCAAAAATGCTTTTTCGCTTCACTCCTTTAGTAAGCATAAGCTATTGCCTTGCCTTTTCAAGGCAAACCCTGAACTCTCTCTTAAAGATAAGGGACAAAACATGCTTTCTCCATATACAAAGCTCTAAGATAGGGTTATCAAAAAAAATTATTAACTACAATGGAATAAACAGGAGAAAAAAGCCAAAAAGGCTTAGTTTTTCAGAGTCTTTTAGTTATGCTGTTGAAGCTATAGTCGCTAACTCAAATATCCCTTTAAGAATTGCATCTTATGGCTTTGCTGGGTTTGCTTTGTTACTGGTGTTTTTTCTCTTGTTTTTGTTCTTGTCTTCTCCAAATATTATAGAGCTTTCCTTATTTCCTATATTCTTCCTGTTTTCACTCTTATTTTTCTGCCTTTCAGTTTTTGCTGTAGTCTTATCCGAGTATTTTATTGGAGCCAGAAAAGACCAAAACACAGGCCAGGCTTATTTTGTCCTGGAAGAGCGCAATAGCTCTGTTATGGTTGCACAGCGAAAAAGAAAAAAGAATGTTGTCTCTAAGGCTTATTGAAGCTTTGAAAAGCCATATTTAAATGAAGTCCTTTCTTGCTGAGCCTTTCTTCCCGAATTTGAAAAGACCTGAAACAATCTCTGTCGAGGCCACAGGGTGGTTTATAGCTAGCCATGCATACCTTAGAAAGCTTCTTGGGCTCTTTAGGTAAGACAGAAAAAAGCTTCTTTCAATGTCTCCAATATTTTCTGTTCCTGCGAATTCTGACATAAACGGACTCATTTGAAATCTTATTGAATCTGTTTCTTTCTGGAATATATCTGTTCCTGGATAAGGAGTCAGCACGCCTATATTGACAAAAGAGGCTCTAAGCTTCTTAAGCTTTCTTGCATTTTCGATAACATCGCTTTTGTTTTCCTTTAAAGGGTGATAGAGAATCCAGACAGCAGTTTCAATTCCTTTCTTTCTCAAAAGGTTAAACTTCTCAATTAGGCCTGAAAACTCAACATTAATGTTCTTTTTATAATACTTTTGCAAGTCCTTATTGAAAGTTTCAACGCCAATATAGAGCCTTCTGAAGTTTGCTTCTTTTAGCAGAGAGGCAGTTTTCTCATTTATTAGGTCGATTCTAGAAAGGCCATAAAAGTTAGCCTTAATTCTGTTGTTCTTAACAAAATTTCTTAAGCTTAAGATGAAATCCGCATCCAAGGTTATGTTGTCATCCAGAAACTTAATGTTTTTGTAGCCTCTTCTGCAGATGTCTAAAATCTCGGCAAAAACCTTTTCCTTGCTTCTTTTACGGGCTGGCTTTAGGTCATATGCGTGTATGCAGTAATTGCAGCCGAAAGAGCAGCCAAACGAGTAATGAAGAAAGGCAGTTTTTCCCCTGCAGAAGAGCTCAGAATAATCTGATGCTTTAATCAAGTCCCTGTTGTCTGTATCTATTATGTCAGGGTCAAAGTCTAAAGGCTTCTTAAGGAACTTTTCAATCCCCTTTATTAAATCTTTCTCCTTTAATGCATTAAAAATTCTCTCCTCAAAAAGATTGTCCAGAATATAATCTATTCCAGTAAATTCCTCCCTATAATGCGAAGGGATGTACCCAATCCCGATTACTTTGATGTTTGGGAAAGCGTTTTTTAGCTTTTTAATTGTTTCATAGTCTTTATGTACAAAATTAACAGAAAGCATCGTTACTATTACCTGGACTCTTTTGCTTCTTACAAAGGAAAAAACATCGCCTAGCCCTTTAGATTTTGCGATGCAGTCAAGAAAGTATGTTTTATTGCTTGAGAATTCTTTGATAATAGTCGCTGTCCTAAGCAGTTCCTCAGGAGGATATAGAAAGCCCCTTGCATAATAAGAGCACTTGTATCTCCTTATTATCCTAGATTCAAAAGGAAGGTTCAGGACAAGAATATTCATTAACCAAGCCTCCTTACATATTGCTTTGCAGCCTCAGCGACCCTTTTAATATGCGTTTTAGGCATTGCAGAATAGATTGGAATGCAGAATGAATTCTTTGCGAGAAAAGAAGAGTTTTTCTGGGGCTTTAGAGAAAAAGGCGGGCATTCAGACAAGGCACAGGGGTAATATCTTTTGATGGAAATCCCTTTAGACCTGAAAAATTCTTTAGCCTCACTGTAAACAATTCCGTTTTTAAAAACAATGTTGTAGTGATGGTAAACATTATCATATTCTCCAGGCTCAGTAGGCAGGATTATACTCCTGATTCCTGCCAGCTTGCTGTTGTATGCTTTTGCAATCACTTTTCTTTTTTCCTGCATTCTTTTGTATTTTCCCAGCTGTGAAATGCCCAGCGCAGCGTTTATGTCACTCATTCTCAGGTTGTCTCCTTCTGCTTTTATCTCTTCTCCCCTGAACCTTCCATTATCAATCCACAAAGAGACTCTCTCAGCAAGTTTTGAATCATTAAAGCAAACCATGCCGCCTTCGCCTGTGGTTATGTTTTTTGTAGCATAAAGGCTGAATGCTGAGGTTATTCCAAATGAGCCCACGGGCTTTCCCTTAAAAGAGCTCCCGAAAGCCTGGGCGCAGTCTTCAATAAGGAAAATCCTCTTTTTTTCGCATAAACTCTTTATCCTGTCGATTTTAGCACATATCCCATGAAGATGCACAACCAGAACTGCCCTAGTTTTCGAGCTTATTTTATCCTTTATTAATTCTTCATCAATCAATCCATCAAGCCCGACATCGCAGAAGACAGGGACTAGCCCCTCAAGCACTACAGCATGTGCTGTTGCAGCAAAAGACATATCCGGTACAATAACTTCTGAGCCTTTCTCAATTCCAAGGGCGCGGATTGCAATTCTTAAGGCAGTTGTTCCGCTGTTAACTGAGCGGCATAGGCCCACTCCAAGCTCTTGAGCAAACCTGCTCTCGAATTCCTCGCTTTTCAGCCCTGCAGAGATATTCCCTGATTTAAGGCATGTTACAACAGCATCAATGTCTTGTTTTTCAATGTCCGGCTTTGCGATGGGAATATTATCCATAAACACCCCTCCTTATGTTTTTTTTAATCTGCCTTAGTGAGCGCATTGAGTCAATAAAATCGCTTACTCTCACCTTGCTTCCCTTTTCGTGCTTCCATACAACCCCAATCTCTTTAATTTTTTTTCCTTTTAGTGATGCAATAGCAATGACTTCAAAATAAGAGCCAAACCTGTTAATTGTTCTTTTGGAATAGACTTCTTTTGCTGCCTGGCTCTTAAAAAGCATAAATCCACATTGCGTGTCTTTAACATTAATCTCAAGTGATTTTCTTATCAGAAATGAAGATGCCCAGCTTAGAATCCTTCTGATTATGTTGTTTTTGTAAAAAGCCTTATCAGACCATCTTGAGCCGACTAGAACATCATATTTTTCATAGTATTTTTCAAACTTAATCATTTCTTCAAGAGGAGTAGAAAAGTCAAAGTCCGAGAAAAGTACATATTTAGTTTTAACCAGATATAGCCCCCGGCTTAGCGCGTAGCCAACTCCTTTATTCTGCTTATACTCAATTATCTCTGAAATGGCTTTTTCCTTGAGATTATTTAGCTGGTAAACAAGCTTCTCCTTTGTCTTATCAGAACATCCATCAAGAACAAATATGAGCCTAGGCCTGAAATGAAATTTATTAACGAATTTATTCAGCTTATTAATCATCAGCCCTACTCTTCTCTCTTCGTTGTAGGCAGGAATGATTATTGTCGTATTATTGACTAGTTTAGCAAAGGCCGGACTTGCTTCTATATCTTGCTGTCTCATTTTATGTTCTCACAGGCCTGCAAAGATTAATAAAAAAACCAACAGGCCTTATTACTTCAAATTCAAGTTCCTTACCATCAACAACAATCCCTGTACAGTCATGAACCAGGAGAAACTGTTCTTTTTCTGTTTGCTCAATTATTTCGTTTATTTCTTTTACTTCTGGCTTATCATCTTTAAACATATATCCAAAATATATGTTTGGATAAGTAGTGTATAAGACGACATCTTTGTCCTTAAATTCATTATAAAATTCAAGCTCTCCTTCTCCGGTTTCAGTAGTAATCTGAGAAAAGTTGTTATCAATCACAATAATCCCGAAAATAATTAATCCTATTGAAATAAAGTAAAAATATTTCTTCTTAATGACTTTGTCAATAATTATTATAGCAGCTATTAGGAAGTAGAATGAGAAGAGCACATTCTCAAACTGGAGTGAATCCATTAGCCGTATTAAGGATATAAAGTATATAATCCCATAGTAAATAACTGACTTAAACAAGAAAAGCAATCCAATTAGCAAAAAGGTAACCATAGAAGGGGTATTAAGAAAATCAATATTCTCATAGTATCTTAGGATATGATTGAAATTATGTGTTAACCTTCCGCCATCCTGCCTTGTTTCTATAATGTTTAGCAGTCTGCTTGCAGGAAAAATATTAAAAGAAAGCGTAATCAGGATTATTCCGATGAGAGCATATTTCTTTAAATCCCATTCTGTTCCTGATTTGTGGTTTTTATATTGGTTTATTATGT
>DSBS01000004.1 GCA_011045925.1 Candidatus Woesearchaeota archaeon | reverse complement strand
TTATTAATGAGTTTTGTTTTTTCTTTCATGGGGAGAAAATCCCTCCCCCCCTCAGATAGCCTTACGGCTGCTGAAGGTTATAAATCTTTAGATTTTGAACAGAGCCTGCAGGTTGGTTAAATTTATAATCTCAGAAAGGTTTTTCTTAATGGTTTTTGAAGGAATATTATAAAAAAGAGAAAAATAATTCAGGTTCTCCTCAACAGTAAGATTCTCATAAAAGCTATTTTGCTGTGTGCAGTATCCGGCCTGGCTAAGATAACGCCCTTTTAAAAGCTTTATATTTTTTCCCTTAAAAAAAACCTCTCCTGAAAAATCAATCAGCCCAAGAAGAGACTTAATTAGGCTGCTTTTTCCTGACCCCGAAATGCCAATTAAGCCAACAAATTCTCCCTAGGCAATACTAAAATTGATGTTATCTAAAATAATATTTTTACCAAAACGCATTGAGAGATTCCTGCATTCAAGCAGCGCTTTTTCATACATTTCCTTAAAAAAGGGAAAACCCTTTATAAATGTTTTTTAACATCATTAAAAAACAAAAAATCATCTCGTTTTGATTAAAGGAAAAACCAACAAAAGAGTTTTTTATTTTTCAATATTGAAAATAACCTTAAAAATAATACAAACATTTATAAACATTAGACTCCAGACTTTAAAAAAGGGGGCGAAATTATGAAAGACAAGGCTTTAAATCCTGCTGTTGCCGAAAAAAAAGGCAAAGGTAAAAACGATAAGGACATTACTGTTGTAAATATCGTTGTGAGTTCTTCTCTTGGAAAGGAAGTCCCCCTTGAAAAGATGGCTACGGTTCTGGCTAACACGGAATACAACCCTGAGCAGTTCCCGGGCCTTGTGCTAAGAATAAAAGAGCCAAAGACCAGCGCCCTCATTTTCAATTCAGGAAACATTGTCTGTACCGGGGCAAGGTCGCTGCAGAAAGTAAGAGAATCTATAAACAGGATTAAGGAAGCTGTTGCAAAAGTCGGCGTGAATGTTACTATTGAGCCAAAAATCACTGTACAAAATATCGTTGCTTCCGGCAGCATAGGAATGGACCTTAACCTTAACAAGCTGGCAATAACAATGAGAAACACCGAGTATGAGCCAGAACAGTTCCCGGGCCTGGTATACAAGCTAAACGACCCCGACATCTCTGCTACATTCCTGCTGTTCTCAAACGGCAAGATTGTCTGCACTGGAACAAAGAGCGAAGACGCAGTCCACAGGGCTGTGGAAAAGCTTATTGTTAAGCTAAAGCAGGCAACAAAATAATTCTTGTGTTTTTTTTCTTAATCCTTTTGGTTTTATATACTTTTATTTTAAAAAACATATTTCTTTTGCCAACCAAAAAAACCAAAAATCTTTTTCAAAACAAACAAAAACATATATTAATCAGCTGGGTTTAACCAAAACCAAAAGATGAATATTGAAGAGCTGATAGAAAAGTTTAGGGAATTCTTTGATGCTTCCTATAAAAAAAAGCTAATAGACAGCTTCAGGAAAGACACAACCTTTGTGGCGGTGGATTTTTCTGTCCTTGCAAAATTCTCCCCTGAAATTGCTGAAGCGCTTCTTGATCAGCCCGGAGAGCTAATCGAAGCAGCAGAAACGTCAATTAAAACCCTGGAGTTCTTCCCGCAGGACAAATTTACAAAATTTCATGTGAGGTTTTTTAATCTACCTGAAAAAAGCAGAATTGCTATAAGAAACATTCGCTCAGAGCACCTTGAGAAGTTTATTGTTGTTGAAGGAATAGTCAGGCAAAAGTCTGATGTAAGGCCAAGAGCCAGGTCTGCGCGGTTTGAGTGCCCGCAGTGCGGAAACATAATTACTGTAATCCAGACAGGAGACAAGTTCAAAGAGCCAAGCCAGTGCTCTTGCGGAAGAAAGGGTAGGTTTCATAAGCTCACTACCGAGTTTATTGATTCACAAAGGATTGTATTAGAAGAAATGCCCGAGGTTCTTGAAGGCGATGCTCAGCCAAAAAGAATGAACCTGCTTCTTGAAGAAGACTTAGTGAGCCCAATCAGCGACAGAAAAACCAACCCTGGATCGAAAATAAGGGTTTGCGGGACGCTTAAAGAGATTCCAAAGTACGAATCTTCCGGGACTCAGTCTGTTCAGTTTGACCTTGTAATTATATCAAATTATGTTGAGGCTCTTGCAGAGGATTACCTTGAGCTGGAAATTACAGAAGAGGAAGAAGAAAAAATCAAGGAAATCGGGAAGAGCAAAAATGTTTTTGATGTTTTGGTAGATGCAATTGCCCCATCAATTTATGGTTATGAAAACATTAAGCTTGCGCTTTTGCTTCAGCAGCTGGGCGGAGTAGAAAAGGTAAAAAAAGACAAGTCGAAGACAAGGGGAGACATGCATGTCCTTCTGGTGGGGGACCCGGGCGCAGGAAAGTCTCAGCTTCTTAAGCGAATGAGCATTGTTGGACCGAAGGCAAAATTTGTCTCTGGAAGAGGAGCCAGCGGGGCAGGGTTAACTGCTGCTGTTGTTAAGGATGAGTTTATCAGGGGATGGGCCCTGGAAGCTGGTGCCCTGGTTCTGGCAAACAACGGCCTTTGTGCCATAGATGAGCTGGATAAGATGACTACGGAAGACAGGACTGCCATGCATGAAGCCCTGGAGCAGCAGACAATCAGCATAAGCAAAGCAAACATCCAGGCAACACTGATTGCGAAAACCTCTGTGGTTGCAGCTGCAAACCCTAAGATGGGCAGGTTTGACCCCATGACGCCAATTGCAAAGCAGATAAACCTGCCGCCAACGCTGATAAACAGGTTTGACCTAATATTTATTGTAAGAGACCTTCCATCAAAAAACAAGGATATAGAGCTGGCTGAATACATTCTTAAACAACACCAGAACCCTGACCAAAAAGAAAAGGATATTGACACAAACCTTTTGAGAAGGTATATTGCTTATGCAAAAAAAAACTTCAAGCCAAAGCTTACCGACAAGGCTTTAGAAAGAATTAAAGAATTTTATGTTGATCTAAGGAATTCAGGGCAAGATGACTCTGAGCAGATTAAGCCGATTCCAATAACAGCAAGACAGCTAGAAGCACTAGTAAGGCTTTCTGAAGCAAGCGCTAAGGCCAGGCTGTCAAACACTGTAACAAAAATGGACGCAGAAAGGGCAATAAACATACTCACCGTATCTATGCAAGAGGTTGGGCTCGACCCACAGACCAAAAGGTTTGATATAGACCTTATAACTACAGGAACCAGCACAAACCAAAGAAGCAAAATACTTATTGTCAAGCAGATAATAGAAGAGCTGGAAAAGGATGTGGGAAAGGTCATACCCATAGAAGAAATTGTAGATAAAGCCACCAAGTCAGACATAAACGAGTCACAGACATACGAAGCAATTGATAAGCTGAAAAGAATCGGAGACATATTTGAGCCCAGGAGAGGGCACATCCAGAGAATAGAATGAATAAAATAAAAGAAAAATAAACCAATAAAAAATAAAGAAAAATACAAAAAAATGAGCGAGTTCAAAGTTCCACCGGCAAAAAACATATGTATTGAGAGAATTCTCGCTGGAACAATAGAAAAGGATGAAACCGGGTTTTTTCTGAGCCTTGGCGACGAAAAGATTGAAAAGGTTTGCGTTTACGGAGTCGTGGTTTCTATTGAAAAAGACAACATAACAAAAAAAATTACAGTTAGCCTCGATGACGGTGCAGGAATAATGCCTGCGGTTGTTTTTGATTTAGAGAGAATGGACGACAAGATTCTTCCTGGAGACTTTGCAAGGGTCATAGGAAAAATAAGGTTTTTTGATGAAAGCCCGTATATTGCCTGCGATATAATCCGGAAGGTTTCAAAGCAATGGATGGATTTTGGAAAAAAAAGTGCAGCGAAGGCTTCAACCCACGAAAAACAGGAGAAAAGCCTGAAAACAGGACCGGCAAAGCCGAAAAAGCAGGAAACTGAAAACAAGCAAGCCAATAAAGAAGAAAACAAAGAAGGCATAAATGATCAAAGCCCTCAGCATATTTCAACAGAGCTTGATGTTGAAGAAGACAATCTTGTTTTCGAAAGCAGTGACAAAAAAATGCTTGATTTTATCAGCGAAAAGGATTCTGGATCAGGCGTTGATGCTTCTGAAATCCTTGAAAGCTCAAATATAAAAAACGCCGAAGAGGTTCTTAAAAAACTGCTGAAAGAAGGAGAAATATACGAGGTTAGGCCCAGAAGGTTTCGTGCCGTATAAAAATTAAAGGCAAGCTTACATCCTAAAAAAAACTGGTGTTACAAAAACCTCAAGCAAAGCAGCGAAAACAAGAATAACTATTGAAATCACTATCAGGTTGCTTACATCTAAAAGAATATTCTCAAATTTTTTTGTCAATATGTGGTTTTTTATGATTGAAAACGAAATTATGCTTCCTGCCAGCCCTGCAACAAAATAAGCTGCTATTTCTGGAATGCCGTGCAGGGAAAACCTAAAAAAACTGAAAAAGAAAGCACGCAAATAATTGAAAAGGTTTGAAACCTCGGAAGACGCTGAAAAGCTAAAAAGCCGTGTCTGAAAAATGGCCGCCATAGCAAACCCGAGAACAGACGCGTTCCAGACAAGTATAAAAAGAGCGCCAACACCAAAAACAAGGGAAAAAACCAGGCAAAAAATCAGGACTTTTAGGTTGTTTGAAAAGATGCTTCCAAACCGGGAAAGCGCATTTGAAAAAAAGTTTCCTGTCAGTGTTGGGTTTATTGAAGAGAGAACGTGCCTCTGGTCGCTAAAAAAGCTGTCTGCTGCAGAACCAGATAAGATAAGAGCCATTAAAAAAAAACCAAGAAAATAGCCTATGAAAAGAAAAACGAAAGAATTTATTGCCTTTGCATGCTTTACAAGAACGCCTTTTTCATTATCTTCGTTAATGCCAATCTGCTCTTCGTGCTCGCTAATCTTATAAAAAACAGGCACCGTTGTCAGGATTATTAAAGAAATGGATACAAGCATGGGGTTTGGCGGAAAGACCCAGAGGGCAAAAAAACTTGAAACCAGAGCATAAACTAAGCCAAAAACCAGGAGCAAATAAAACCTTTTTTCTAAAAAATCAACCTTAAAGTTGGTTTCTAGCACCATACATTAAACAGAATCAGATAACTTTAAAAACCTTTTTAAAATACATGAAAACGCGTGACAGACACCCTTGTTTCTTATGGAAGCTTTTTTAATGCATACTCAAAACTTAAGGCAGTTTAAATGCAAAAAATTCTAAGC
>DSBS01000021.1 GCA_011045925.1 Candidatus Woesearchaeota archaeon | reverse complement strand
TTTTTTATTTGGACTTTTTGAACAGAGCCCCGCAAAGAAGAACATTTATAAATGACTGTTTTTGTAATTAAAATGATGCAGTTAATGAGGGGCAAAAAACTAAGAGCGGAAATCTTAAGGATTATTGAAAGCAAGTGGCCAACTTACCCTACGGAGCTGTGCAGAACCTTAGAATTAAAAGAGAGCACCGGAAACATCTCAAAAATGATGTACCACATAAGAAAGCTTGAAGATCAGGGCTCTGTAAGGATAAAAAGGATTGATAGAGCCATGGTTGTCTGGCCTGTCAAGATTGAGAAGCTTAGGGTAATTCACGAGCTAATCTCTGATTTTTAAAGGCTTAATCCCCAAAGGTGTCTGATTCTGTTAACTCATTAATCATTTCGGAGATTTCTTTCTCTTCCTTTCTGGTTTCCATCAGGTATGGAAAAATGCTTATAATAAAAACCAGTGTAGCCCCGCCAATTATAAAGCTTACAATAGTTTTGTCTCTAAGGCCTCCAGAATAGGCTATAATCGAAATAAATATTGCCGCAAAGTAAACCATAAACGCCCCTATAAGCACAAGCTTTGCCTTTTCGCGTGTAAGCTTTGCTTTCTCAACTTTCAGAGCTATGAACTGCTTTTCTGCTTCTGTTATCCTTCTTGATACAGAACGGATTGTCTGCTTCATGGTTTTTTCTTTTTGTAAGCTTCGCATTTTAACACCTTACAGCTTTATTTTTGAGGCTTCCTTGCTGAAGGAAATCCCTTTTTTTGTTATCTTGAAAGGTATTGGCCCATCTTCATGGTCTGAGCGCCTCATCTTGATAATCCTTACTGTCCTGTCGCCTGGGCCGCCAAAGCCCCCGTAATGAAACGAAAAAACTGAATCAGAGACAAATTCCTCTACTCCGTATCTTGAGAAAACATCTTTTTCAGAAAGCATTTCACTGGTGAGAAATGTAGTTGCCGCTGCCTTCTTGAAGAAGAACGCAAGCTTGTAAAGCTCTTTCCTGACTTCGTATGCATCAGCAAAGGACATGCTTAAAGTTGATATAGAGTCTACAACAATTCTTTGGGGAGAAAAAGTCATAACCTCAGACTCGATTCTCTGGTTTATCTCTGATTCATACGGGTGGATGTAGACAAACCTAATCAGGCCTTTCTTTTCAAGGTCTCCAAAGTCCCAACCAAATTCTGCTGCGTCTTTTCTTAAGTCATCAACATTCTCATCAAATGTTATATAGAGCCCTTTCTCCTGGAACTTGCTTGCACCAGCATATAAATATGCAAGAGAAAAAATGCTTTTTCCGCTTCCCGGGCCCCCTGTAACGAGATTTATGGAATTAATAACTAAGCCGCCTTTTATTAAATCATCAAACCCTGATATCCCTGTTTTTATTCTGTCTGCCATAATCTCACAATCCCCTTTGAGCAGGTGATATTTAAAAAGGTTTCTCATTTCACAAGAATTGCAAAACAAAAAGAGAAAAATATTTAAACGATTTGCCGTTTACACAGAAATATTGGTTCTTCTGAAAAAGAGGTTAAGAGATGATTAAGGAAGAAAACATTCTTAAGACAGGCACAACAACTGTTGGGTTAATCTGTAAAGATGGAGTAATTCTTGGCTCTGACAAAAGGGCTACAGCTGGCTATCTTATCGCAGACAAGAAAGCCAAAAAAATTCACCAGATTGACAGAAATCTTGCTCTTACTATTGCTGGCTCTGTCTCTGATGCACAGCTGTTAATTAAGCTGATTAAGGCTGAGATAAAGCTTTTTTCATTAAGGTGCCAGAGAGAGCCTCTTGTAAGTGAGGTTGCAAACCTTCTGGGCGCTATTGTTTACTACAAAATAAGGTCTTTTTCTGCAATTCCCTCAATTACGCACTTTGTGCTTGGAGGGAAAGATTCAAAGGGATACTCCTTATATGACCTTTATCCAGACGGATCTGTTTCTGAGCACAACAACTTTATCTCATCCGGCAGCGGAAGTGTTTTTGCATATGGGATGCTCGAGAACGAGTATAAAGAAGGGCTTCTTTTGAAAGATGGAATCAGGCTTGTTTACAAGGCTCTATATGGAGCTTTAAACAGAGACATAGGCTCTGGAAACGGAATCGAAATTGTCTCAGTTAGTGAAAGCGGATTTAAGGCAGAGATTGATAAGACCTTCAGCATTGAAAAGCAGGATTAAAAAGCAAGCAAGCTATATTTGAAAAGTTCTTTTAAGCAATTTTTGGAAAAATGAATGGGGTTTATGTAAATGCCGAAACTAGACATAATTAAAGAGATTTATGACACTGTTGAAAAAGAAAGGATAAGCAAGGCTTTCTTTGAGGGAGCAAACATTGTTCTTTACACGACTGACAGAGAATACCTGCTTAACCCGGGGGAAGACATCAAGAAAGCTGTCGACCTACTGAAGAAAAGGATTGAGCTTAGGGCTGACCCAGCCATTCTGAAAAGCCAAAAAAACGTTGAGGAGAGCATTCGCAAGATGGTGCCTGAAGAGGCTGAGATCAGAGACATTCTTTTTGACCCTGCCAGGTCTGTTGTAGTTATTGAGGCGCTTAAGCCAGGTCTTGTAATTGGAAAAGAGGGCTCCTTGTTAAGGCAAATAAAAGAGGAAACCCTTTGGATGCCAAATGTAAGAAGGGCACCTCCTGTTAAGTCAAAAATTGTCGATGATATCAGAAAAGTATTGTTCATTGAATCTGAATACAGAAGAGATTTCTTAAATAATGTCGGGCACAGGATATATGACGGCTGGACAAGAAACAAAAGGGAAGAATGGGTAAGGATGAGCTTCCTTGGCGGAGCCAGGCAGGTTGGGAAAAGCTGCCTTCTTCTTCAGACGCCTGAGTCAAGAGTCCTTATTGACTGCGGCGTGGACATAACAGACTCAAACAACGGCTACCCCTTCCTTGATTCGCCTGACTTCAAGATTAATGAAATTGACGCTGTAATTGTAAGCCACTCGCATCTTGATCATGTAGGCTTTGTGCCTTATCTATTTAAGTTCGGCTACAGAGGGCCTGTTTATTGCACTGAACCTACTCGAGATGTCTCTGCAATGCTGCTTATTGATTATATTAAGGTTATGATGGATAAAAGGAAAGACCCAGTGTTTTCTATGGATGATATAAAAGAATTCATCAAACACACAGTAACTCTTAACTATGAGGAAGTATCTGATATTACTCCTGACATCAGGATTACCTTGTACAATGCGGGGCATATTCTTGGCAGTTCGATGGTTCACCTGCACATCGGAAATGGCCTTCACAACATTCTTTACACAGGGGACTTGAAGTATGCGAAGAGCCTGCTCCTTGACCAGTCAGAAACCAGGTTTCCCAGGCTTGAAACACTTATAACAGAGAGCACCTATGGAGGAAAAGACAATGTACTAATGACAAAGAAAGAAAGTGAAGATATGCTTGTTTCTGCGGTAAAAGAAACTCTGGAAAACAAGGGCAAAGTGTTAGTTCCTGTTCTGGGCTCTGGAAGGGCGCAGGAGGTAATGATGCTTATTGAGAAAGCCATGAGGGAAGGAAGCCTTCCTGTTCATCCTGTTTATGTGGATGGAATGGTTTGGGACATCACTGCGATTTACTCTGCTTATCCTGAGTTTTTTAACTCACACCTAAAAAAGCTGATTTTCCATATGGACTTAAACCCTTTCCTTTCACAAGTATTCAAGCAGGTTGGCTCAGCAAAAGAAAGGCAGGAGGTTATTGATGGAGAGCCATGCATCGTGCTTGCAACTTCCGGAATGCTTGTCGGAGGACCTAGCGTTGAGTACCTGAAAAATTTTGGAGACAACCCCAGAAACCTGCTCTTGTTTGTATCTTATCAAGGAGAAGGCTCGCTCGGAAGAAGAATTCAGAACGGGGAAAGAGAGATTGCATTCGCTTCAGGAGAAAACAGGCATGAAGTTCTTCAGCTTAAAGCAAATGTAGTCACAGTAGAAGGGCTTTCAGGCCATAGTGACAGGAAACAGTTAATGTCTTTTGTTGGCGCTCTCAACCCAAAGCCTAAGAAGGTTATCATACTGCACGGAGAGGTCTCAAGGGGAATAGACCTTGCAAGCAGCCTGCACAAAGCTTACAGAATAGAAACCGTTGTCCCAAGAAATCTTGATGCTATCAGGCTGAGATAGCTTAGCCAAAAGCTTTAAAAATAAAAGCAAAATGCTAAAGAGCAGGGATCCTTAGCTCAGCCTGGTAGAGCATCCGGCTCTTAACCGGAAGGTCGGGGGTTCGAAGCCCCCAGGATTCATTCTTGAGTTCTTATAATCATAAACTATATAAAAAACATGTTACGCTCTTCTTTATGCTAAGTGACTTAAAGGCCATTGAAAAACGATTTCGGGAGATTTCTGTGGTTTCCGGAAAGCTAATGACGCTTAAAGCATCTGGCTCTGTGAAAGAAGCAATTGAAAAGAATTCTGAGATGTTTGGGCTTGACACATATCTTGCATCAAAGGTCATTCTTGACGAGATTAATTTTTACAGAAAAATTGCAAAAGACCAAAGGAAAAATTTTGAGCCAACAGTTTCGCATCAGATTTCGGTAATCTGGATGTTTTCAAAGCTTAGGAGTGAAGACAGGACAGGGAAATTGGTCGCTTTCTGCCATGACTGGATTGAGGACAGAAGAGACTTTCTTATAAGAGGCGGTGAATGGGAAGAAGCTGAGAAGGAGCGGTTGTTTCTTGAGCTCAGAATGGAATTCAGGGAGTACCTTAGAAAGCTTGGGCTTAAGGAAAAAGAGCAGGAGGCTGTTTTTGAGAATGTGCTTGCATTAACCAGAAACAGAAACGAGAGCTATGCAAGCTACGTACAAAACATTGTCAGCGAAAGTATTGAGAGCGCTGATACAAATATTTTGATTATTAAGCTTATTGACAAGCTTCATAATTCATGCTCATTCTTGTATGGCTCTTCTGATAAAGAAGAAGCCCTGCTGAGAGATGCAGTCAAAGGGATTTACATTATGAAAAAAGCAAAAGAGTCGCTGAAACATTTGAGAGCAAATAAAAGGATAAAAGAGCTTATCGAGCTTAACATGCTTAAGACTGCTGAGAATCTTGGGCAGCTTAACCAAGGCAAAGATGCTTTTTTTGACGGCAACAGTGAGGAAGCGTTGTGCTCAATGCTGGATAAGGATAAAAAATGGAGCAATGTCCCATATTCCGAAAGGGCATTGATGCTAAATGGGATTCTAAATGGGATTTAAGGCAGGGTGACGGCCGGGATTTGAACCCGGACTGTGAGGGCCACAACCTCATATGCTGCCAGATTACATCACCGCCACCAGCAGGGATAAGAAGAAGAGGTTTGTTTATAAATATTTCTTTAATAAGGGCTCTGTTCAAAATCTAAAGATTTATAACCCTCAGCAGCCGTAAGGCTGTCTGAGGGGGGGAGGGATTTTCTCCCCATGAAA
>DSBS01000083.1 GCA_011045925.1 Candidatus Woesearchaeota archaeon | reverse complement strand
CATAGCCAGGGCTCATGGTCTTTACCCGATAATAAGCTTCCAGCTTACTATCGCCAAAAGCACCTAAGCGCTTTTGTTTAGGAGGGGATACCCCGCACTTCAGTGCGGGGAGGATTCATTTTTTGTTTTTCTCATCTTCTTAATTCTCAGCGCTCTAGAGAAAGACCCCCCTAAACTCTGAAATGTAATCTCAACAACTCCATCAGTCAGGAACTCAGATAAGGCGGTGCTGTTAAAGACCACGCTTGAATCATCAGCAATCAGAAGTGTAGTAACGCCTTTCAGTTTTTTGATGTTACTCACGAAGAGATAGATAAATCTATATATAAGTACATAACCAATTACTGAAGGAGAAAAGACACTTTCTTTTGAGAGTATTGTTGAGGTTACATCGTCTATATTTGAAAAGATTGGGGCGTTTATAGAAAGGGTAGACAAAGAATCTATTACGAGTCTCTTAGCTCTAAAACTATTGCATATTGAGATAATTTCTTTGGTGGTTTCAGAATTTATATTTTCAACAGGAATATGCTTTATGAGAATCTTGCTTTTAAATTTGGGCGAAGCGTATTTGAAGTTAAGTTGTTTCATTTGCTCTTTAATGTCTTTTTCGCTCTGTTCAAAGCTAATGAATACTCCTTTCTCACCAATTCTTGCACCCTGATAAATGTACTCTAGTCCAAGAAGAGTTTTCCCTGTTCCAGGGCTTCCGGTAACTACAATTGTAGAGTTCTCTGGGAATCCGCCTTCAATGAGCTTGTCAAATCCTTTCATATTAGTTTTTATCCTTTTCATAATTCTTCTTTTTTAGCTAGCCTTAAAATACTTTTCTTTTTATTTCCGCCCCAAATCATTAATAACCTTTTTAAATAATAAGCAAATTCTAAAAGCATTATGCCAGGAAAGAAGCGCACACCAGGAAAAAGCAAGCAGACACCGAAAAAGACAGCTTCTGCAAAGAAGCCTACTGCAAAAAAGGTTGACCTTTCTAATTTTAAGAGCACCGATGAGATAGCTGTCCCTGACAAGATGATTGACCAGGTGATTGGCCAGGAAAAAGCTGTTGAGGTCATGAGGAAAGCAGCCAAAAGAAGAAGGCATGTCCTGCTTATAGGCGCTCCTGGCACAGGCAAGAGCATGCTTGGAATGGCCTTAGCAGAGCTGCTCCCCAAAGAGAAGCTTATGGACATAATCTGCTACCCAAACCCGCACGATGAAAACCAGCCCCTTATAAGAGAAGTTCCTGGTGGCAAGGGCAGGGAAGTTGTTGAGAAAATTAAGATACAGGGCTTTTCGTCCTCTAAAGGCATGACTTTTCTTTTCATAATTCTCTTTGTGTTTTCTATCTTTGCTCCCTGGTGGATCAGGAGCCAGTTTGGAGACATAATGGCAGCAGCAAGCATGATAGGCAGCTGGTTTTTCCTTGGAGTGTTGATTCTGTTCATTAACCTCAATAAAAGAACCCAGACAAATACAAATGTGCCAAAGCTGGTAGTTGATAATTACTCTGTTAAGACAGCCCCTTTCTTTGATGCAACAGGGGCTCATGCAGGGGCTTTGCTCGGAGATGTACTCCATGACCCTTTCCAGTCAGGTGGCCTGGGCACGCCAGCCCAGCTAAGGGTAGTTGCAGGGATGATACACAAGGCGCATATGGGAGTGCTCTTTATAGATGAGATAGCAACATTAAGGCCTCACACGCAGCAGGAGCTTTTAACATCGCTTCAGGAAGGCAAGTTCCCTATTACAGGCCAGAGCGAAAAAAGCGCAGGCTCAATAGTAAGGACAGAGCCGGTTCCATGCAAGTATATCCTGGTAGCAGCAGGAAACTACGATACAATCAAGCACATGCATCCTGCTTTGAGGTCAAGAATCAGGGGCTATGGCTATGAAGTGTACATGAACTATGAGATGAAGGATAACACTGAGAACAGGACAAAAATAGTCCAGTTTATTGCCCAGGAAATTAAGAAAGACGGCAAAATCCCTCACTTTACCAAAGAAGCAGCAATGGAGATTGTGGAAGAAGCCAAGAAGAGAGCCAACAGAAAAGGCTATCTGTCCATAGTGCTAAGGGACCTTGGCGGAGTAGTCAGGGCAGCAGGTGATTTGGCTCTTGAGGAGAAGTCTAAGTATGTTGAAAGAGGGCATGTGCTCAAGGCAAAGAAAATATCAAAGACACTGGAGCAGCAAATATCAGAAAAGTCCATAGACTTCAGGAAGCAGTACCAGATACTTACAACCGAAGGCTCTCTTGTAGGCAGGGTAAACGGCCTTGCAGTGATGGGTGTTATTCCGGTTTTTTCAGGCCTGGTTATGCCGATAGAAGTAGAGGTAATGAAAAACAACAAAAAGAGCTCGAGGTTTATCGCAACAGGAAACCTGCAGAAGCTTGCCCAGGAATCAGTTACGAATGTTTCTGCTATGGTAAAAAAGCTCTTTAACGAAGACCTTAACACAGGGTTTGACTTCCATATCCAGTTCCTCCAGACAGAAGGAGTAGAGGGTGACTCAGCAAGCATTGCAGTAGCCAGCGGAATAATATCTGCGCTCAAGAAAATCCCGGTAAGGCAGGATGTGGCCATGACAGGCAGCCTTTCAGTAAGAGGGGAAGTTCTTCCAATAGGCGGCGTTACAGCCAAGGTAGAGGCAGCAATAGACTCAGGCATAAAGCAAGCGCTTGTCCCTGTACAAAACATTGGGGACATAGTTATCGAGAAAGAGAAGATTAAGAAGATTAAGATAATCCCTGTCTCAAACATTATTGATGTGCTGGAGAACGCCTTTGACTGGAACGGGAAGAAGGAGCAGCTATCCCAGATTAAGAAAAGGTTTGAGGAGTGATGTTACTTTTCATTACCCATTCAACATCTTTCCTTGCCTTGTCAAGGTTTCTCTGGCCCTGCCCGATAGGGTAAAACACAGGGAAAACCGTAAATTTTTGCCCATTAATCATAATCTCCTCATGCTTTTTTCTGTAGTCAGAAACCCGTATGCTTTTGCCCAGAATGATTGAGCTCACTTGGTTTCCAAAAGAAATAATCTTTTCAGGCTTTACAAGGCTTATCTCTTCCCGGAATAAGCTTATGTATTCCCTGAAAACACTGTTCTTAAGAGGCCTTGCATCCTTTTGTGTTGCTTTTGAGAGGTTGGTTATGTAAACTGAGCTCTCACTAACCCTTGAATAAACCTTTTGTGCGAAGCCATAGTCCCACTTCTCAGGCTTTCTCTGGCTTATTTCGCTGAATAACTCCTTATCAAAAAGGCCAAGCTGAAAGAACATCCTCCAGACATTCTTTGTTCCAATCCACGGCGCCTTTAGCCCTGCCCATTGCCTGCTGGATGAGGTGTTTCTCCCGGTAGGATTCATAAAAACAAGGCAAAGCCTTGGGCTGTTGGTTTCCCCGGCACCATAAACCGCATCCAGAGTTTTATCTCCATGAATGCACTGAAGCCGGTCAAATTCTTTAATCAGCTTTTTTACCTGCATGGCTGGAGTTTCTTAAATAAACTTTAAATCTTTTTGCTTTCTTTAAGAATAAGCTATCCCAGCTCCCTTATCAGCTTGTTAATATAGCCAAAATTCCCATCTCCTTGAAGGATAACATCAAAATGCTTCTCAAATTCTTCTCTTAGCTTTCCGAAATCAAAGTTAAGAAATCCTGCTTTAACCAGGTTTTTGTATTCAAAGCCACCAATCATTCCCAGGTCGCTTACGCTGTCTCCCAGCAAAAGAACATTCCTCCTGTCCCTTATCTCAGAGTAAACCTCTGGAATCTCTTTAAGGATAGTTTCATCCTTATTCATGCAGTGAATTACAGGCTCTTTTGCAGAAACAGCGTTGCCATTCTCGTCCCAGTTAAACTGGTTTGTGACATAGTGAATGTTTGGGTAATCAAGGCTATTCCCCTGAAAAAACAGCTTTACAGCCTCTCCGCATCCGCTTGCAGACAGGATTACCAGGGGAATGCCTTGCCTGTAAAGAAAGCCCAGAAACTCCGGGATTCCTTCCCTGAACCTTACATAGCCTGATTTTACAATATCCTCCTGGTCTAGCCAGGAAAGCCTGGATTCAACAAGCAGCCTGTTGTGAGTTTCCCACCACTCCTGCATTGCTTTCTTTTTCTCAGGTGTAGGAATACTCGTGCTTATTTCTATAGGATGGTATTTCTCAAACAGCTTGTTTGCTTTTTCGGCATAGCCTTCAGCTAAATGGTTTCCATCTCTGAGCATAGAGATTATAGACGGAGTCTTCTTGCCATTAACCGTGCCGTAAGTAAGAGTCCTGTCAAAGTCAGATAATACATGAAGCTTTTGATAGCCATCCTTTTTTATTTCAAGCTTCCTCCTTTCAAGGACTTCCGGTTTAGGAATTATTACCTGCATGCTAAAGGCAGAATCCAGGTTTCTTATTAAGCTGTCGGTAAGGCTCGCAAAAATGTATGAAGTCAATGGTTGAAGATGAGCCGGAAGCAAAAAAGGAGTATTTGGATAAGCTCAACAGGGTTAGAAAAGGAAACTTTGTAAGGGTTAAAAGCATTGCTGACAGGTATGGTTTATGAATTATCTTTAGGATAAAATAATCTGTCTTCAGGTTTACTGATTAAATTCAACAAAAAGAAAAAAACAAAATCAGAGCAAGTCAATCCCGAGCTCTGAGCTCATTCTCTGCTTGCCTTCCCTGGCTTCTGCCTGGGTTGGCTTTCCAAGGATCCATGGGGACTTGACTCCTGTTACAATAGTCATGACTGTGAGCTTTCCTCTTGAGTCTTCAGTAACCCTTGCACCCCAGATAACCTCGGCATCCAGGTCCATCTCTGCAGTTACCAGCTCTCCAGCCCTGTTAACCTCTTCAAGTGTAAGGTCAGGGCCTCCGTGGATGTGGATAAGTGCTCCGGTTGCTCCTGAATAAGAGATGTCAAGCAGAGGGTTTGCAAGTGCTCCCCTGACTGCCTCTTCAACCTTGTTTTTCGTATCAGAGAAACCAACTCCGATAGAGGCAACTCCGCCGCCGTTCATGATTGCTTTTACATCTGCGTAATCCAGGTTTACTAGGGATGGAACTGCAATGGTCTCTACAATTCCCCTTATCATGGTGGAAATCAGCTCATTTGCAACAGCAAATGCCTGCTGGATTGGAAGGTTTCCTGCGATCTGCACAAGCCTGTTGTTGTCTATAACAATGACTGTGTTTGCATGCTGCCTTACCTGCTGAAGCCCAAACTCAGCCTTGTCTATTCTTGCCCTCTCAATGTTGAAAGGCATGGTAACAACGCCAATTACGATTGCTCCCATCTCTTTGGCAATCTTAGATACTACTGGAGCAGCGCCGGTTCCGGTTCCTCCTCCCATTCCAGCGCAGATGAAAATCATGTCTGTATCCTTGAGCAGCTCTTTAATGTCATTTACGGATTCCTGTGCGGCTTCTCCTCCTTTCTTTGGAAAGCCTCCGCATCCCAATCCTCTTGTGATGTTCTGTCCTATCAGAACCTTATGATCAGACTCAGTGATATTAAGATGCTGCTGGTCTGTGTTAATAGCAACAACCTCAGCTCCCTTAATTCCTTTCTTATGAAGCCAGGAAACCATGTTATTGCCTGCTCCGCCAACGCCAAACACTTTAATGTTTGCTTGTCCCACTTCGAACTGTGGCTCTTTATCTAGCTGCTCAACTGCGTTTTTTACGATAAAATCCATTTTTTTCGACCTCACAAAAAAAATAAAGAAAGGCTCTCCTCGTACACATTGAGGGGGCTGTGTAAGAATGAGGGAGAGCCTCCTTTATAGGGATGGCCTTTTTTTTGTAGCGCAGGCCAAGCGCTTTTAGTTTGTATATGATTTGCTATACTAGAACCTTTATGCAGCTACTT
>DSBS01000086.1 GCA_011045925.1 Candidatus Woesearchaeota archaeon | reverse complement strand
TTATGCTCCCTGAAAGCGCCTGCGCCTTCCTTTGGCAAGGGTAAAGCTTCCGCCTTCTATTCTTAAGGCTTTTCCATTAACAATAGAATCAGCTATTTTCTTTCTTGCTGAGGCCAGCAGCCTGTGGAAAGTTGGCTGGGAGATTCCCATTCTTCTGGCGCACTCACCCTGCTCCAACGACTCTAAATCCTTAAGCCTCACTGCCTCAAACTCATCCACATCAAGCCTGGCTTCCTCTAAATCAAGCTTCCTGATTCCTGAAGGCTTAAAAAAGCTAACCCTTGGCTCAGATTCAACAAGCCTGCACCGCCTTGGCCTTGGCATTTTAACAATAACCCATAAGAAGCGTATTTAAAGGTTTCTAAAAAAGAAAAAAAAGAAAAAAATCACTCCAGCTCCTTAAGCCTTTTCTCTGCTTCCTGCTTCTCCAGTTCAAGCTCTTTCAGGTGCTCGCTAAGAATCTTCTTCTGCTCTTCCTTGCTTGGCTCAAAAGGCATAGAGAATCTCCTGAAGCCCCTTCCATACATCCTTCGCTGGCCGCATCCGCATGGCCCAAGGCCTTTTCCTGTGAGAGAGCCCTGGCCCCTTGGCCCTGTTCCGTCAAAATTCGGCATAATTTTCACCTCCATGAATTCGCCATAAAGAATATATATTCATAACTACTATTTAAGCTTTATGGAAGATTAAGCTTTATCAGCGAGAAAACCGAAAAGAAATTAATACGGTTTATTTTATGTAACTAGTTACTCCTTAAATCAAATCGCTATCTATCTCTTTTGCCATCTGCTTTGCAAGCGCTGCCTGCTGCTTCATCCTTTCTCTTGCTAATGATTTCGAAACATTGAGGTTAAGAAGCTCTCCGTCCTTTGTCCTGTCTTCCTTAAGTACAAATTGAATTGACTCAATAACTGTCCGCCCAAACTTGCCTGAAAAAAGAAAAGGCCTTATGAATCCGGCAAACCCAATGTCAGCAATAAGGTCTGCATCCTGGAGTATTTTCAGCTCAAGGGTTCTTTGCTTAAGCTTATCTCCCCTTTGGTCATGGTGCTCTATCAGATAGCATACTTCCTCTATAAATTCACCGGAATGGCCAAGCTTTTTTAGCAGGGCTTTTGCTATAGGAACACCGAGCTCTGCGTGCCTGTGCCACTCCTCTCCTGCATGCTCAAGAATCTCTTTTCTGGAAAAAAGCTTAGACGGCTGGAGCTTTGACTTGCCTACATCATGCAGTATTGCTGCAACGAGAAGCTGCTGCCTCTTTACCTTTCTGTTGAGCTTTCTGATAATATCCTTTGCTGACTCATAAGCCCTTAATGTGTAATATGTCTCATCAAAAGGCCCATAGTTAAAATGGCCTGTGCTTTCAAGCTTAGCCTTGACAAACTGATAGATTTTCTTGTATTCCGGGTTTTTGTCTGCTGTGTTCATTATATTATTAAAAATGCTAATGCTTTTAAAAGTTTGCCGAATACTGCCGGAAACTATCCAGAATACAAAAAAGGAAAGCAAGAAAAATAAGGTTAATCTAAAAATAACATAATGGGCCCGCCCAGATTCGAACTGGGGACCTCCGCCTTGTAAGGGCGACGTCATAGCCGCTAGACTACGGGCCCAGAATCTTTCTGAGTTTCTTTGAGTTATTTAAAAAGATTTTGGTTGCCTGATTGTTTTCCAGGGGTTTTCAGCCAATCTATCACAATGTTTTTAAAGTCTGTTGCTTATACTTTTTTTATGAAAGTTCTGTTTGTCAGCATCCCTGAATCTACTGAATCAGAGAAAGACTTGGTTCTCACAGGCTTGGGCAGGGAGCAGGCGCAAAAGCTGGCTGACGCACTCAAAAAATACGAAATCTCAAAGGTGTTCCTTGCAAGCACAGCAGCAGCGCTCCAGGCGTTCATGCCTTACAAAAAAACCAACCCCGAAATAAAATATGCCATAAGCGAAAGGCTCAGGGAAGTGTCGCCAGAGCTGCTTGTTAAAGAGGTTGATGATGATGTGCCAAGCAAGGAGAGAAGCGACAAAAACAGGGCTGAGCTTTTCCTGAAAGAGCTTGTGATGCAAAACGACAGCTCATACAACGCTGTATTTCTGAACCCTAACTTAATGAAATACTACCTTGCAAAGGTTGACAAAAGAATCAAAAGAAAAAAGATTACTCCAGCAAGCATCTTTGAGGTTGACTTTGCATCCATGAAGCTGACTCAGCCTAAGGTTTAAGGTTTCTAGTTGCTTGGGCATTCATACAACAGCTAAAAGCCTGCCGCTTATCTGTACATGCACTTTTTTAATTTTGCTTCTGGTCTGCATAGCGGAAAACAAGCTCAACTGCTTCCTGGCTCCAGCCTTTGTTATAGAAAATAGCCTTAATCTGTTCTTCGGTAAAGCCGTTTTTTCTTGCATAGGCAATAAACTCAACAGACTTAACAATTTTTTCATCAACATTCTCCTCTTTCTTTTCTTCAGCAAAGATATTCCCGGCATCCCCCTTCATTATTGCATCAACAGCTCTCTTCCCTTCCAGCTTTGACTTGATGGCAACTCCTGATAAAACCAGGATTATCAAAAAGCCTATAGAAACAGAGAAAACTGCAACTGCCAGGAACATTTTTTCAGATAAAAAAGGCATCTTCTTTTTAGCAGGAGAATCTGGAAACTGCGGATAAGCTGCTTCTTTCTCAGACATTTCTTCTTCACCAGTCTCTTTTTGGTCAATAGCTATGCTTTCTTCTTCATCAACGCAATCAATAAAACCAGACTCAGGAGGCTCATGCTCCCCCTCACACTCATTAAGGTCTATACAAATAATCTCCTGAATTCCATTAACACAAGACGTTTTAGAGCACTGCCAATCGGGAATGCATAAAGCCGGTGCGACTCCTGATGAGCCTCCACCTCCCCCAGATGAGCCGCCGCCGGAGCCTTTTTTATCAGGGTTTTCAACAAGCTCATACTCAGAAAAGCCAAAGACTGTAACTGTTGCCTGATTTCCCCTGCTGTCAAAATCAACAATACACTCTTCGCAAAGCTCTCCATCCTTTAGCGCAACCGGGTCTTTCAGGCCAACATTATAGAAAGTAATGAAAGCTACCTTATTCTCAAGCTCTGGCAGAGAGTCTGTATCAACAATAATCCTGTTCCCTTTCATCCTGATATGCCTTGAAAGAAGAAATGGCTCGGTTTTAAACCTGCTGATATCTACTAAACTTGGAATCTTCACAGTGCCTACAGCCGGCTTGTCCAATGTAAGGTTTACTATTGAATCCTCCTCATAAGAGGAGAAGTCTGTTGTATTGCCGCTAAACCCTGATGCAAAAGAAAGTGCAAAAGCCTCTGCTGGCTGCCTCATCCCTCCTTCAAGATAAAGGTAAGAATCGCTATCTGACCTCTCTAAAAGGTAATCTGCCTCTTCCCAGCCTGAAGTGCAATTTTCTAAGTCAAAATCAAAAGACTCACAGGCAAACAGGGTAAGGTTATCAATATAGCCAGTTAAGCCAAAAGAATCAAGCCTGCTCTTGTTAGCAAGTACTGAGCCCGAAGAACTATTGAAACCAAAGCTTGGCCTGTTCACAAAAACAAGAAAGTAATTATCTTCAACAACATCATAATACTCAGAGATAATTGTTTCATTGACTGATACAAGAAGCGAGTTAAAATAATGCGCAACAGAGCTTCCACCTAAGCCAGCGCTAAGGGAAGACTCATGCATCGGGCCATTTATTACATTAACGGAAATCGGCCCATCTGAAACAGGATAGCTGGACTGGTCGTATCCCACAAAAGTCCTTGGCACAACTGTGCCAATACTGTCTATCACACTAAGGCTCATTGACTCTTTCTTATAGACTAGAATATCTAAATAAGCAACATTATCGCTTTGAAATGCCTCGTTGTCTGAATGCGCTACAAGAAAACCTGTAAAAACACCTGGGTTCTCAAAAACAAAGCCTTTCTCAGTAGTAAAAGAAGAACCGCGCGGATTCAAAAAAAAGGTTTCTTCTTTAATCTTAAGAGGGTTTTCACATGCATCTCCCCTGCATGTACCCAGGTGAAGAAACATCTCACTCCTGCCATTCTCAGTTGCCACATAGCCAGCGTTAGTTATTCTTCCGACAAGAGTTGAGCTTTCCCCAGCAATGAAATATTCGCCTGAAGGAGCTGAAAGGCTGCTTACCAGGTCTGCGCCTTCTATACTTAAAGAAACTGGAACAGAGGTTTCCTTTTGGTTGTTGTTAAGGTTTAAATCCTGCGGGGAATAGAAAACAGCTTTAACCGGAGCACTGTTTACTGGAACCTTTTTTCGAAGCTTAAAGTCAAAGCTTTCTGTTAAGGACTTCTTTGGCTCAATTGTAACAAGCTTTCTCTGCTTTTTTTCCTCGCCTGCTGAAACCACAAGGTAGCCTGAGATCTTATTAGAGCCTAAATTTAGGACTGAAGCATTTACACTAAAGCTGCTATTGTATAAAACAGAATCAGGAACAGAAATACCTGAAACCGCTGCATCATCCTCAAATAACTCTATATTAAGAATTTCTTCAGTCACGCCATAGATTCCTGTACCCCCCACCTGCAAATAAAGCTTATCACCGGGCTTTATATCTAAAGGCAAAGTTGTATTCAGGCTGAAAAGAGCATATAAGCCTGAGTCTATTTTATCTATAACTACATCATTATGCATTAAAAAAACCGTGAGCAGTGAGCCAAAACCGCCTCCTGAAACCATGACATATGCTGAAATATATATATTGTCCCCCGGAGACATCTCCTTAGGCCTTCTAATAAAATAATCAAAAAAAAGCTCTTTTTGCTTCAGTGAAGCATTTTTGATGATATACGACTGATTACTGCTTTGGCTGTTTGAGAGAACAATCCTTAGGTCTGTATAGTTCAGGCCTGGAGTAAAGTTCCCTAAAGCTTGAATAAAGCACTCATTGCCATCGCAATAGGAATTATTAACTGACAGGTTTATCTCTACCCAGCCTTCTGAACTGCTGAAAAAAGCAGAAGCATTTGGAAACTTACCAGTATCGCCTGCCTCGATAACCAGCGGGATTTCGTCTCCAATAATATAGCTTTTTGGAAGAATGAAATCCTGAAGCCATGGGACTGAAGCCTCTTCCTGAGTGAAGAATTCAGAATAAACCTCAAACCTTGAGTAAATGGCATAGAAGGTATCAATTATAAGCTCGCTTCTGTATCTCTTATCTTCTTCAGCCTCAAGATGCCAGTAATCACGCCTGTAATCAGCCCAGCCCATCTCACTTTCAAAAACAAGGGCATCGTCTTCCCAGACTAAGAGAACAGGAGCATTATCAATCAAAGAAAAAACAGTGCCTTGGCCTTTGAGAATTGCGTCCCTTATCCTGATTTGGCCGTTTCTGTAAATCACCGAGCCTGGAAGAATTATACCGCTATAAGTTATGTTAAAAGGCGTCTTATTTATATCCCCCATGTAATAATCCTTAGCAAAAAGCTCAACAGTAGTTCCCGCAGGCTTCTCAACCCAGACATTATTCCTAAAGTCAAAATCATTTTTATAATTGCCTTCAGCATGGTTAATTCCATACAAGAAAACCTTTTGGCTCCAGGGAGAAGAAACACGAGTGTTAAAAATAATCTCCCCAAGGCTTCCGGGCGGGAGATAAAAAGACTGCTTTCTAATCATTAATTGCTCAGCCTCTGCGGGGATTTCATAATTAAGATTAAATAACTCATAAGACTCAGGGTAGATTGTGGTCTCAACGCTGTCATTAAGATTATGCAAAACAAGGCCAAATAAATAAGTTTCCTGCTCAAGAGTCTTAGGCTCACACCCAGATATAATTAATAAAAGAAAAAAAAATACAGCAAAATGTAAAAAGCTTTTTTTTTTCATCATCTTTCTATCAGATAAAATGA
>DSBS01000039.1 GCA_011045925.1 Candidatus Woesearchaeota archaeon | reverse complement strand
TTGGTGCTAGCGTGAGCTCTCTTTCAGCCCGAACAATGCGGGCTGAAATATATTGTAGGGCTATCGCCCACAATATTATTTATTTTTTATTTGGACTTTTTGAACAGAGCCCTTATTCAGAAAAGAAGATTCGTGCAGAAACATCAAAATTCATGGAAAATTAAATAACATTTAAAAAGCGAAAGAAAAACAACCAGGCATTATAGCTTATGAGATGATTAAGCAGAAAAAAAGGTAAAAAGCTAAAATGGAAATAAAACTGCCCTGGCTTAAGGAGAGCATTAAGCTGACGAGAGAAAGCAGGGACATTATCCTGATGTTCTTGTTGGTCCTGACAGTTATGATTCTTTTTGACTCAATAAACCCTAGGCAGATTGAGACAGAATATGAAATTATTGACCCAGAATGCAGAATCTCTATTTTAGATACGTTCCCAGTTGGAACGCAAAACCTGGTAAAAATAAGGATTGAGGGAAAAGAAGCAATATTTTTTTTGCCTGCTTCCTCAGTAAAACATTTTGTTTATGTGAATTGTGAACATGGGACCGTTGAATCTTATTAGCGCTCTTTGGTGGGCTTGCCTTGTTTTTTTTGGCCTGAAAACAAGCCTAAGCGACCTTAGAGAAGGGAAAATCAAGAATAAAGATGTTGTTTCAATGATTATAGCCTCTGCTGTCTTTTGCGTCCTTTGGAGCCTGGCTGCAGCATTTGAGTTTAATGGCGGCTTTTTCTCTATTTTTTTCAGGTTTTTGTACTATCAGGCAATCAGTTTTGTTTCTGGAATAACCCTCGGAGTCCTTTTCTGGTTTCTCGGGCTTTGGCCTCCGGGTGATGCCAAATTGTTTGCAGCTTATTGCTTTCTAATCCCTGTTGGAATGGTAAGATTTGGCCAATTTCCTTTTGCCGTTAATTTCTTTATAAACATAACCGTTATTACTGCCCTTGTAATCCTGCTTAAGAAGATAAAACACTTCAAGTTTGACAAATCAACATTTACCTGGCAATCCGTCTTATTGTCCCTGGCAGGAGTATTTGCTATAACCTGGATAATTGAGCTCATTTCAAGATTATTTAGAATAAACCTAGGAATGGTGGGTTTTGTTTTGGTAATGGTTGCAATTTTTGCCATATTAAACAAGGTATTGAAGGTTTCATCAGCTTATTTTTTCATGGGGGTAGCACTTCTCAGGGCATTTATAGATTACCCAAATTATCTTGGGTGGCAAAACCTTTTTAGACTAATACAGCTTTGGATCTTTTTCGTCTTGATTAGAATGATTCTTGTAGACTTTAACTTCCTAATAAACACAAAAAAGATAAGAGTAGAAAACCTAAAGGAAGGCATGCTTATTGCCCAGGTGCCCATAAAAGAGAGAGGAAGAGTCCGGTTAAAGCCACTTAAGCAATTTGCTTTCTACCAGTATGTTATGGCAAAATTAAATGTTGAAGACTCAGGGAAGCCTGTATTCAATTATGATCCCACGCTAGGACTGACTTCGGAGCAGATTAAAACACTGAAAGCCCTTTCAGAAAAAAAAGTAATGGAAGAAATTCTGGTTTTCAAGACAATTTTCTTTGCACCGATAATATTTATCGCTGCGATTGCTTCAATAATCTCAAGAGGCAGCATTTTTTATTTCTTAGGGTGGCACTTTGCATTTTTGATTCAGGTTATTCAGAACATATTCAAAATGCTATAGCCTTCACAGTATACAAAAAAGTATAAAAATCCTCGCCAGGATGGCTTTCTTTTGTAGCCATAATTTCTAATAATCTCATAGACCAAACGAAAGTATTTTAAATCAGGAAAAAACCCCTGAAAAAGAAGTTGGAACCGGAAAATAATAAGAGCATTCTTGAAGGAATGACGAGCCCAAAAACAATACCTGTATCTCGTGAGCTATTCTCTTTAGCAACAGTGCTGGCTGCTGCATATGAAATGCAGGCAGAGGCTTACTTTAACTTCAAGACAAATAAAGAGAAAATTATAATCACGGTATCTCCTATAGAAGAAAGCAAAGAGGAAAAACAGAATGTAGAGAGAGAATTTTTGAATAATCTAGCCAGGTTTGCCTGGTACGAGCTTAACCTTGCAAACAAAATTGCCTTAAGGTGGCTAAATAACAAGCAGTACTATTATTACTTTGATTATTCACAGAATCCTGAAGATTTTTTTGATGAAGAATTCTTAAGTGAAGAACCCAATGTATACGGGCAAAGCCAGGAGTTTGCTGAAGAAGAGCCGGCTCCGAGTTTGCAGGAAGTGCCAAAGGAAGAACCGGCAGTACAGGAAGAAACAGAACCACTCCAAGAACCTGAAAAACCGGAATTATTCGATGACAATGCAGAGATTGATGATGTGGATGATTTTGACAAGATTATTATTGATGATGCATCAGGCATTTCTACCCCCTGGGAGGTTAAACATGGCGAAACAAAAAACAAATGATGAAGCGAAGCTTCTTGAGAAGTTTGCTAACATTGAAATCCTGGAAAAGCAGGGAGCTAAAGTTGCAAGACTAACCCTGGACTCCACAACCTTTCCGCTGAAGGTTATATTAAGTGCGGTTTATAGCGATATTGAGAAAGCCGGCTTCATGGTTGATTTTAGCGATGGCAAGTTTGTTGTGGAGATAATAAAAACCAACAGCAGTTCAAAAGAGCTGATGGAAATATCAAAAGACTTTCAGAACAGGCTGATTAATCATGCCTTTTATGAGCTTCAGACAATGAGGACAGATCCTTTAAAAAAGCTTCTTCTTCAGGCAGTTGACTTTCCGTATGACTACGCTGAGAGAATTCATGAGAAAGAGAAATCAGAAGAGCAGGTATCTGAAGTCAATGCTGAAGCAGATGAAGCTGAACTGGAAAATGCGTTAGGGGTTGAAGAACTGGAAATTCCCTGGAGCGAAAAAAAAGAGGATGATAAAAAATGATAACATACTCCCTGAAAAAGAATTCGGCTGTTATTGACTTAGAAAATTCAATATACCCATATCCAATAATTTTAGAGACTGTACACAATTTCCTGGAAAGCTGCTGGATTACAATTGACAAGTCTGGAGAGAAATACACTATTGGAATTGAATCAAAAGAGAAAGACGAATCAACTGAGATTGTTTCTGCATTCTTCAATTTTATGAATGGGCTTCTTTTCAGCCATCTTGCTGAGGAAACAAAAGCAGAAATCCACCAGCCAGAAGATGATTGCGAATGTGAAGATGAAAGCAAAAAAGAGTGCTAACTTAAAAAAAGAAAATGGAAAAGAAATATGTTAAAGGGAAAGACTACAAAGAAACTTTCTTCAGGGTAAAAGATTATGGCAAAAGAGGGAAGCTTATTATTAATGAGCTTGGCAAATGGGTTCTTCTGACAAATGAAGAGTACAAAAAGCTTGTGTTCAGGGATTTTAATGAGAGCCTGTTTAAGAAGCTAGAGGAAAGCCTCATTATTAAGACCAAAGAAAACTCAAAAGAGATTCTTAAGTTCTCAACTGCTATGTTCTGGGATATAACAAATGCAACAAGCCTTCATATCCTAGTGCCGACATTAAGATGCAACCATACCTGCTCCTACTGCTATGCATTCAGGAAACCGGAGGAAGCTAAAGGATTTGACATGAGCAAGGAGACCGCAAAAAGAACGGTTGACTTTATATTTCAAGCGCCGGCCCCAAGCATAGTTATCGAATTTACTGGCGGGGAGCCGCTTCTTAAGCCAGACATAGTGAAATATGTTGTTGAATACGCTGAAGAAAAAAACAAGAAAACCCAGAAAACACTGGGTTTTGCTTTAGTAACTAATGGGACACTGCTTGATGAAGAAATGTTCAGGTTTATAAAAGAGCATAAAATAGGGCTTTGTTTCTCTCTTGATGGGCCTAAAGCTGTGCATGATGAACACAGGAAGTATACTAAAAACCCTAAGAAAAGCACATATGAAGACGTTTATAAGCTGCTAAAGAAATACAAGGTTAAAGAATATAAAGAAAGAACCTTTGCACTTCCAGTTATAACTAAAGCATCGCTTCCTAATTATAAAGAAATAATTGACCTGTACGTAAGCCTGGGCATAAAAAGCTTCAGGTACAAATACCTTACAGATTTTGGGTTCGCAACATCAAACTGGAAAAGCTTATCCTACTCACCAGAGCAGTTTGTTAAAACCTGGAAAGATGTTGTGGAATACATTCTTGAGCTTAACAAAAAAGGGATTGCTGTAAGAGAAGAGATTACAAGCATCTTCATCAGAAAATTGATTCTTGGCCAGAACCCGGGGTTTGCAGAGCTTGCTGTGCCTTGCGGGGCTGTAGACGGGCAGATTATTTATGATTATGATGGAGGAATTTATACTTGTGATGAAGCAAGAACACTTGGAGATACATTCAAGATTGGGAATGTTCATGATATGGAATACAAAGACATGAAGAACAATAAAATAAGAAAGCTTATGAAAGTGAATTCTGCCTTGTTTGGCTTTACCTGCGATGACTGCCCCTGGCTTCCATTTTGCGGCATTTGCCCTCTTGAAAATTACAAAAAAGAAGGGACTATGATAGTTAACATTCCAACAAACAGCAGGTGTTTCATACATAAGAGCATGATTGAATACATCTTTGAGAAGGTGCTTTTTGATAAGGAGAAATCAGAACTCTTAAAGAAATGGCCGAAGATTAATTAGAATTTCAACCAACTTGTTTTTGTTTATTTGGGCATTTAAGATGACAGAAAGAGTCGATGTCAAAACAGGGTATTATTGCAATAACTGGTGCAGGTTTTGTGTCCAAGCGCACAACAGAAAGTATGGCAACAGGACTACACAAGAAATCAAAGACTCTCTTGCTGAAGCAAAAAAAGAGGGTGTAACTGGAGTTGTGTTTACCGGAGGAGAATTCACAATCAGGAAAGATGCGCTGACATTAATAAAATACGCCAGGTCAATTGGGTATACTCAGGTAATGCTTCAATCAAATGGAAGGATGTTTTGCAACAGGGATTATGTTGAAAAACTAATCTCTGCGGGTGCAAACCAGTTTTCGCCTGCTATTCATGGCTCATGTCCGGATGTGCATGACTTTTTAACAAGAGCACCTGGCGCATGGCACCAGGCTGTTTCTGGAATTAAGCTCCTGAGAAGACTAAACCAAAGGGTAATTACAAATTGTGTTATTGTTAAGGCAAACATGAGAGACCTTCCAAGGATTGCAAAGCTTTTAGTCAGCCTTGATGTTGAGCAGTTTCAGTTTGCCTTTGTTCATATAATGGGAAATGCTCTTGAAAACAAGGAGTCAATCGTCCCTATTGTCAGCATGGCATCAGTATATATTAAAAAAGGGCTGCTCATTGGAATAAAGGGAAGAAAAAAAGTAATGGCAGAAGCCATGCCTTACTGCCTTATGCAAGGATATGAGAGATATGTAACTGAATTGTATATCCCTGACACCATGGTTAGGGAGAAAGACATGTGGATAAAGGATTTTGAGAAGGTAAGAAGAACACAGGGGAAGATGCTTTTCTCACAGTGCAAAGACTGCCGGTTCAGGCTAATCTGTGAGGGCCCCTGGAGAGAATACCCTGAGATGATGGGTGAAGATGAGTTCAGGCCTGTGCCTGGAAAGGTTGTTGAAAGCAAAAGAGAAGTGCTTGATAATTATGATGAATTTCCAGTAATTCCAAAGAAATAAGAACAAAAAAAATGAATCCTCCCCGCACTGAAGTGCGGGGTATCCCCTCCTAAACAAAAGCGCTTAGGTGCTTTTGGCGATAGTAAGCTGGAAGCTTATTATCGGGTAAAGACTATGAGCCCTGGCTATGCTTGATGTAATTTTGGATTACATCTGCGGAAACATTTCCGACTGAGCGAAAGAATTTTCCAGGGCTCCAGAGGTGTTCTCCGGATTCCCGGAGAAAAGA
>DSBS01000090.1 GCA_011045925.1 Candidatus Woesearchaeota archaeon | reverse complement strand
TTTTTATATTGGTTTATTATGTAGTTTAACAGGATTGGAAAATTTAAAATAACGAATTCAGGCCTTGTGAGGCATCCTAGTGCGTAATTTAAAGAGAATAGAATGTGAAATTCAATTCTTGAATTCTTTTTAGAGCAGGCTTTCATTAGGATATATGATGAAAGGGTGGAAATAAATACGATAGTATAGATTGACCTAAGATATCTTACAATAACCAGGGTTGAAGGATACATGAGGATTGCAGCAACAGCAACAGCTGCCTTGAGCCTTGATGATTTATCTTTAAAAAAGAAGTAAATAAGATAGGCGATTATAAGAAGCTGGCAAAGCAAAAATAAATTAACAAAATTATATAGGCTGAGTATATTATTTATTGAAAAAAGCCTCATTAAAGCAATAGGAACTGCATAGTAGCCAATACCGACTGTTGTGCTGTGGGAGTTATAGTCTGCTTCCTCTATTATATAATGAAAGCCGTTGAAGTACTTAACATCAGTTTCTTCATATGGGAAAAAAACCTTGCCATGCATGATCACATGAAAGTAGGCAAAAACAGCCAGTCCAACTATAAAAACCTCTAGAATGAATACTGTTAGGTTTTTGATTCTTTTTTTGGTGAGTTTTTTTTTAAGCTTTTGTTTAATAGCCCTGTAGATAGTGAATCCCAAAGTTGCAATCAATGCAAAAACAAGAATGTTTGATATAGTATGGTACTGATCGAGATTAATCATTGCTATTTTCCAGGTAAGTGATTGAATTGGATCCATCTTCTAATCCCACAATAATTTCTCCAGGGTCGATTGGTATCCTCCTGAAGTGTATCTGAAAACAGTCATTATTCGAGCTCTTTCTCCCAGCCAATAGTATAGCTCTTCGGTTTTTCTTCGCTGAAAAGTATGGCTGTTAAACAGGTTGTCAAGCCATATATAAATGCTTTTGTTTTTTAGCATTTCGTTGTGCTCTAAAAAGGCATCTATGCTGATAACCCTGTTCCTTAAGAAAAACAGGGCTTCCGGGTATTGGGTTACCAGGTAAAATTCTTCCTCAATATCATTAAAATAATGGTATATTCTCTCACTCATGTCGAGCTGGTCTCTCCTGTGGTTGCTGGCGATTCTTGTGTCTCTTTCCCATCTTGCAGCTGTAATGAAGCTTGAGAGCGCACCCAGAGAAATCACAATTACCAGAATCCATAATAATGCCTTCTTTTTAGGTTCCGCATCAAAAAGAATCCCAGCAATCCTCATAACCAGGCATCCCAAAACTAGATAAGCTAGGACAATTGGAGTAAGATAGACTCTTGGCGCCCTGTTAGAGTCTATGTAAGATATGAAAATAACAATGGTGAATGCAATGAAAACCAAGGCCAGGATAACCTGAATGACTTGATTCCCAGTTTTATTGTCTCTTAAAGGGGTTCTTATGCCTTTGAGTGCTTTAATGAAGGCAGGAACAAATTTTATTGCTAAAAACCAAAAGCAGAAAGATAAAGAATATATAAGGGAGATAATCATAACAACGCCAGTTTCTTTCTGCGTGCTTAATACAGTATTAGAAAAGAAAATTATGTTGTCTTTTATCTTATCAAGCCCAAAATTGCCTCCTTCTGCGTAATGGGTTTCAACATACTCAGACTTAATGACAAGCACATTTGGAATGCATAGAAGCGTAACAAAAAATGCTGTTCCAAGCAGCCACCAGGCTTTCTTTTTGTCAACAAAAATGAAAATTAAAAATAAAACATACATAACAGCGACAACAATGATATTCTCAGGCCTTGAGACAGCTGATATTAATGCAGAAGAAGCCAAAGCAGCAATGTTCCAAAAAGAAAACTTTCTTTTAAAAAACGATATTAGGAAGTATATGAAGGTTAAGATTGTTAATACTGAAAAGACATGTGTTTCCCCAGTTGAAGAAAGGTCTTTGAATAATACATTAGACCAAAGAAGAATAAGCATAATGAAAGCTAAAGCAGGAAAAACCAGCTCTTTGCGGCTTGTCTTGTTCTTTTTATCCTTTTGCTTGAGGGTTTCTTTTTCACTTGGCGTTGTCTTGAATATATTCCATAACAGTATAAGGAATAATGTTAAGCCCAGCCCATAAAAAAAAGAGTTTGCGTAGCTTGACACTTTTGGGTTAAGGATTCCCGATGAATAAACAAGGCTTAGCATGAAAGGAAAGCCTAAAGACTTTGGGAAAGGGCCCCAGCTTCCTTCAGTATGGTAAAGGTAGTAATTCCCGAAATCGCTTATCGCAAGCCCCATGGACTTATAATATAAATCATCGTTGTACATTAAATCAATCTCTGGAAGAAGTAGCGAATTAGTGAAAGCCAGGCTAAAGACAACCATAGCAGCAATAACCAGCCCTAACGGAGCTTTCCTTTTTCTGAAGATAAAAATTGCTGAAACAACCAATAGAAATAGCATAAGCCTGATAATTATGACATTAAGCCTTCCCAAATATAAAAGCAATTCATAATTCATTTTTGTGACTTATGTTTTTTCCAAATAACTCTTTTAATCTTAAACTTGTGGCCTTACTCAATCTTTTCTCTTTTGATTAATTCGATTGCATTGTTTGGGCAGCATTCATGGCAGGTGTAGCATCTGATGCAATTATTCCTGTTAACATGAAAGCTTCCATCTTCTTCAATGTCAATAGCTTTTACAGGACAGGACTGGTAGCATGCACCGCATTTAACACACCTGTCAGTAATCTTAACATCGTAAAGGAAAATCTTTCCAAACCCCTGTTCTTTCTTATGCTTGTTGATGAAATCAAAAAGCGAGTTTTTCTTAAAATCCTTAACCATTATTCTGGTTAAGTCTTTATCTACCGCAAGATGTTCCTGTTTATACCTTCCAATGTTTTTCTCTTCTGCAAACTTTATTGTAGGCATTGCTTCTGGGTTGTAGCCAACGGTTCTGCATGCAGTAGCATCACAGGCAACAGGGTCTGTTGACAAAACCAGCGCCCCAATCTTTTTAGGCTGGCCATAGCTTGGCCCTTCATCTCCCTCCATGCCAACAATTGCATCCATGATGTTAACACAAACCTTATGGCTGATTCCCAAAAAGCAGTCAACAACTCCTTTGCAGAACTCTTCCTTGTCTTCTCTTCTGTGTATGTATTTTCTTTCTTCAGGATGAATAGTCCCAAACATGTTCTTAATTGCACCTGTGAAAAAAGAAATGCCATGCGTTTTGAATTTAGGCAGGTTTATTACTAAGTCAACATCATCAAAAACCGTGAAATAGTCTGTCCCATCAAGCCAGAAATGATTGTTCGCTTCTTTGTACACAAAGCTCATTTCCTCAGACTTAACCATTTTAATGCCGTGTTGCAAGCAAACTGCTTCCATGCCTGTATTTTTGTAGACGTTCTCGCTGTTGGTGTAATTTGTTCCTGCTGAGACCTCTGCAAGAATAATGTTGCCTGCTTTTGTCTTATCTTTCAGGACTCTTGCAAGCGCATCAATTATTGAAGGATGGGTAGTAGCTGCCTTGTCAGGGCTGAAGGGCTCTGCTAGATTTGGCTTTAATAGAACCCTAGTATTCTCATTAATCTTATTAAGCACGCCACTCCTGGTTAAAGCCTCTCTAAAAAATCTTTCAATCTTATCACAGTCATATGAGTCAATTTCTTCAACAAAAACGTCAGATTTAATGTTCATTAACTCTTTAATCTTGGCGATTGCATCCCTTTTGTCGGAAAAAACAGGATAAACGTGGTCAGCATACTTTTCTAATGCTCCGGGGCATATGCATCTTAGCCTGCAGAACCTGCAAGCTTCATAGTAGGAGTACCCACTGAACTCTGCATCTTTCTCGTAGAGAGAAACAGCTATTTCATAGGAATTTATCAAGTTGTCCTGCATATAGCAAGCGGGAATCCCAGCAACAAAGAATTGGCAGCCAAGCTTCCTGAGAAAAATTATTAAATAAGAAAGGTATTTCTCAATCCTGAATAATTCATCACCTTGATGGAAGATATAAACTGGCTTCTGTTTTAAGCCTTTTAAGTCTGCTTTTCTTATTTCTTCCTTAAGGCTTTCAAAACAAAGCTTATCCTTAATATATATGATTGAATAATCGCTTTTTGACTCGATGAAACAATTTTCATTGCCGTTATCAACAAGTGGCTCAATCTCTGCTTTATATCTTTTGGGCGAAATATTTCCCTTTATTTTTACTACCCAGTCTTCCATTTTATCTCCTTTTCAGATTACTCTTTTGTTAACTTCAAACTCCTCTTTTAAGGTGTTTTCATTATCCTTTGTTCTTTCGACTATAACCTTATGAATTATTCTTTTCTCAATGGGCATTTTTTCAAAACAAAGCAGAAACACTTTTAATTCATCATCAGAGGATGTAGTTAGAATAAAGTCTTTTAAGGGGCTTGAATATGAGATCTCAACATTAACTTTACCCTCGCTTAAATTGTCCTTGCTCATAATGAAGCATGTTCTATCTGTACAGTCTTCGCTGAAGCAGAGATGAACCCTGGAGCATTTGTTATCCCCGATAATGTTTATTATGTTAAACTTATCTTCTCTTCTGCCCGAAGAAAATAATAGAATGCTTTCATTAGAAAAATAGGCCCTTCTGAAAGGCCGGGCTCCTTTAACCTCTTTGAAAATAGCATTCTTCAGGATTAGCTCTTTTATCTCTTCTATATCAGGAGCAACGTAAGACTCTTCTTTTTTACTCGCCTTTTCTGAAGCTTCGGAATGTGTTTCGTATTTCATTAAGTTACTACCTCCTTGACTTCATAAACCCTTGTTTGTTCATCTTTTCTGAACTCCTGTTCTTTCAGCTGGACTTTTTCCAGCCAAATCCCTTTGATTTTATTTAGTTCAAATGTGAAAAAAGCAACCCCTCTTATGTCATTCACAGAGGTAATGAGCATAATATCAAGCAAAGGTGAGTTTCTTGAAGTTATGAATGCTGGCGGCTCCGAGAAGTCAGATGTTTTCATGCTCAGCTCTGAATAAACTTCACACTTTTCGTCGAAACACAGCCTAACCGAAAAGTTTATTGTGGTATCTGAGAACAGATAAAGGATTGCAAACCTGGGTGTTTTCTCATCAGTTGAAAATACAAGCAGTTTCTCAGATGCAACAAAAACCTTTCTGGCTTGCATTGGCTTCTCGACTCCCTCGAAAAGGTGGCCTTGGTTAAGGTCCCTCAATGCAGACTGCATTCTGAAGCCTAACCTATTAATCTCTGTATCAGTTAATGATTCATTACCATCAGTTCCTGCAAAGAAATCAAATTCTGGCTTCTCACCAGGCTGTTGTCTTTGGTTTCCGCTAAAATAAATTGCAATAAACAGGATAATCATAACTCCCACAATCAACGAAGAGACAAGAACAGTCTTTCTGTTGTATCTTCTTTTAGATAAAGGCGAGATATTAATTCCCCAGTTTTTAACCTGTTCTTCAAATGCCATGAAGTCTTTTACTCCAAAAAGCCTTCTTTTTGTAATCTCGCTTTCCTCGTCATCTTCGTATTCAATTATATAATCCCTGTAGCCAAGATTCTTGTTCTTTGGAATAATCTTAGTAATGCTCTGTATGTTCTTTTTCTTTATGCTTATTCTTTCTGTTATGCTGTGAATCCTAATTTCGTTTTCTGTGAGGCTTAGCCTGAAAAAAAACCCATTTATGAAAAAAATAAGGAAAGAGATTAACAGTATAGCCCCAATCCCAATCAGCAAAAAGTTTCTCTTATCAACCCCATAAAGAAGAATTCCGGATGTCAATACCAGGAAAATTATCCTTGATGCTATGGCTTGAGGGTTTCTTAAGTGTGCAGCTTTGTCCAATGAAAACCCTTTCTCTTTCTGGTTCTTTCCATGAAAAACCTTTTTAAGATAGCCAGTTATTTTCATTACATAATGCAGCAGGATACCTGGCAGTTTACTGCTGGGATGAATGCTGCCCTCCGTTAAGTTTTTCTACCATTGTTGATAAAGGATGTGCGAGCAACGGATTTTTCGGCGCACGCACACCCCCCTTATCTAGCGTAAGCTATGTTAATTTTCGTTGCGCGGAGGCAACGAAAATGAAATTAAACCTGAAGTCAACCAACCACGGTGTTGGTCAAA
>DSBS01000002.1 GCA_011045925.1 Candidatus Woesearchaeota archaeon | reverse complement strand
TTCTTATCAGCACTGGTAATATTAAGGTGCTGCTGATCGGTATTCATTGCAAAGATTTCAGCACCTTTGACTCCCTTTTCATGAAGCCAGGAAGCCATGTTGTTCCCTGCGCCGCCAACGCCAACTACTTTAATGTTGGCTTGTCCTACGGTATTAGCAAACTTTTTTATCTCATCCTCGTTCTTGAGTGCATTTTCCAGAAGCACATTCATGTTTTTTCCCCCTCAATAATATTTAGGCAAGCCCTGATGAACCAACCTAAAAACAAAACAGAGGCACAACTATTTAAACATTTCTATTTTTGAAAAGATATTTCAAAAATGCGCAAAGCGGATTAAGAAGCCATTTCAACTGTTTTTCACGATGGAAAGAGCACTCCAAGCTCAGGGATAGACCTGCTTCCTTTCATCTGCATACATTCCCATTTTGGACATCTGCTCAAATTGGCTTTCTGAAAGAATCATAAACTTAACCTGAAAACCTGTTTCTTCAAATAGCTTTTTTGCTGCCTGCTCTACTGCCTGAGGGCTTACATTATCGCCTAATATTATTAAGCTGGCAGCTTCTTCTGTAACCTTGCCATAAAGATAAACCTTAATTATGCCAGATACCTGAGAGAGGTAGCCCATAAGCACTTCCAGGGGCTTCTGCCTGCTTGACATTGCATCAGCAATCAGCTTTCCTTTCTGGCTTTTTGAGAGTGAAAAAAGCCTCTGGGGGCCATAGCTCTTCTCATCTATGTACTTTTTTTCTACAAAAAACTTAAGAAGCCTGAAAGTGGTAGCTATGCTTACTTTTGAAAGGTCAGATATCTCTTTTAGGTAAAAGTTCTTTGATGGCTCTTTAACAAAGACCTTTAGTATACTTATAATTTTTTCATCAACCAGGTCATTTAGGATTTCACTAACCTTCATCGTTTTTCAAAAATGAAACCAGGACTATTTAAGCTTTTCTTTTTTGGAAGGGTTTTTCAAAAAAAAGCCAGTCTTTCTTAAATGAAAAGTATTTTCATTTGTAAAAAATCTCGATGCCTAGCTTGAATATAAATGAGGAAACCTGGGCTTCGAATCTATTTAGGGTTGCCAAACAAAACCTGGTCAAAAAGTGAGAAAACGAAATCTATATGCTTCTGCCTAACCTCGTTTTTGAGCTCAAGCCTTGCAAAAGACTTTGAGAGCCGAATCATTCCTGCAAGGATTTTTTCGTTTATAGGAAAAAGGCTTTCAGGCTCTTTTTCCTTTAGCTTAAGAAAGAGTGCAGAAAGTGCTTCTTCAAGGCTTTCCGGAAAATAAGGGCTCCTTGCCCTGCAGTAATCAATATACTCCCTGGCAAAAATAAAGTCTGGGCTTTTTGCTGGCTCACGGCTTTTTTTCGAGCCCGGGGCTATTAGCTCTTCAGGCTTAGGCTTCTGATTCAGGATAATCGGGAAGTGGAAAGCGCCAGCCATCAGCTCAGGCTTCGGAATCTGCTCTAGCAGCTGCTCCTTAGAATTAATAAAGCGAGCAGGCAAAGAGGGGACCAGCCTTGCAATTACGCTTACAGTGCACTTTTTTCTTCTTGCTGGCTTTTTTTGTTTTCCTGAATCACCTGATGCTTCAATATGTGAGCTTTCAGGTATCAATGAGTATTCCATTGCATCGAATAGAAGCTCAACATCAGTATCCTTTAGCTCTCTCAGGCTGTGTATTAATAATGCTGACTCATCCGACTGGGAAAGAGCCTGCCTGAAAGCATCCTTTTCGCTGGCTTCTTCGGCATAAAAGGCTGAGAAGCCAAAAAGCAACGAATCCAGCTCAGCCAGCAAGCTATCTAAAGGTGAGTCCCTGTCTGAGATTATCAGCATATGAAAGGGCTCCTGTGAAAAAATGGCTAAAGCCAAAGCATTAAGGATGAAATCTGGCACTTGGCCTGAAACATTCGAACAAAGCCCTGCAATAAGCTGGGTGATGTTGCCCAAGGCGTTGGCTGAAAACTTCCTGAACCACCTTTCGAAGCTTTTCTCAAGAATCATTCTATTGGCCACCTCAATAAAGGCATTTACTGAGCCTTCTTCGGTAATTGAGTGGAAAACAGGAAATGAAAACCCAAACCCGAAGCTTGTAGAAACTTCTGAAAAAGAGACAGTAGCTTTTTTGCCCAAGAGAAGGCTCTTCAGCTTCTCTGAATAGCTAAAGGGAAGGAATTCCTTTACAGAGCCCAGCGCCCTTGCTGAATCCCTGCTTAGAGAAGAAAAGATAGCCATAACCTTCACTTTTAGGAGAGTTATGCAAAAAGTATTTAAAACATTTGCTCTGTTGAATCAGCATGAGCAGCTCTTCCAGAAAAAAAGCCGGGCAGATGAGCCTGGTTGTTAAGACGGACATTATTTCTACTCTGAAAGAGGTTTCCTCAAGAATAAAACAGGAGAAATTCTCTGAGCTTATGGAGCTTTCTAACCATGTTATACACAATGCTTCTGTATTTCAGGATGAAGACAGCATTTCTGTTGCGGTTGCTGTATACGCGCTCTACAAAACTCTTTCTCTTTACAAGCTCGACCACTCAAGAATCCTTAAGCTGATTGAGCGCGGGATAACGGCTCTAGAGAAGGATGATTACATACAATTCAGGAATTCTATTTCTTCTGTGATCAAGGTTGTAGATGCCGTCGACAAAAGGCTAAGCAGGTATGTGGATGAGGTTGTAAACAAAGCCAGGATTAAAAAGGCAGTCAAGATTTATGACCACGGCATTTCGCTTGCCAGGGTCGCTGAGCTTATGGAGATCAGCCAATGGGAGCTTCTTAACTACCTGGGGAATGTCAAGGAAAGAGATGAAAGATTCAACAAGAGCAGGCTGGATGTTGCAAGAGATATTTTCTCTGGCGGGGAAGGAAAAGGAAAATGAAATGCCTTGTTTTTGACTCGGGCCCTGTAATCAGCCTTTCCCTGAATAATCTTCTCTGGCTTATAGCTAAGCTTAGGAAAGAGTTCGGCGGCCATTTCCTTATCTCCAGAAGCGTGGAGAAAGAGCTTATCGACAATCCCCTCAACAGAACGAAAAGGTTTATTCTCGAAGCACTAAATGTTATGTCGCTAGTCGCTTCGGGCGACCTTAATGTTGCCAGGGCAGAAGGGATAAAGGAAATTTATGATAAGATTGACCATTCAACAAACAAGGCATTCAGCTCTGGAGACTCTTATATTACATTAATGCATCCGGGAGAGATTGAAACCATCGCAATCACAATAAAGTACAAGGCTGAGGCTATCGTCGTGGATGAAAGAAACACAAGGCTGCTTATAGAAGAGCCCAGGGCTCTTAAGAGAATTCTCGAGAAGAAGCTGCACCGGAAAATAAATATGGAGAAATACAGGATAAAGGAATTCCAGGACCTTGTGAAGGATGTTAAGGTTATAAGGTCGGCTGAGCTTGTGGCCGTTGCCTATGAAAAGGGAATTCTGCAGAGCAGCTTTCCTGACGAAGTCCGGAAAATAGAAAGGGAATTTGACAAGCACCTTCTCGAAGGAGTTCTCTGGGGTGTTAAGCTTCGTGGGTGCTCTGTAAGCGACCATGAGATCGAAGCGATGAAGAAAAGCGTGATGAAAGCCTGGAAAAACCAAAAGCTTTAATAGTTCTGAACTGCAAAGAACCAGTATGGCATATATCGCCTGGCTTGGGAAATCCAGAAAAACATTTAGCTCAAGAAAAGAACTGATTCATTATATAAGGGATAACCCAAACCTTAACCTTAAGGTATATGAAGAGGATGCCTTTGGGAATGCAAGAGAGCTTGGAACTGGAGAAATTTTTGGGTTAATCAGCGAATCCCAGGCAAGCCAGGGCTTCCGTGATAATAATAATGAGGAAGAAAGAGAAACAAGCCAGAACCGGATAAATCAAAAACCTGAAGATTCGCAAAGAGAACGCAATGAAGGCCAGGCATACGAACAGGAACGCCTCTTTGGAGAGAGGAATCCGCCACGCAGAATGCCAAGGCAGGAATACTACGACGACAGGGAGATGCTTTCCAACAGCATAACAAGAATATATGGGAATAATCAGAATCCAGAGCAGGCGCAAGCTTATTCTGAGCTGCAGATACATAGCAAAAGCACAGGGTTCTTAGCACATTTTATCATCGTGCTTATAATTCTTCTTGCACTTATTGCATTATACATTATAATCCCCTTAATAATGGATAACCTCGTGGGAACAGTAACTACTCCGCCAGTTATGCCTTAACCTTAAGCTGGCCCAAAAGCTGGCATTTGGCGAAAAGAAGAAGAAATGTAAGAAAATACTCTAGAAATAAACCAACAGAATCAGTCAATCATCTCAATCTCTATGTTCAGGCCGTCTGGGATTGCTACTCTCATTACCAGCCTCAGAGTCCTCTCATCCAGACTGATGTCAATGAGCCTTTTATGAATCCTCATCTCAAACCTGTCAAAAGAAGCGCTTCCCTCTCCGTCCGGGCTTTTTCTTGTGGTTATCTTAAGCTTCTTTGTAGGCAAGGGTATTGGGCCTCTCATATCTACCCCTGTCTTTTCTACAATCTGCCTTATTTCAGCACATACTGAGTTAATTTTGTTAACATCCGTACTCGCTAGCTTTATCCTTGCTTTTGACATGGCTCATCTCCTCTGAAAAACACTTTGTCATGATGAAAGGTCTTTTCACCATGGCACAAAGTAAAATGAAAAAAATGAAAAAACTGCTCTACTTTCCTTTTTCGAGCTCCTTCTTCACCAGGTCTATACACATTCCTGCTGAAACAGTCACTCCTGAGTCTCTCACTGCAAACCTCGACATCTGAGGAATGTCTTTCTGCTTTTCAATCACCAAAGGCCTTCTTGGCTTAATCTTGACAATTGCTGCATCTCCATTCTTTAGAGTCGTTGGATTCTCTTCAAGTGTCTCTCCTGTTGCTGGATTTAGCTTCTTTACAAACTCTGTAAAGGTGCATGTTACCTGTGATGTATGCACATGGAAGACTGGCGTGTAGCCAACGGTCATTGCTGATGGGTGGTTGAGAACCACTATCTGTGCTGTGAACTCATCTGCGAGAGTTGGCGGATTGTCTGGGTGCCCAATAACATCCCCCCTTGCTACATCCTTTGAGCCAAAGCCCCTTACGTTGAACCCAATGTTGTCACCCGGACCCGCCTGCTTCATTGACTCATGGTGCATCTCTATTGTCTTGCACTCTCCAAGAACTCCTCTTCCTTCTCTTCCCGGAACGGCAATTATTTTGTCTCCGACTTTCATAACACCAGTCTCAACCCTTCCTACAGGAACAACACCAATTCCTGTGATAGAGAAGACATCCTGAATTGGAACCCTCAGGGGAAGCTGTGTTGGCTTCTCAGGAACGCTTAAGGAGTCTATTGTCTCCAGGAGTGTCTTTCCTGTATACCAGGACATGTTCTCTGATTTCTTGGCAACATTGTCGCCCATCAGGGAAGATATTGCAACAAAGGGAATCTGGTCAGGCTTAAACCCGATGCTCTTGAGAACCTTACTTACATCCTCTTTTACTGCATTGAACTTCGCCTGGTCGTACTTGACCTTGTCCATCTTGTTTATTGCTATGATTATCTGCTTGACTCCCAGGGTTCTTGCCAGGAAAATGTGCTCTTTTGTCTGTGCATTAACTCCGTCATCTGCTGCTACTACAAGCACTGCTGCATCAGCCTGGGACGCTCCTGTTATCATATTCTTAACAAAGTCCCTATGCCCTGGAGCATCAATAACGGTAAAGTAGTATTTGTCGGTCTCGAACTTCTGATGAGCCAGGTCTATTGTGATTCCCCTTTCTCTCTCTTCCTTTAGGCTGTCCATCACAAAAGCGAACTCAAAGCCTTTCTTTCCAATTCTCTCTGCTTCTTCTCTAAGCTTTCTGAGCTTCTGCTCCTCAACATTTCCAGAGTCAAACAAAAGCCTTCCTACGGTTGTTGATTTCCCGTGGTCTATGTGTCCTATGAACACAAGGTTTATATGCTCTTTAGCACTTGCCATTTTTTCATAACCTCCTTAAGTATAAATACACGTGTTATGTTGGATTTTCCGTATATTTAAAAAGCTTTCTGTTGAGAAAGTAAAAGAACCATCAAAGAATCAGGAAAAATGGCAGACACTATATTAATGCATCTATGAAAATCCTGGATTCAAAGTCTGGATTGTTCAGATAATGCATAAAT
>DSBS01000032.1 GCA_011045925.1 Candidatus Woesearchaeota archaeon | reverse complement strand
TTATCAAACGCTTAACTTTATTAACGAGTTTTGTTTTTTCTTTCATGGGGAGAAAATCCCTCCCCCCTCAGACAGCCTTACGGCTGCTGAGGGTTATAAATCTTTAGATTTTGAACAGAGCCCCTTAAAAAGAAAAATTTATATAGTCTTATGCAAAAAAAATGACTTAATAGGAGTGTTTTGATTAAAAACCAAAAAAGAGGCTAAATCTTGAAATCAAAAAACAAAAAGGCAGTGAGCTCAGTATTGCTGGTTGCTGCTGTTCTCTTAATAGGTGTTGTTGTCGTTTTTTCCATCTTATTCTTTCAGGTAAGAAGAGAGGAAACAAGAATCAGGGCTCCCGGAGAGCTTGCCCCGGTTGAAGACCTCGTCCTGATGTGCCTTGATGAAGCTTCTGAAAGGACGTTTATCACTCTTGGGCAAAGGGGAGGCCTTATTTTTCCAAGCGAAGCAATGTTTGACCCAAGCAAGCCTACAGAAGGAAACGCCCTGGCGATCTCTGATGAAGACTTTGTAGCATACTGGCATTTTATGTATTCCAATAATTACTGCACAAGCGACTGCTCTTTTGGTTCAATGGCAAAGCCTCTTGATGAGCTAAAGGAAGACATTGAGGAATACCTTTCTTATTCCCTGGTTTCCTGCGTGCTCGAAAGGTGGAACCTTGGAGACGATTTCAGGATGACTATTAAGAATGTTCCTGAAACAGAGGTTTTCTTTGTTAACAGGCAGATTCGGGTTAAAGCAATGTTTCCTTTAGAGGTTGCTGTCAGGGCAGACAATACCTTAAGGCAGTTAAGCGATTTTGAGACTGTTGTTGACCTGGATTTTAAAGAGGTATATGAAACTGCACAAAAGCTTGCCGGATACCAGATAAGGACGAGAAGCCTTGAGCAGGCAATGCTAAACCTTATCTGGATGTACTCAGATGTAGACTCAGCAGCCCTGCCTCCGCAGTATCATGTTTCTTTGTTTGAATTTTCTCCAACTTACTGGGATGCTGATTATGTAAAAAGCTTTATGAAAGCCTTAATGGCCAGCTATCTAAACCAGGTTACAGTTAAAGACTCAAAAAACTTCAGAAGCCCTGAGCTTCCAGAAACAGAAAAAACAGTGATGCAGGGGTCTTTGGTATGGGACCTTGATGGCAGGGGCTCGCCTGTAAGGAATTACGAAATTGATTTCTTCTATAATCCTGCGTGGGAGCCTTTTGTTTCCTTTTACCCGATGGAAGGCTTTCTTATGCCAGAGACTGCCAGGATTGATACAAACCCCTTAATGATACTCACTGGAATTGCTGGCCTGGTTAAGTACAAGTTCAATTATCAGGTTTCCTTCCCTGTATTGGTACATATAAAAGACCCCTCTGCTTTTGGCGGAGATGGCTATACCTTCAGGCTTGCGCTTGAGGCAAACATCAGGAACAATGATGTTCTCGAGCAGGACGGCGGAATTTCTATCAGTGCAAGAACTGGCTCTGTCTTATGCAACAAAAACCACTGGGCAGGCAGCTACGAGTTTGCTGTCCAGGATGAAAACAGCGAGCCTTTGGGCGGAGTTGTGCTTTTTGCTTCAGGGATAGGGGAATCGTGCGAGCTTGGAGTAACAGACTCAAGCGGCAGGATTGTCACAACCCTTCCTGCAGAAAGCATCCTAACAATAGAAGGGCTGAAGCAGGGCTATTTTGTTGAGCCTTCAACAGCAAACACAAAAGTCGCAAGGTACAGGCACACACTAAGGGCATTCCCGGAAAAAAGCATTAATGTTAATGCGAGAAAGTTTGTTTTCTCTAGCAGGGACATAAAAAACAAGGACTTTAGCGCAGGCACAATTGAAAATATACAGAACGATGAAACCCTGCTGCTGATTATGCAGAATGCAGCAAACGAGCAGTATGTTTTCACATTGTCTGCCGAAGAAGGAGAGGAAGCAAGCGGAGAGGCTTTATTGGTTCCGGGCGAGTATAAGGTGTTTGCAATTGTTGTCCATGAACGCAGTTTTGTGATTCCAGAAGCCTGCAAGCCTAATGATTTAATCTGCCTGACCAAGATTGACGAGATTTCTATGGAAAGGTATCCTGTTTCCATATTCAAGCTGGAGGATGCAGGGTTCTTTGAGATAACCCCGGAAGACCTTTATTCAAAAAGCACAATCGATGTGCTGATTCCTTCAACAGAACTGCCGCAAACCCATGACCAGATGCAGGATTTGCCAGGCCTTCAGGCCTGGGTGACGGAGAATGCTGAATTATTTATGCCGAGGTTTAGGTGAGACCATGAAAGAGAAAACAAAAAAAAGCTTAATTTTGCTGCTATTCGCCATCATTCTGATTTTGCCTGTGAGAGCGCAGTCTGTTTCTGTTACCGGCTTCGGAGAGCATGAAATCCCTGGGCTTGCCAGCTCAGCAACAGATGAGGTAACACTAAAGGTTGACATTGCCAACGTTGCAGGGAATTTCTCAGAAGAGAATGTAAGGCTCGGCACTTACAAAATAACAGAATTTGATGAATACTTGTGCCAAAAAACAGGCGACAGGAACTATGAGTGCACTGTTAATGTTGGGTGGATTGGCGCTGCTTCCTGCAGGGATTACCGGGTTCATTATAATACTGTTTCAGGTACAGGCACTGTTTGCCTTGATTCAAAAGCGCCAAACATACTTGGCATAACCTCTTTAAGAAAAAACTTTAAGCCTTCTGATGAGATTGAAATAATAATTAATGCTGAAGACCTTTCCGAAGCCTGGCAGTGCGCCGGAATCGCAAGCATAAGGCTTTTCCAGGGAGGCGCTGCCCCGGGCTCTGGGCATTTAATTTCTATAGATGAAAAAGGGCTTTGCGATTATTATATGAGAGAAAAAATCATGCTGAATAAGATTATTAAAACTGCTGACGGAAGCACCCAGATTTGCGCTGTGGCCGAGGATTTCTTTGGGCACAAGTCAGGTGAAAAATGCATTGAGGTTTTTGTTGACGGGATTGCCCCTTCTGTGCAGACAGCAAGCTTTGCGCTTTTAAGCGAAGACAAAACAAAAAAGCTCGGGGAATACTTTCAGTTAAACAGGCCTTACAAGGCAATCCCTGTAATAAACATATCTGAAAACTCTGAGACTCTTGATGTAACCGGGGAGATTACGCTTAAGCGTGGGGAAACTACAATTTTAAAAAGGGACAACCTAAAAGCTTCCTGCCTAAAGGAAGGCCAGTCCTTCTCCTGTTTTTTCCCGATTCTTGCCTTTACACTAACCGGCTCTGCACAAGACTCTTTTACGCTTGAGTACTCTGTGCTTTCGGTTGACGGTGTTGGAAACACCGGAGAAGGCAAGGGCTACATACCTATTAAGATAGACACTTTTCCACCAAAGCCTGTTCAGATTATATCAGCTGAAGCGATTGACCCAAAAACTCTGGGAAAGAGCCCTGTAATTGAAGTTAAGATAAGCGAGCAGGGGTGCGGGCTTAACGAAAAGCAGGTTTTTATTACCAGCCCAGCCTTTGGAAGAAAGCAGGCAAGCGAATGCACCCTGGAAGGCGGAAACAACTGGGTTTGCTTTTTCAGAAACATTGAAATTTCAGACACCCAGCACACAAAAACCGCAGAGGTAAGGGTAACGGGAGACAGCAGGGATGACTGCGCAAACAGGGTAGAGCAGGAAAAATCTGAAACCTTCCTTGTTGATACAAAAAAGCCGGTTGTTTTATCTGCAGAGGCAAAGAATGCCCAGGGCGAGCTGTTCATTAAAGAGGGAGACGAGCTGGTAATAACTGCAGAAGTCTCTGACGATTCAGATAGGCTTTACATTAGCGGGGATTTCTCAAAAGTCACAGAAAGCCAAGGCGTTGTTAAAGGCACCTGCGAAAAAAGCGGGGATTCTTTCACCTGCTCATTAAAGGTTTCAGGGCTAAAGGCATCTTCCGATGATGTCAGAATAAACATACATGATAAGGCAAACAACACCGCGACAGCCCTGGTTAAAGTAGATGTATTCCGAAGAGACGAAAGCGAGGACAGGGATTTTTGGGTTGTCAGTAATGAAAGGCTAAGCCCGGACATAGTAGACCGAAGCCTTGCAAGCAAGACAAATATGCGTGTTTTCCTGGAATTTGACCTTCTTGCAAGAAGCCCGGGGCAGGCTCTGATAAGCATTAAAAACCTAAGGTGCCAGGGCGAGCAAACCAAGATTCAGGAAACAAGACTTCTTTTCACTCCAGACAGGAACCCGGGAAGCAAGAGGATATCTGTCTATATGGAATTATCAAAACAGCAGTTAAGGGGAATTACCAAGGATGTGATTGCCTGCACTATGGACCTCACTACCTTTACTGGCGACACGATAACAACCTCGCCTGAAAAAGAAACCATTGAAGTTGAGCTTAAGTTTTATGACGGCTTTGCCGGTGCCGAAGGAGACAAGGCATACGATAAGATTAGGAACAGGGGAGAAATTGTATCCGGGCTTAAGGACAATTATATTCTTGACCTGATAAGGTGGTACAATATCTTTCAAGACTCCTGCAATGCCTTCCTTTTTGTAGCAGGAACCACAGAAGCAATAAATCTGCTTGCTGTTGCTGACTTTGAGCCAATAAGCAAGCTTGGCCTGACAGGGGTTGCATCAAGCCTGAACGAGGTTGTTGGAAGCATTGCCCCTTTCGCTGAAAAGGCCTGCAATGTTATTGCCTGCAATAACCTTGACCCCAAGGTCTTTCCAAGAGGGGCTCAGCTGGTTGGGTGGAATGACAGAACCTGCAGGGGAGACAGCATAAACTATGAGCTTTTCATGCCTGACGGAGATGACAGGAGCTATGATATTACAGTAAGGTGCCCTGACCCAAAAAACAATATGGTTACTGCTTTGTTTACCGGATGCTGGCCTTATGTTGTTGTGGGAGGCCAGAGGCTCCTGGTTATTGAGGCTTCTACCCTTGACTGCTACATAAATGCAATTGAAAATAATATGCCTATATACCACTGCGACAGCATGCAATGGCAGATGTACTGTGAATGGGTTTTGGGTGACGCGCTTGAAGCCTGGCCTCTTTCGCAGGCTAGCAGCAAAATGAGGGATATTGTGCTTAACACTCTTGAAGACCCTCTCTCAATGGCAGTAACTTTATTCTCGCTTATTCAGCCAAAGCTTCCTGAAACCACTGTGGGAACCCTGATAATTGTTGTAGCGGAAACAGCAGACACTTTTGCCAGGGGCGTAGGAATCTATCAGGGCTTCCAGGGATACATCTCAGGGAGAGACACAATGGCTTATGTGAAGGGCGTTGCAGACAAGTACGATGGAATGAGGTGGGTAAGATGAAAAAAATAAATAACGCAATCCTGAGCTGTGCAATTGTTTTAATGATGGGTTTTCTAGTTTTGGCTTTTTTATCTGAAAAAGGCTTAGCATACGATGATAGAGCTTATGAAAAAGCCGAGTGGTTTACTAGCCTTCCTAACCTCGCTCAAAGTGAAATAAGAGGTATCGTAGACCTAAATTCAGCAGGGGTTGACGCAAAGCTTACTAAAGAAGAAGACTTTGACCCAGACCATATAAGAACATTTCTTATAAATTTGCTTAATTCTCCTGATTATGAAAATTACAATTATAAAACTTTTTTACTGGAAGAACTAATAGAAGAAGATCAAAAAGATATGCCTTCAGGAACAAATGTAGATTTGGAGTCTTTACCAGCAGCAGAGGCACAAACTCAAACAGACTATATAACGGCTGCTACAGAATCCGAATGGGTAACTTCAATTGAAGATGAAAATGAAAAAGATTGGCTAAGCAGAACTATCACAAACTTGAGGCAGGTTTATTCCGAATTTAATCCAGAAAGCGTAGATGATGTAAGAGATAAGCTAATTGAATTTCTTATCGAGGATGAAGGCTTTGAGCAAGAGGCTGCAGCCATATTTCTTACCCATGCCTTGCGAGGCTATGATAAAGCAGATTCAGAAATAAGGGAGAAAGCCATTACTAAAATTGCCGAGAGCAGAGATGACCGCTTAATGTATGTTATTAAAAAAGAACTGATTGATTCCATTGAAGGCAGAGAAGGCCAAATCCACTATACCAAGAGCGAATGGTATCTTACCTTAAAACGAATGGAAGAAGATGCCGGGATTGATGACCCTGAGGTTAAACTAGCAACCAAAATAGATACTTATCTTAAAAAAGAATATGACTCCCAAGAATTATTAAGAATGGACGAAAAACAAGTAAAGGCTATAGT
>DSBS01000043.1 GCA_011045925.1 Candidatus Woesearchaeota archaeon | reverse complement strand
ATGGGGAGAAAATCCCTCCCCCCCCCTCAGACAGCCTTACGGCTGCTGAGGGTTATAAATCTTTAGATTTTGAACAGAGCCCTATTTAAAAAGCAGAATGTGTTTTTACAACAAAAAAGGGCTTTCTTAATCACTCTAGGATAACGCAAAACCTTTAAGAATAAATCGGGCTAAAGAGGAGAGCATGCAGGGCAGCGCGAAGGAAGAGCTTTACAAGTACTGGTACTTAAGAAGCGAGCAGGAAGTACTCGGGAACTTAAAAACAGCAAGAGAAGGCCTCACCGATGCTGAAGCGGAAGAGAGGCTAAAAAGGGATGGGCTGAATACGCTTGCAAAAGACGACAAGCTTAAGTTTCTCAAAATTCTTGTTCATAACTTTAACAATCTATTGATATATGTGCTGCTGGCTGCTGCGATAATCTCGATATTCTCTGACCACCTGGTTGAGTTTGTTGCTATTATGATAATTATTCTTTTTACTGGCTTTCTGGGTTTTTTTCAGGAGTTTAGAGCTATGAAGTCTATCCAGGCCTTATCAAAACTCACTGCGAAAAAGGTGAATGTGCTAAGGTCTGGCAAATGGAAGGAGATTGATGCAACTCACCTTGTAAGAGGGGATATTATTTCTCTTAAGAGAGGCATGATTGTGCCGGCTGACCTTAGGATAATTGAAACGAGCACGCTTTCTATTGATGAATCTATCCTTACTGGAGAGTCTGTCCAGAAATACAAGGTTACTTCTAAGCTCAGGAAGCAGGATATTCCAGTAGCTGACCAGGACAACATGGCTTTTAGCGGCACGAGCGTTGCAAATGGCTCAGGAATAGGAGTTGTTGTTGAGGTAGGGCTGGGCTCTGAGCTGGGAAAGATTTCAAAACAGCTTGCTTCAATTAAAGAGAAGCCAAGCCCACTGCACAGGCAGATGAATAGTGTAAGCAAGAGAATATCTATTGCTGTGATTGCTGTTGCAGTGCTTTTCTTTTTTTATCTGCTTGCCCGAGGCGAGCCTGTTGCTGGCAGCCTGCTTCTGATTAGCGTAATAGCTGTTTCAGGCATTCCTGAAAGCCTGCCTTTGGCACTGACTGTTACATTGTCGCAGGGTGTCAAAACCATGGCAAAGCACAACGCCATTGTGAAAGACCTGAATTCTGTTGAAACCCTGGGAACTACCACAGTAATATGCACAGACAAGACAGGAACGCTTACCCAGAACAGGATGGTGGTTGAAAGAATTGCATTAGCAGATGGAACAATTATCAAAGTTAAGGGCAAGGGCTACGAACCCAATTCTGAGTTTATGAAAGGAAACAAGAAAATAACCCCTAAAAACATCAAGTGTGCAGAGCAGCTTTTCAAGGCCAGCATCCTCTGCAACAATGCAAGAATTGAGATGGAGGATGGAGAGTGGAAGCTAGACGGCGAGCCGACAGAAGGTGCCCTGATTGCGCTGGTTAAAAGCGCTGGATTTGATGACGAGGTTGTAAAGGAAGACTTTCAGAGGCTTCATGAGGTTCCTTTTGACCCTTCGAAAAAATTTATGATTACTATTAACAAAACTGGCTCAAAACAGACAGCTTACCTTAAAGGCGCAGTTGAAAAGGTTCTGTCAAAATGCATTTACATCAGAACACCGAGTGGAAAGATAAAGAAACTTGCCAAAGAAGAGCTAAATGCTATTCATAAGAATGTTGCAAGATTCACAGACAGAAGCTACAGGGTTCTGGGCTTCGGGACAAAAATGCTGGGATCGTTTGACAAGAAGAGCCCTAACAAGTCCTTAGACAAGGGCTATATTTTTGAGGGTATGGTTGCTATCAAGGACCCAATAAGGCCAGAAGTAATTGATTCTGTCAGGGAATGCCACCAGGCAGGGATCAGGGTAATCATGGTTACCGGCGACCACAAAAAAACAGCAGAAAGCATCGGAAAGAGTATAGGAATTATTGATGAAGAGCACGATCTTGTTATTGAGGGAACCCAGGTTGACAGGATGACTGACGATGAGCTTGATGAAGTAATTGACAAGGTTGCAATATTTGCAAGGAGCACGCCTGAGCACAAGCTGAGAATTGTGAATTCTCTTCAGAGAAAGGGGGAGATTGCTGCAATGACAGGAGATGGCGTCAATGATGCGCCTGCGCTAAAGCAGGCAGACATTGGGGTAAGCATGGGCAAAAACGGCACAGATGTTGCCAGGGAATCCTCAAATATGGTGCTTGCTGATGACAATTTCAGCACGATTGTAAACGCTGTAAAAGAAGGAAGGAGGATATACAGCAACATCAGAAGGTTCCTTTACTATCTTCTTGCTGGCAATATGACTGAGGTTTCGCTCCTTGTGATTACTGTTCTTATCGGCCTGGCTTCGCCGCTAACTGCGCTAATGGTGCTATATGTAAATCTGGTTACAAGCTCGCTTCCTGCCTTTGCGTTAAGCGTTGAGCCGATGCACCCGAAAGTTATGAGGCAGACGCCGCGAAACCCTAAGGAGAAGATTCTCTCTTTCTATTTGGTCGAGAAGATACTTGTGCTGGTCCCTATTTTGTTTCTTGGGACTTTCTCCCTGTTCCTTTGGGAAATGAGGGGGCCTGACCCATTGATTGACAAAGCAAGAACACTGGCTTTTGTTGGGATTATTATGTTTGAGATGTTCCATGCGTTCAATGCAAAGTCGCTTCATACATCCATTTTCAACAAAAACCTGTTCAGGAATAAGCACCTTTTTATTGCCATAGGTGCATCGATAGGCCTGACTGTGCTTGCTGTTTACAATGGGTTCCTGCAAAGCGTCCTTGGGACTGTGCCGCTGTCTGGAAAGGAATGGGCAATAATAATCGGGGTTAGCTCTCTGGTGATAGTCGTTTCAGAGATTATCAAGAAGATGATTGCAAGCGAGTTCAGGGAGCAGGCTAACCTGCAGGGTGTTGAGGTCAGGTTTGAGTAGTTGATTTTATTCTTTGACCCAGTTCAAAATAGAGCTCCTTTGTAGTTTTCTCAGGGTTATTTATCTGGAAAGATGAAGGGATTTCCTCTTTCTGGAACTCTTCCCAGAAATTCGCTGAGTCCCTGTAAGAAATTTGATCAATCTTATCAAGCGGAGATGAGCCGATGATTCTAACCTCTGCTTTCTGAGGGCTGAAAAGGCTAAGCAAGGGCTTTAGGGCCCGGTATGGGTTTGTGTCCGAATACCCTGAAATGTAAAAAGATGAGTAAGCATGCTCCGGGGTTACATGGTAGGCTGCCTGGCCTTTGTCCATCATGCCTACATAGCTAAAGCCATCAATGTCTGAATTTTCAAACGGCTTAAAAATCTTGGACATCCTTCCAATTACCTTATTGCCTGTCTCTTCAATTATTCCTTCCAGCTCTGGGAGAGAGCACTTTTCGCTTAGCTCTCTTATTTCAGCCATGTCTGAGTCATACATTGACACTATCATTATCTTTTCAACAGGGCTGCTCTTATCATCAAGAAGAGGGATTGGCTTTAGTTCATGAAGCTCGCTAAAAAGGTTAAAGTATATGCCGTTCTTGTCTTTCTCTGCACTCTTCATTGTGTAAAAATAAGGGACACGCTGCTCATCAAACCTGCTCCAGAACTCTTCTTCGTCTGCTGAAAGGGCTCCAAGAACTGAGCTTATTGAGGAAGAAGTAAATATCCTGACCTCTGCTTTCATAGGCAGGAAAAGCGAGATTAACGGGTCAAGCGACAGCACTGGATTGGGTGAGCCGCAAGTGGACAGAAAGAATGATGCATACCTTTGCTTGGGGAATATGGAAACTGATGCTGTGCTCTCTGAAAGCATCGCAACGTACCTTTTCCTGCCTATTCCTGTTAAATCTAGCTCTTCTGAAGAATTTTCGTTAAGGTCTGTTAGCCTGCCATCAATGTTTGCGTTGCTTATCTCTATTATATTCTCAAGGTTATCAACTGAAAACTGAATGTTAATGCGGCTATTCGGAATAACGTTTATTCCATAAAGAGATACTGCAAGGTTTTTTTCAACAGGGTTGAATATAGGCATATTTAAAGTGGGTGAAAATCAAGGTTAAAAAGCTTATTTTTTTGCAGCTCCGGCTATCTACCAATAAGTTTTTAAAGTATCCTGAATCCTTGAGGATGAGAATAATGCTAAAACTAAGGTGAAAAAGATGAAGCTTAGCCTTCCTAAGGGAATGAAGGACTCACTTCCGCAGGATATGATCAGGAAACAGAGAATGATTGACAGGCTTAAGGGAATTTTTGAGCTTTATGGGTTTTCCCCGCTTGACACGCCTGCTATTGAAAGGCTTGATGTGCTCTCTGCGAAGTATGCTGGAGGGGCTGAGATTCTTAAGGAGACATTTAAGCTTAGCGACCAGGGTGGAAGGGACCTTGGGCTTAGGTATGACCTTACTGTGCCTTTTGCAAGGGTTGTCGGGATGAACCCTTCACTTAAGATGCCTTTCAAGAGGTATCAGATTGACAAGGTGTGGAGAGACGGGCCTGTGGGTGCCGGAAGATACAGGGAGTTTCTGCAGTGTGATGTTGATGTTGTAGGGGTTAAGCAGATGCCTGCTGATGCTGAGATTCTTGCGATTGCCAAAAGGGCTTTCGATGCTTTCGGGCTTGAGTGCAAAATCTGTGTCAACAGCAGAAAAATACTGAACGGGATTCTTGAGTCTATCGGGATTGAAAGAAATAAGGATGAGATTATTCTTGCGATTGACAAGCTGGAAAAGGAGAGCAGAAGCGAGATTGAAAAGGAGCTATCTGGTCTAGGAATGAATGAAAGCCAGGTGTTTAAGCTGTTTGACCTGTTTTCCCTAAAGGGAACTAATAAGGAAAAGATTGGGATGCTAAAAGAAGAGATAACTTCTGAATCCGGAAAGGAAGGGATTCGGGAACTTGAGGAGCTTTTTGGGCTTCTTGATGCGTATGGCATAAAGAATTATGTGTTTGAGCCGAGCCTGTCCCGAGGGCTTTCGTTTTATACCGGCACTGTGTTTGAGGTTTTCCTGCCTGAGAGCAAAATCAGGAGTTCTGTGGCTGCCGGCGGGAGGTATGACAGGATAATCTCGCAGTTCCTTGAATCCAAGAAAGAGTTTCCTTGTGTTGGCATCTCGTTTGGGCTTTCGAGGATTTATGATGCTATTGAAGACAGGCAGGAAGAGGCAAGAGGCACTGTTACTGATATCTTTATAATTCCAATTGGGATTGGAAATGAGGCTTTGGCGATTGCTGAGAAGCTGAGAGATGCAGGAGTAAAAACCGAGGTTGACCTGAGCGGAAGGGGCGTGAGCAAAAACCTGGACTATGCCAACACCCAGGGGATTCCGTTCGTTGCGTTTATCGGCGAGGAAGAGATTAAGTCTAAGAAGCTAAAGCTTAAGGATATGAAAACAGGGAAAGAGCAGATGTTCGGGGTTGATAAAATTGATGAGATTAAGAAGATTGTGCTTGGGTAAACACTTAGCTGAAAAAATCCCTGACGCTTTTTATCTCTTTTCTCAGGAGTGAGATGCTTTTTTGCTTTATTGAGCCTTCAATCACTATCGGTACACTGAGTTTTCTCAGTGGCTTTACTGAGTCTCTGAATGACTTTGATGCATTGCAGAAAAGCATATGGTCTTTATTCCTGAATGTGGCGCTGAAATGCACCTGGGTTATCCTTTCTTTGAATTTGCTAACCAGCAAAGAGGTTTCTTTTGGCGACCAGAAATATGCGTGTGCTGCATCAAGGCAAAGGCCCATTTCTCGGTAGCTGGTGAGAATTTTCTTTAATTCCGGGATGCCTATCTGCCTTTTTTTCGGAAGGTTTTCTGTTGAGGCGTGAAAAGCATAGCTGTTTAGCAGTGTTTTGCTGGGAAGGTCTGTCGGGTGGATTATTACGCTTTTTGCATTTGTCTTTTTGTAAATCCTGCTGATGATATCCAGCTGCTTTTTTACTTCGCCTTTGTTTTCTGCCCATCTAACTAGCTTGAAGGGGGCATGTATTGAAACATAAGTAAGGGTTTTGAGCCTTTTTCATTTTCTTTTGAAAGCCTGAATACATAAAGCTCTTCCTTTAGTGCGAAAAGCAGCTCCACGCCATCAATGTCAAGCTTTCTTATAATGTCAAGCTAGGTGTTGCGGTTAAGTGAGCCTGACCATGTCCAGATGTTTCCTGTTGAAAAGCAGACTGGGTTGTTCATTTTTTCGTGTTTCTGTTTTGTTTTTAAAAAGGTTGTTGTTAATACGGCTCTGTTCAAAATCTAAAGATTTATAACCCTCAGCAGCCGTAAGGCTGTCTGAGGGGGGGAGGGATTTTCTCCCCATGAAAGAAAAAACAAAACTCATTAATAAAGTTAAGCGTTTGAT
>DSBS01000016.1 GCA_011045925.1 Candidatus Woesearchaeota archaeon | reverse complement strand
TCCCTCTCTCGTCCTTCGGATAGTTATCCTCACCTTCACGCCCAATCAGCCCCCCTAAAAACTCCGCCCCTGCTCACCAAACGCTGCTTTTAAGGAAAAGCATATAAGAAGAAGGGTTCTTAATCAGGATATGACTACGGTAATCGGGGATTTTGCCAGGCGTAATAAAGGGATAAAATCCATTAAAAAATCCATGGCTCATTTTATGTATCATTTTGGAGCAGATATTGACGATATCAGAATTGTAATATGCTCTACAAAGCCAGCCACTGAGCGTCTTCTTAAGGATACTTCAGGAATGGTTAAAATGCCAGATGACTGGAAAGCTAAGCTTATTGATATGATGATAAAGGGTTATTATTACAGCCAGGACAAACTATTTAATTCCATTCCTTTAGATAGCATCAATAGGCGGACTGGGCATTGGGGCAATGTCGCGCCAGCTCAAACAAGAGGCCCTGGATTATATGATGACCTGCATTATTTTAAACACAAGGAGAAAGCAGGCAAAAAAATAAACCTGGATCCTAGCCAGGCTGGTTCTTATAAAGACCCTTCATCTTGCTTTATTGCTACGGCTGCTTATGGGGATAAAAACACTCTTGAGATACAAGTTTTAAGAAAATGGCGAGATGATGTTCTGCTAAGAACGCCTTTTGGCCAAGCCTTAGTTAATTCTTACTATTCATTGAGTCCACCAATTGCTGGCTACATCAGAGAAAGAGATTCTTGCAAAAAGATTGTGAGAGCTTTATTAAAGCCGATAATTCTAATTCTTAAAAAGAAGCAGAAATTGAATCCTTAGGACTACCTCTCCTCCCTTGTTGCAGCCTTCTTAAAAACCGCAACCTTTAAATAAACCCTGCCCTACATTAAACTATGCAGGCAAAAACACTGCTTCAAAAGCTGCAGGGTGTGCATACAATAGAGTCCATAAAGGATGCGTTAAAAACCAATAGGGAGAAAGCCATCTACTATGTGCACAGGCTAAGGAAAAAGGGCTACGTAAAGACAAAAAGGCAGCCGGACAACACAAGGGTTTACTACATCTCGCCTGAGAACAGGCTGGGGGGAAAGAGCTATTATGAGCTGATCAATGAAAGCTCTCCTTTAAAAGTGGCTGACCCAGGCACATACAGGGTATATGGAAAGGAGCTAAAGCCTGAGGATGCCCTGATATACGCGATAAGCTCCAAAAGCCTCAGGCTGATCCTGGCTTCCTTAGCTTTGTTCAGGAAGGTTAAGGACTGGGGCAGGCTCTACAGCCTGGCCAGGGAAAACAACACTACAAGGCAGGTTGCGGCATTGTACGATCTCGCAAGGACTTGCACAAAGGTAAAGAAAGCCCCAAAAAGGTTCCTGGGCAACTGCCTGCCTAAAGGGCACAGCAGGCCTGTCTATATCATACCTGGGCTTAGCTCGGATGACTTTAAGGGGATAGAAAAGAAGTGGAAGGTTTTCCTGCCTTTCAACAAAAAAGACCTGGAGGAGTACAGGTGATTGGGATAGAGCAGCAGCAAAGGCTGCTCCTGGGGATCTCCAGGAGGCTTAAAAGAAAGATAACTGCGTACGCCATAGGGGGCACTGCCATGATGCTCCTTGGCTTAAAGGAGGCCACGCTTGACATTGACCTGGTGTTTGAGAGCAGCAAAGACAGGGATGCTTTCAGGGAGGCGGCGAAGTCCCTGGGATATCTGGAGATGGATGCTGTCAGGGTTTACGGCAAAAGGAAAAACAGGCCGATAATGCTTAAGCTTGCGGATGAGAGGCTTGACCTGTTTGTGGGCAGGGTAATCCATTTCAGGTTCTCAGAAGGCATGCGCAGGAGGGCAGTGAATGTGTACCAGTTCGGGGACAGCCTTGTGCTGAAGGCTGCTGACCCTCATGATATTATCATGCTGAAATGCGCTACAGACAGGGTAAAGGACAAGGATGACGCCAGAAGCATTATTGAGGCAGTAAATATCAACTGGGATGTGCTTATAGATGAAGCAAAAAGCCAGATTGGGCTTGGGGAAGAGGCTGCTGCTTTTGAGCTCGGGGCATTCCTGGAGGAGCTCAGGAACAGGATGAAAGCAAACATCCCAAAGCAGGCCCTTGACAGGCTGTTCAGCATTGTGCAGGGGCAGGCAAAGGAGAAGCAGATGGGCTTTTGAATTTATACTTTTTTTCTTATTTCTGAGATTTCTCTCTCTGTTATTGTAGTTATTAAATCTTTACATATCACAATAAAGCCAGCCGATATTTGCCATTTACCAATTCCTGCACTATTTTTTCTGAATTCTTTATGTAAATGTGGTTTTTTATTGATTCCTTTATTAAAATGCTTGCTTCTAATTCTGGAAAGATTTTCAGGCTTATGTCTAAATTGTAGAATTTGCCTATTTTTTCTAATTATTCAAAGATTTCTTGTTTTAGTATCATTTTACTTATGTTAGTAATTAATTACTTGTTTGCAATTGTTTTAACCTAGTGCGGATATTAAAAGACTTTAACACTTGTTAAATTTTCTTAACAGCGAAAGATTCACTCTTAATAAGCTGCTCAGACAATTAATAAACAAATTGCGCTTTTGCCTGAATGCCCTTGAGCCCTAAAACTTTTGCCCGGGCTTAATTTCCCTCATTTCTTTGCTTGGCAGATAAGCAGATCCGGGGCCTATGGCTTCAATCTCTTTTTCTGTTACAAAAAGCCCTGTGTTTTCTGGCAAAGCGATTAAGTCCAGGCTATATGCCTCTCTGAATCCCTGGATTTTTTCATTATCTGCCGGCTCATAATGGCACCATAAATCATAATCTCTTACTAAATGCATGGCTTCAAGGTTTTTCAGCCCAACATAATTTGAGTCTGAAAAAATTGAGGAAATAATTGTTTTGCCACAAAGTATTGCTCCTGCACTTCCGCCGTAATAGGGAACATTTCTTTTAATGAGCCTTTCAAGTTTTGGCAGAAAACCAGAATCTCTTAATTCTTTCAGAAGATAAAAAGTGTTTCCTCCTCCAACATAAACTCCGCCAAACCTATCCAGGTCTGCTTCTGTTCTCTCCCGCAAATCTTTTTCAGCCCACATCTCAATATGGTATATTCCAAACCGCCTTAATGCTTTATTTAACCATTTGAAACACTCAGAATAATGATTTTCTTTATTAGCCCATGCAATGGGAATATACAAAAGAGGTTTAGATTTACCAACAGCAGAAGCAAACATTTTATCTAGTTCAGCTGACTTTTCTCCACTTCCTCCGCCTGAAAGGCACAGCCTCATAAAATAAAACTCCTCTTCATCATTTATTAAGCTTTCTAAGCATATGCTTTATCCGCGCCCTTAAATCACCCAAACAAAAAAATTAATAAACCCATCCTTCTAATTAACGCTTTAAGAAATGCCATCAATAAACCAGGAAAAGAAAGATATCATAAAAATCAAAGGAAATGTGCTTGTGACTGCAAACCCGGGCACAGGCAAAACCCTGCTTCTTGCCCATAGGTACTTAAGGCTGATTGAAGAGGGTGTAAGCCCCGAGAATATTCTCTGCCTTACTTTCACTGAGAAGGCCAAGGGGGAGATGGAGGAGGGCATTGGAAAGCTCGTTGGAAACAGGGTGGACCCTTCAAAGATGAATATCTTTACTTTCCATGCCTTTGCGTTTAGCTATCTTGACTCAGACAGGCTGATTTCCCAGAACCTGCTAAGGTACAGCATACTTAAGCTTGTCAAGGAGAAGAAGATGCTTAATTATGAAGATGACTACCTGACTGAAACCATTGTCCCTAAGATGGAGAACCTTATCCGCTACCTTAAGAGCTTTGGCGTAATGCCTGATGATATAAACCTTGAGCAAGCAAAGGCCCTGGTTAAGCCAAGAGCCAGGTACAGCAGGGAAGAGATTGAGAAGTTCGCTGAGTACTTTGTTGAGGCTTTCAGGCAGTACGAGAAAGCCAAGCAGGGCAAGGGCATAGACTTTGCTGACATGCTTATTGAATTCCTTAAGATGCCTGGCCTTCCTGTTTTTGACTATGTTCTTGTTGATGAGCTTCAGGACGTAAATGTGATGGAAGCAGACATTGCGCTCAGGTCTGGAAAGAAATTCCTTGCTGTGGGGGACAAAAAGCAGGCGATATTCGGCTTCCAGGGCGGGTCCATACTTAACTTTGAAAAGTTTCAGGACTCTGAGCACAGGATTCTTTCTGAGAACTTCAGGAGCACAAATGAGATTCTTTCCTATGCCAGGGAGTTTTTCTGCAGGCATACAAAAAACCTGTCGCATGCCAGGGAGCTTGAGAACCTAAGGAACAACGAGGCAGAGCCTGGGGATAAGCCTGTTGTTTTTGAGGTAAGCAAAAAAGACTCGGTAAGCGCAGCCTGCACCTGGGCGGCAGGGCTTGCGAAGCAGGAACAGGAGGTTGCTGTGATTGCAAGGACAAACCACCAGATTGCAGCTATCGGAAAAGAGCTTAAGAGCAGGGGGATTGAGTTCTCATCAATGTTCTTCTCTGCCTCCAAGGAAGCCAAGGATAACATTATATTTTTCATAAAGGGCGTGCTAAGCAGCGATATTGCTGATGTAAAAAAAGCCATGCTTACGCCTTTTTTTCCGTGTGCGCTTCAGGATGCCTTTGAGATATGCAGAGAAAATAACTTAACCCTGGAAAGGATTTATGAGAAGTGCCCTGAGTTCAGGAGCCTGAGGGAGTCTGTAAGCACTATTGAGGATGCCAGCAGGCTGTTCCTTGAGAAGGTTTTCCCTGTATGTGTCGCATATGGCAAGGAGTACATGTTTGCTGCTTCATCCATGTACAACTCATTTCAGGAGGCGGTAGCTGTGCTGGACGAGCCTAGCCTGGACAGCCTGGTGAATTTCCTTAAGTCCTCTGACCTTAACGCTAATGAGCCTGGGGAAGAGAAGCAGGTTATCCTTACTACTGTGCACAAGGCAAAGGGAAGGGAGTTTGATGCTGTGATTTACCTGCCTACAAGGGCCGGCAGGGAGAGCTTCCAGGATGATGTTGTCAAGGCGATTCTGAAAACAAAGGGCATTGATGCAGAGGAAGAGCTTGAAGAGGAATCCCTGAGGGTGGATTTTGTCGCAATGACAAGGGCAAAAAAGCGGCTTTTCATATTTACTGAGAAGGCAAATGATTACCTTAATGGGTTTTCCGAGAGTAAAAGCTTTGAGGCAGAGGCGGGGAGGAAAACCAGCTTCTCTGAGAGTGCAAAGCGGGCTTACTCGCTCTTTCTCAACGGGGATTTTGACAGGGCAAGGAAACTGCTTTCATCAGAAGATAAGCCATGGCTTATTAATTATGTTAAGTGCTATTTTGAGGGGCTGAAGAAGCTGTCTTTCTCCTGCCTGAGCGACAAGGCGTTTGACCACCTGAAGGACAGGATTCTTAACCTGAAAGAAGGCAAAAAAGAACTGAGCCTTGGAAGCAGGGTTCACGCAATTGCCAGCAAAGCCTGCAAAGGCGAGGAGTTCGAGGCTGAGCCTGAGCTAGAGCCCTACATAAAAAACCTTAATGAGCTGATAGAAAGCATAAAGGAAAGGTTCCCTGAAGTGGTTAACACAGAGGAGAGGTTTTCGGTAAGGCTTAAAGACCTGGTAGGGGCTGAGACAGACATAATCTTTTCCGGCTTTGTTGATGCTGTCTTCAGAAACAGGGATTCTTACCTTATAGTTGACTGGAAGACTGACAAAAGCGAAAACTACGCATCCAAGCACCGGCAGCAGCTCGAAGCCTACCGGCACGCATACTCAATTGTCCACAATATACCTATTGAAAAAATTGAGGTGGCTATTGGCTTCTGCGCGCTAAGGCCAAGAATAAGCATTGGGACGATTGGGTGCAGGTTGGATGACAGGAAGCCGAGCAAGTCTGCATTTGAGACATTCTCAAAAAAAGCAGAGCAGGTTCTCTCCTGGAAGCAGGACTTTATGCTGTTCTTTGAGCAGCTGGCTGAGGAGGAGTGCGATGACATTCTTTGGAGAAGTGTTGTAGAGCAGTTTGGGAAGGAGAGGGAGGATTAAGATTGCCTTTTTGTGGTGCTTTAAAGTATTAAGAGTGGGTTGCTGGTTTTCAATTTAGCTAGCAATCTTACCAATTTCTGGTGCTTGTGCAGGTGCCTCTGAGCTAAGCCAAAGTGTTTACATTGTGAATGAAAACAAAAAGCTTATAAACATTGTTCACTTTTTTAAACACATGTTCAAAGAATTAAACATACTTGAGCCGTTCCTGGAAGACCCCGGAAGGAAATTCAATGTAAGGGAAGTCGCAAGAATCATAAAGATTGCGCCTGCAACTGCAAGCAGGCAGCTGAAATACTTCGCACAGAAAGGCATTCTCATGCAT
>DSBS01000014.1 GCA_011045925.1 Candidatus Woesearchaeota archaeon | reverse complement strand
GATTTCCTCAAGAGTATCTCCTTTTCTGTGGATTTTTGCTGTCGGATTAAGCATTCTTCTTAAGAAAATGCGTGTAATGTCTTTGGCAAAAGCGTACATCATAAATCACCCTTTAATCACAAGAGCAGGCGAAGCCCTCAATACCTTTTTTGACAATCCTGCCCTGTGAACAGTGTCAATAACATCATCTACATTCTTGTATACCTGGGGTGCTTCCTCTGCAACACCTTTTCTTGATGCTGCCATAATTATCTCTCCTTTATTCTCAAGCCCCTTTATAACCCTTTCGCCTGAAATTGATTTTAATGCCTGGGTTCTTGACATTACCCTGCCTGAGCCGTGGCAGGAGCTTCCGTATGATTTTTCCATAGCTGTTTCTGTTCCCTGCATAAGGTAAGAAGATGTGCCCATTGAGCCGGCAATAATCACAGGTGTGCCTGGAAAAGACCTTGTTGCACCTTTCCTATGCACATAAGCTTCTTGTTTTTTTCCATCTATTACATGCTCCTCCAGCTTGCAGATGTTATGTGCAATCCCGTAAATCGTCTCTATTCCTAAAGACTCTGGCTCCTGCCCAAAGAATTTCCTGAATGCTTCTCTGACATAGTGTGTTATCATTAGCCTGTTAGCGAATGCATAGTTAACAGCACATTTCATCGCCGAGAAATAATCCTGTCCCTCTTTTGATTCTGCTGGGGCGCAGGCTAGCTGCCTGTCTGGAATGCTTAGGCCATATTTTCTGGCAGCAGCCTCATGAATCTTCAGGTAATCCGAAGCTACCTGGTGCCCCAGGCCTCTTGAGCCGGAGTGAATCATTATAGCTGCCTGGCCTTTTTCCATGCCGAGCTGATGTGCTGCTTTTTCATCAAAATTCTCTTCCACCTTCTGGATTTCCAGAAAATGGTTGCCTGCGCCAAGCGTGCCAAGCTGGAGCATTCCCCTTTCTTTTGCGATCTGGCTCACCTTTGACGGATCTGCTCCTTCCATCATGGAATTTTCTTCATGGTTTTTTATATCGTTTTCAGACACATAACCTTTCTTAAGAAGCCATCTGCCGCCTTGTAAAAGAACCTCGTCAAGCTGCTGTTTTGAAAGCTTGAGCCTGCTCTTGGAGCCGACTCCTGTTGGAACTCTCCTGAAAAGCTCATCTGCAAGCTCTTTCAGCTTCCTTTTTAGGTCTTCAAAAGGGATTTCCGTACGCAAAAGGTTTATGCCACAGTTTATATCAAAGCCAACCATGCCTGCTGAGATAACACCTCCCTGCTTTCTGAAGGCGGCAACTGCACCCACAGGAAGCCCGTAGCCAACATGTGTGTCTGGCATAGCAACAACAGGCCCGGCCAGCCCAGGGAGCTTCGCGGCATTGCTTAGCTGCTCTATTGTCTTATCATCTATGCCTTCAAGAATCTTTTCTGAGGCAAAGAGCTTTGCATCTACATTCATGCCGGGAATGCTATCTTTATCAATAGCGTATTCGCACTCTCCTGTTTTTTTAAGCAAATGCTTCATCTTGCCTCATAAAAGGGCTGGCTATTTAAAGGTTTTCTATCGGCTCTTCAGCCCAAGCTCATTGTCTATTTCGGTGGCAATCTCAGAAAGCTTATCGAATATTCTCTCTGAATCCTTCCGCATCTCCTGAATGGTTCCAAGAATGCTGTTCTCTCTTAGCATTACTCTGCGCCTATCTTTAACTATAAAGCCTGAAAGCATGAGGCCTCTCAGGTGATAATTAACTTTCTGCCTTGAGAGCTTTGTGTCTTTTGCAATATCCTGGACTGTTGCATACCCTTTCTTAGCTATATTCTGCACCAGGCTTCTTATCAGCCTGCTTGAGACCTTTTTTGTATCCCTGCCCGAAACCAGGCCAAAGCATTCGCATATCCAGTCTAGGTCAGCCGTTACGCCCTCACGGGCTGGCTTGCTCATATCCTTTAGGGTTATTGATTTCGTCATCCTGCTTTTGGAAAGAACTAGCAAAGTATATAAACTTTATGAAAAATAAACATAAAAAAAGATTAAAATTCAAATGGTTTCAACTTCTTTCATAAAATTTAAAAATTAAAAAGCATACACCCTTAATAAGAAAAACAAAAAGAGGTGATAATATGAGATGGAACAGGACTATATGGGATGAGATGCTAAGAATGCAGGAAGAGATAGACAGGATGATGGAAGGCTTTTTTGGAGAGCCTGGCCTGGACGAGAAGAGAGCACCAGCAATAGGCTACTCTGGAGAGTCTGGAGCGCCTGCCCTGGCAAACTTTGCCAAGCCGCTTACAGACATTGTTGAGGACGAGAAAAGCATAAAGGCATCGATTGACCTGCCTGGAGTGGACAGAAAAGACATTGAGATTAATGTAACTGACAACAACGTTGAGGTAAAGGTTGAAAAGAAAGCAGAGAAGAAACAGGAAGACAAGAAAAAAGGGGTTTACAGGATGGAGAGAAGATATGCTGGCTTCTACAGGTGCTTTGGACTGCCTGAATATGCAGACACCAGCAAGATGCAGGCAGAGTATAAGAACGGGGTTCTAGAGCTGGACATACCAAAAAAGCCAGAAGCAGCAAGAAAAGCCAGAAAAATAGCAGTAAAGTAAAGCCTTGCTTTTTTCTTTATTTTTTAAGAAGCCAAAATTCTGCCTAAATCAAAACTTTCAGTGTCAGGAACAGCAAAAGGAGCAGGTTCCCGAGGGTTACAATAACTGTGATTTGGTCCATTTTGCAAGCAGAAATGCCCGATTCATTAAAAAGCTTTTGGTGTCTTTTAAAAAGCCCTAAAAAAAGAGAAAAAACCCGCTCTTCTCCATAGTCAGCTTCTCCATTTATCCAAAGCTGCCTTTAGCTCTGGGTGATTCTCTGCGTGTTTCTTAAGCGGGATTTTCTTAAGGGATGCGTCAAGCGCCTGCCTGGCTGCCTTAGCTCCTGCGTTTGTTCCCATGGGGTGGGCATGAAGCCCTCCCCCAAACTGGAAGATGCAGTCATTTCCAAAGATCTTTACGAGGTCAGGAAGCATCGTGGGCTCGAGCCCGCCTGAAGCCACAGGAAAAACCGGCTTAATGTGGTACCACCTTTGCTCGTGGAAATAGCTTTCTGACTCAGGAAGCCTTGCCAGGCTTGCCATTGCTATCTCGTCCCTTATTTCAAGAATCTCTTTCTTTCCTCCTTCCATCTTGCCTATTGCTGTGCCTATGTGAACCTGGTCAACGCCTATCAGCCTGGATAGCTTGGCTATTGAGAGCATGCTCATGCCATGCTTCGGGTTTCTTGTAAGTGCTGCATGCATCGCCCTGTGTGCATGAAGTATGAGCTTAAGGTCTTTGTTTGCCTCTCTCAGGCTTTGCAATCCTGTCCAGCCAACTGTCAGGATATCAACCATAGCATACCTGCCGCCCAGATTCTTTACGAGCTTTGCCCTTCTTACCATCTCATCAACCGTGCCTGCAGTAACATTGGCCATATAGCCTTTCTTTTCTCCTGTTTTCTCTTCTGCACGCTTTCTCATCTTAAGGGTGAGGTTTGCTCTTTCCTCAAATGTATTAAAGCTCTGGCTTGTAAGGTTTTCATCGTCCTTTACAATGTCTATGCCGCCACTCCAGGCCTCGTAGGCAATTCTTGCGTGCTCTTTTGAGTTCAAGCCTACCTTTGGCTTTACAATCGTGCCAAGCAAAGGCCTTCCCTTAATCTCAAAGATATCCCTGATTCCCTTTATTCCGTAAAGTGGGCCATCAAATGAGCTGATGTATTCAGAAGGGAAAAGGAAATCTATCAGGCGGAGGTTATCCAGGATTCTCATGCCGTAGATGTTTCCTGCGATTGCACTAAGAAGCTGAGGCACTGAGCCTCTTTCAAAAAGCTCTATGTTGTATGCAACCTTAATCACTTTTTTTCTCTTGTCAATAAAATACACGTGGGGCTTCAGCTTTTTTGCTATTGCAGGGCTGAGCGTGAGTATGTCTGTCCAGGTGTCTATTGAGCTTTCCCCTGCAAGATGGGTTGCTGCCTCTTCCATGCTTACGCCTTTTGCCGACTCCATGTAGTACATGCAGCAGATTTCGTTTTTCTTGGGCTTGTATTTCAAGTCTACATAATCGTTTCTCATGGTATCACTTTTGCTTCCTGAGCGCCTGAGTTTTAAAAGTTTTCGATTAGCTTTGTCCTTATCTTGACAGATAAAGTAAGTGAGAAGGGAAATAAGCTAATAACACCCAAATAGCTATTTTTTCTTCTTCCGGTGCTCCAGCCTTTTGAGCTTTTCTGGCTTCTCAAGAAAATTGTCAGGGCAAACAACGTTTTTTCCAAGCTTTTGCTCAATGCCTTTTCTTGCTGAGCCTGCTACTTCGCCCCCATCCTTCGCGTCAGTTTTTAGGTTTCTGAACTTTATTGAGTCCCGATCTCTTGTGAGCCTTGTTGTAGTTGCTTCTCCAAGCATGGTAAGCACAAGCTCTATATCGTCCATATGGTCTCTGAGGTTCTCTTTCTTTAGGCCCTTGAGTTTTTTATAGCCTGAAGGAGTCAAGCCAAATGCTGCTTTTGATATCTCAGATGTCAGGATTGCGTATTCGCTTTCAGATTTTAATCCTCTTTTCCTCCATTCATCTGTTAACTCATCCCTGATGGCTATGCCTCTAACACGCTTCTCAATCCATTCTTCAGAATAGCCTTTAGACTTAAAGAGCTTTTTCATGCGCTCTTGGGCTAATTCAGGGTTCTCAATTTCTCTCACCCTTTCGTGGCCAACTTTGGCCAGCCAGAGTTTAAATGGCTCTGCTTTTGGGGAAGGTATTGACTGAATAACCCTAAAAGCTCCTTCCGTATTCACACAATTCATCAATCTTTTTTTGCCATCAGAAGCCATAAGCTCAAGGGGGGTACATATTGTACCCCACTTACTATTCAGGGCTGAGTCTCTGCTTCGCATCTTCTTAATGTATTGTTTAGTGTCTGAACTATCTGTCAGAACAGCCACAATATCAAAAACAGAAAACCACCATTCGTGATTATGCCAGGCTCTTCTTATGCCTTTTCCCTTGAAAATAACAATAGAGTTATCCGGCAGTCCTTCTTTCTCTCCTTCTTCATGAGATTCCATAGATAAGCTAATACTGCCCTGATTCTTTATAATTCTTTTGATTGGCTTACGGAAAAGCTTACAAATCAAAGCATTTTTAAGTAATGAGCAAAAGCTCCTGGCTTATGAAAGAAGACGAGAGGGAAGAGCTGCTGGAAGAGCTGAAAAAGGAGTTTTCAGGGATAAAGAAAAGGCTTGGGTTCAGGTGCAGCTTTGAGGAGTTTGATGACGCGTTTTTTATCTCTGATTTTGTTATAGACAAGGGCTATGTGCCTAAAAGCCTGGAAAGGATAATGCGGCTTAGAATCAACGACACATTCAGCAACTGGGTATCTTACCTGCACAGCCTGGTTGTCCCAAACCCGAGCTCCATGATAAGCATATCCCAGAACAGGGTTTTCAAAGACGAAGACAAGAAAAAGGTTGCGAAGACTATAAGCAGGCTTATGGCTTCCCAGTCAAAGAACATCGCAATAGACCTGAATGGAAAGGAAGACGGGTTTGCCGGGTTTGTTGATGAGGCTGTTTCACTCTGGAAGTCTGTCAAGAAAGATATAAGCAGCTATGCAAAAGCCTTGTGCGAATACTGGGATAAGGAATCTGTTTAGAAGATTACTTTCGTTCATACTTCTCAAGGAACATGCTTGCAATGTTTGGGTCAAACTGGGTTCCTGCATTTCTTCTGATTTCTTCAAATGCTTCTACTTTGCTCATGGCTTTCCTGTAAGGCCTGTCATTCGTCATTGCATCGTATGCATCCACGACTGCAAGAATCCTGCACTCAATCGGAATGTCCTCTCCCTGAAGGCCTAATGGATAGCCTTTGCCATCCCACCGTTCGTGGTGCTTGAGTATAAGGTCTGAGACCCATATTAGGGATGGAAGGGACTGGGCAATCCTGTAGCCTTTCTCAGGGTGCTTTTTCATTATTTTCCATTCTTTCTTATCCAATGAGTCTTTGCTCAAGAGGATATAGTCGGGTATGCCTATTTTTCCCAGGTCGTGTACTTTTGATAGAACCTTAAGATTATTAAGCTGAATATGAGAGAGCCCGAGCTCTTCCCCGAGCTCACAGCACATTTTCTCCAGGCGCTCAGAATGCCCCTGAGTGATACAATCCCTTTCTTCAAGAGCTTTCATAAGCCCGCTTACTATCTGGCTTCGTGAGCTGGATTTTTCCCGCAGCTTCTCTGCATACATCCTGTCATCAGCTTCCCTAAAAACCTGCTCCAGGCTTTTTCGCTGCCCTTTGCTGTGGAATAGCCTAAGGAGATGCTTATAGGGAAGTCAGGGT
>DSBS01000029.1 GCA_011045925.1 Candidatus Woesearchaeota archaeon | reverse complement strand
GGAAAAATCTGTACGGTTATCAAGGGGATAGAGGCAGAAAGCATAGATGTCAAGGAACTGGCTAAGGTCCTGAAAAGCAGGCTTGCTTGCGGAGGGACCTTTAGCAAGGATGAGATAGAGCTTCAGGGGCATCATGTTAAGAAGGCTTACGATATACTGGTTGAGCAGGGCTTCCCGCCAAGCTCAATCAAAGTAAGGTAAGCGCGAGGGTAATTTTTATCCTTCCCTAGGTTTTCCGAGGTTGAAAATGTTCCTAATAGGGAGTGGAATAACAGTACTGGAATCACCAAACCCGCTTGAAAAGGGCATTAGCGGGAAAGTGGTGCTGGACCTTAAGAATTCAGTGGTCTTGCAGTCTGGCAAAAAATTCAAGGTTATCCTGAAGAAAAACAGGTTTTTCAGGGTAGAAAAAAAGGGAAACCTTTTTATAATCAATGGGAATGCCCTTCAGGGAAAGTTATATTCAAGAAAAAGCAAGAAAGGTCGTATGAAAAATGGCAAAAAAAACCGCAGCAAAGCCAAAGGAAGCATCAGGTGAGTGCAAAGACCCACGATGCCCTGTCCATGGGCATGTTAAAACCAGGGGAAGGGTTTTTGAGGGCATTGTTGCTTCAGATAAAATGGCAAAAAGTGTTACTGTTAAGAAAGAGAGGCTTTATTACTATCCTAAATTCAATAGGTACGCCAAGAGATTTTCAACATACAAGGCTCACAATCCTTTATGCATAAATGCAAGAGTTGGAGATTTTGTCAGGATTGCTGAAACCAGGCCTTTAAGCAAGACTAAGAGTTTTGTTGTAATTGAGATTATCAAGAAAAGAGAGGATTTGTCATGAAAGGGATATCATCAAGTATAACAAGAGGGCTGCCTCTGGGCGCTTTCCTTAATGTAGCTGACAATTCAGGCGCCAAGATCCTCAAGATTGTTTCAGTTAAGAAGATAGGCACAACCAAGGGAAGGCTTCAGGCTGCGGGTGTTGGGGACATTATCCTTGCCAGCGTCGTCAAAGGCAACCCGGAAATGAGAAAAAAGGTTGTAGAGGCAGTAGTAATCAGGCAGAAAAAAGAATACAGGAGGCTTTCAGGCCTCAGGGTTAAGTTTGAAGATAATTCAGCAGTTGTAATTAAGGACGAGTTTGGAAACCTGAAGGGAACTGTGATAAAGGGGCCGGTTGCGAAAGAGGCCTGCGACAGGTGGCCGGCTATAGCTAGGCTGGCGTCGATAATTTACTGAGTGTGACACAATGAAAATATTTTCAAAGAAGTGGAAATCAAGCACAAAGCCAAGGAAGCAGAGAAAATACCTCTTTAACGCTCCGCTTCATACTAAGCAGTGCTTCCTCAATTCGCATCTCTCCAAAGAGCTTAGGGAGAAATATAATACAAGAAAAGCCAGGGTATCAACCGGAGACAAAGTAAAAATAATGCGCGGCTCCAGCAAAGGCAAGCAGGGCAAGGTATCACGTGTGGACACCAAAAACCTGGCGGTATACGTTGAAGGCTTTGAAACAAAAAAGAAAGACGGAAGCAAAGCTGCAATGCCTTTCAAGGCATCAAACATTATGATACTTGAGCTTAACTTAAAAGACCCCAGAAGGCTGAAGAACACAAAGCCAGAAAAGCCAGTGAAGAAAAAAAAGGCTGCAGAGAAAATGCCTAAAGAGCAGCAGCCCGAAACAAAAAAGCCCAAAGAGGAAAAGAAAAAGGTAGATTCAAATGGTAAAGTATCATCTTAAAAGAGTAGCAGCTCCCAGGACCTGGAGAATTATGAGGAAATCAGCAGTCTTTATTGCAAGGCCGCTTCCTGGAAGAGGAACTTTAAGGCTTAGCATGCCGTTATCAGTCTGGATGAAAGAGAAGCTTGGCATCTGCTCAACAACAAGCGAGGTAAATTACCTGTTAAGAAACAAAAAGCTGCTTGTTAACCAGAAAGCGCCAAAAAACCATAAGGTTCCGGTTTCTCTTTTTGATGTTATATCCATTCCGCAAACAGGACAGCATTTCAGGGCTGTGCTAACCAAAGGTGGTTACCTTAGTGCAGTACCTATTGTAGAAAGTGAGAGCAGCCTCAAGGTTCTTAAGCTAATCTCAAAGACTTCACTTAAGAAAGGAATAGCCCAGCTGAACTTTAGTGATGGAACAAATCTTTTGCACGATGGGAAAATTGAAATTTCAATAAGAGACAGCGTTCTCTTTGAGTTCAGGGAAAAAAAGATTAAAGAAGTTTTTAAGCTGGAGAAAGGCAGCGTTGTGTTTTTTGTTTCAGGAAGCCATATAGCAGAAATTGGCATTGTTGATTCAGTAACAACTCAAAAAGCCGTTGTTAAGCTTGGAGACAACACAAAAGAAGTAGAAATTGCAAGCTTGATTGTGGTTGGAAAGAAACAGCCAGCAATAACTATTAGGAGGGAATCAAATGCCAGCTGAAGCAGCAGTGAAAGAGCCTTCTGAAACATCTCAGAAGCCAGAGAACATGGGATCTTCAAAACCCAGTCCAAAGGCTAAGGCAGAAAACCCCTACAGGGCTGTAAGGCTTGAGAAGATTACTTTAAACTTAGGTGCAGGCAGAGATGCCGCAAGGCTGGACGCTGGCCTGGTTTTGCTCGAGAGGATTACCGGAATGAAGCCAGTGAAGACATTTACTTCTAAAAGAATCCCAACATGGGATATCAGGCCTGGCTTGCCCCTGGGCGTTAAGGTTACTGTAAGAGGGCGAAGGGCAGAAGAGCTGCTTAAGAGGCTTCTCTCTTCAGTAAACAGCTCTTTGAAGGAATCCAGTTTTGATGAGGCGGGCAATTTCTCTTTTGGCATTCCTGAGTACATAGATATCCCTGACTTAAAGTATGACCCCAAACTGGGCATATTTGGCTTTGAGGTTGCTGTTACCCTGAAAAGGGCCGGATTCAGAGTCAGAAGGAGAAAAAGCCTTAAAAAAAAAATAGGAACCAGGATAGATATTTCCAAGGAAGACGCAATGGAATTTGCAAAAAAAGAGCTGGGGGCAAAAATCATATGAGGTGCTTAACACAAAATGACTACGGCTGATTATAAGAAGGGGGCGGAGCAGCTAAGGCCAAAGCCCGCAAAGCTGAATAAGTTCCTCAAGCATGGAAAAAAGCAGGATAGGGCCTGCGGCAAGACAAAATACAAGTGCACAAAATGCGGCAGGTACGGAGCACACATACAGAAGTACGGCCTTCACCTTTGCAGGCAGTGCTTTAGGGACATAGCCACTGAGCTTGGATTTAAAAAATATTCATAAGGGTGTTTAATGATGACAGACTTAATTTCAAATGCATTGTCAAAAATCTTAACTTACGATAAAGGGAACAAGAAGGAGTGTGAGATACAGTATGTATCAAACATGCTCCTTAAGGTACTTGAGATACTTCAAGATAATAAGTATCTTGGAGGCTTTGAGACTGTTCAGACCTCAAAGGGAAGGCACATCGTAGTTAACCTGATTGGCTATATTAACAAGTGTGCATCAATCAGGCCAAGAGTTGCTGTGGGAAACGGGGATTATACTGCTGTTGAAAAAAGGTACCTGCCTGCACATGGCTTTGGCATTATTATTGTTTCAACTCCCCAAGGCATTATGACACACAAAGAAGCGCTTGAAAAGAACTTGGGAGGAAGGCTGATTGCATACTGCTATTGATGACTTAAAAAGGAAGCAAAAATGAAGATTGAAAATTTAACTCAGGAAATAGAAATTCCGGAAGGAATCCAGCTTTTTATTGAGGGCAAGGTTCTAAGAGTAAAAGGACCATTGGGCGAAGTTTCAAAAGCTTTCATATACCCGCGTGTTAAGATAGAATCAAATGGAAAAACTGTAGTGCTTTCAGCAAAAAACGCAACAAAAAGAGAAAAAAGAATGATGCTGACTTATACAGCACATATAAAAAATCTCTTTAAAGGCGTTAAGGAAGCGTTTGTTTACAGGCTAAAGGTTTGCCACAGCCACTTTCCTGTTTCAGTTTCAGTTCAGAAAGGGGAAATATCTGTTAAGAACCTTTTTGGTGAGAATGTTCCACGCAAGCTGGCTTTGCCTTCTGATGTTGAGGTCAAGCTGAATGGCGATATAATTGAAGTGAAGGGAACAGACATTGAAAAAGTTGGCAACTGCGCTACAAGCCTCGAGCAGCTGACAAGAATTTCAAACAGGGACAGGAGAATTTTCCAGGATGGGATTTATATTATTGAGAAAAACGGTAAGCATGTTTAATTATGGGGATGATTATGGCAATCAAAGAAAGTCTGGACCTTAGAAAGAAAATAAAAGGGAAAAAGCCTGAGTACAAGTTTCCTGGCTCAAAGAAAAGAGTCAAGAATCAGGGTAAGTGGAGAAAGCCCAAAGGCCACCAGTCTAAGATTAGGAGAAAGTTCAGGGGTCATATAAAAATGGCCCAGATTGGCTACTCGAGCCCTGTAGATGTCAGAGGATTCCACTCTTCCGGGCTTGCTCCTGTTGTAGTAATGAACCCGGCTAAGGTTTCACAGCTAGACCCGAACAAAAACTGTGTTTTTATTGGGTCAACAGTAGGCTTAAGGAAAAAGATTTCAATCCTTGAGGAGGCTAAGAAGCTTGAGCTTCTTGTTGTTAATGCCAGCCTGGAAGAGTTGAAGTCAAGGCTTGACCAGAAGAAAAAGGCCAAGGAAGAAAAGAAAAAGAAGAAGAAAAAAACAATGGAAAAGATTGTTGAAGAAAAAGATAAGGAAGATAAGGAAAAGAAGGCTAAAGAGCAAGAAAAGGAAGAAAAGCAGGAAAAGAAAAAAGATGATGATGCTAAGAAAGATGAGGAGCTTTCTCCAGAAGAAAAGGAAAAGCAGATGAGAAGGGAGTATGAGAAGCTACTAACGAAAAGAAGCTAAAAGCGCTAATGGTGTGATTTAAATGAATCTTAAAATAAAAAAACGGATTGCGGCAGACATCCTTAAATGCTCTCAGGATAGAGTTTCATTTGATGAGTTGTCTCTTGCAGAGATTAAGGAAGCAATCACCAGGGAGGACCTCAAAATTCTTATTCATAAGGGAGCTATTATAAAGCTGCCTGCCAGAGGAATATCAAATTCACGGGCAAAAAAGCTTCAGGAGAAAAAGAAAAAAGGCCATAGGAAAGGACATGGCTCAAGAAAAGGCACTGCTGGCGCAAGACAATCCAGGAAAGATACCTGGATGGCAAAAATAAGGAAGCAAAGGATTTTCCTCAAGGAAATCAAGTTAAAGGGGCTAATCACTGACAAAGCGTACAGGCAGATTTACAGAAAGGCGAAAAGCGGCTTCTTCAGAAGCCTAAGGCATATGAAGTACTTTATGTCTGAGAAAGAGTTTTTTGCTAAAGATCAAAAAAGAGAGAAGAAAGATTAAAATGGCATTAGTTTTATCGTTCAGGAGAAAGAGAGAAGGCAGGACAGACTATAGAGCAAGGCTTAGTCTGCTTAAGTCTGGGAAAGCAAGAATTGTCTTTAGGAAAGGGAGCAAAAACCTAAGCACTCAGGTTGTAAGATTCAGCCCCGAAGGCGACAAGCCGATATATGGAATGAATTCAAGGAGCTTAATCAAGCTTGGCTGGAACTATTCAAGAAACAGCATTCCGGCAGCTTATCTTTTTGGCCTCTTTTTCGGAAAAAAGCTTAAGAAGGCCAAGGATTACACTCAGCTTAGCGGTGAAGGCTTTATTCTTGACCTTGGAATGAAGCAGTTCCGAAAGGGATCTGTTGAGTCTGCATTCCTGAAGGGATTGGTGGATGCCGAGCTTTCAATAGCCCATGGCGAAGGTGTATACCCCTCAGAAGACAGGCTTTCAGGAAAGCACATTGCAGGCTATGCAAAGAAGCTTGAGAAGGAAAGCCCTGAGGAATACAAAAAACAGTTTTCAGAATACATCGCAAAGAAGCTATCTCCATCAGAGATTACAAAAGACTTTGAAAAAGCCAGGGATTCAATCTTAAAAGGTGATATTTAATGCCAGCAAAAAAGGTTACAAAAGCTGAGAAGGCAGAAGAAGTCACAGAGGCTGAGGCAGAGAAGATGCCAGAACAGCTAAAGGAAAAGGTTCAGGAAAAAAAGGATGGCTCAATGGCTAAAGAAAAAGAAACGCCAGAGGCAGAAGCAGAAATGGCAGAAGGCTTTGATAATGATGCTAAAGTGAAAGAAGTGAAAGGAGACGAGTTAAAGAAGCCACAGGATAAAATTTCAGAGGAAAAGAAAGCCAGCACTTCTGGTAAGAAAGCCAAGGCAGTGATAAGCAGCCAGGAAAAGACAATGAAAGGCACTGAAGAGGATGCAGACTCTAATTCAGACCAGCCCGACAGCACAAGCCCTTTGCCCAAGGAAGTTCTTGAGGAATTTGCTGAAGATGTGGAAGCTGAGAAAAAACCGGAAAAAATAAAGCAAAGAGATAGGCGCCCTTCTTTTGATGAATGGGCTCCCG
>DSBS01000096.1 GCA_011045925.1 Candidatus Woesearchaeota archaeon | reverse complement strand
TGAGACATCTTTTTGTTAATCTCGCTGATTGGAAACCATTTTATCTCGAATGCAGGATAAGAAGAGCCTTTCTTCTGCTCAGCAAGGCTGTAAAGATGCCCTGCAGCAGAAACCACATACACTTCAGAGCCTTTGTGTGACAGCTTCAGGAAAGAGACTTTCTTTTTTTTAACAGCCTGAACTTTATCGTCAGCAAGTGCACTGGCAATTTTCCTTCCTGCGCTTGGCTTTTCAGCAATAATGAGGGTTTTTGGCATTGCATCCGTTGAAACGCCTTTTTTTTAAAAAGCTTTGTTTTTCAGTTTTGGAAGATTCTTCTGGCTTGCTATTGACATGATTTTTTGTTTGATTGCTTTCTTGGCTAAATCTTACTCACTTCTGAATAATCAATTACCCTTTTAAATAAGTTATTGTAAGAAAAATACATGACTGAGGAAATTAAGCTACACAGAACGCTTGGCTTCTGGTCTATTGTTATCCTGACAATAGTTCTTGCTGTTGGCTCAGGAATCTTTTTTCTGCCTGTAATTAGCATAAACATTGGAGGGGGGGCAGTGATATTTGCATGGGTATTTTTGTCCCTGGCATCAATTCTTATTACCTGCTATTTTGCTGAGCTTAACTCAATGTACCCTTCTCTTGGAGGGGTTTATGACTTTGCCAAGCATGCTTATGGCAAGTTTTTCGGGTTTCTGATTGGCTGGATGGAATGGATTATTGGAAACCTTACTACTTCTATGCTTATTGTCTCAGCAATGCAGTACCTTTTTCCATTTCAGCATGTTGTTGTTTTTGGCATAACCATAAGCTCTTTTTCACTGAAATTATTTCTCTCTTTTCTTGCCTTGTTTATATTTAATTATCTAGCTTACACAGGAATCAAGACCAGTGTAAGGGTGCTTATTGCTTTTGGGATAATTCAGCTGTCTGTAGTAGGCCTTTCTGTTGTTTTGATGCTTACCGGAGCACAATTTTCCGCTGAGGCTTACGAGCCTTTCTTTATGGGAAGCACTTTCTTTGAAAATTTCGGGCTGTTTTTTCTCCTGCTTTTTATTATCTCTGACACTTTTTTTGGGATGGAAGCAATATTCTCTCTCTCTGAGGAAACTAAAGATCCGAAGCAGATTCCTAAGGCAGTGATTCTGGCTCAGGTAATCCTTTCAGCCATGGCTATTCTGCTTGTGCTCTCAATGATGTCTTTTTTTGGGGTTGGCTTTTTTGTTAACCCTGATTCTTTTGGGACAAGTGCAGGGTTTGAGTTTCAGGAATTGTCAAGCTCTTTTTTTTCATATTTGGGCTATTTGTTTTTTGGAACTCCTGGCATGTATATCTTTATGATTCTGATTTTTCTGGGGATTCTGGGCTCGGCCGCAGACTGGATTGTGAGTGCGCCAAGGCTTTTGTATGCTCTTGCAAGGGACGAGGTATTTATCCCTCAGCTCAACAAAATCCACAAAAAGAGAAAAACGCCTTACAGGGCAATTATCTTTCAGTCTTTTATAATGGCTGTTTTTGTAGTTGTTGGCCTTTTCAGGTCAGGCTTTGAGACCCTTGTTCAGATTCTTATGCCTCTTGTTCTGATTATGATATGCAGCATTCTGTCAATAGTTGTTTATTTCAGGATAAAAGATAAGCATAGGGAAAGGCCTTACAAAGCCCCTTTTGGCAGGATTGGCCCGGTTTTGATGATACTGCTGATAACAGCATTTATGGGATTCTGGCTGGCTTATGAGCCGAACTCCCTTAAGTACCTTGGCCTGGGCTTGTCTTTTGTGGCGATTGGCTTTCCTTTTTATTTCTTTATGGTGCTCACCCTTAACCAGAAGGCTATACTATCAATATCTGAATTGTCAAGCCGCTTCTCGAGGCTTTTAGAGCCGATTAACCTTCCCCGCTCAATCAGAAAAGAAATACTGGCGACAGTTGGCGACCTTAATTATAATGTTGTAGTCGATTATGGGTGTGGCTCGGGTGGCCTTTCATGCGAGGTAGTAAAGCAGACTAATGGAAATGTAAGCCTTATAGCGATTGACATGTCCAAGAAAAACCTTAACTACGCAGAAAAAAGGATTGGCAAGGCATTGCTTAATCATTCTGTTGAATTCAGGCATGATCCTGAGCTGAACATAAGGCTTGACCCGTCAATAGGGCGCGCAGATGTTTTTCTAAGCTTTGGAAACCTTGGTTATATAAAAAACCTGGATAGATTCCTTAAGAGGCTCTATGAGATTATGCCTTTTTCTGGCAGGATTTGTTTTGTGGAATACTCTGACCTGTTTGGATTTATTCCCACTTCTCCTTTGTTTAGCAATGAGGAGGCTATAGAAGAAGTATTCAGAAAGAACGGGTTTTCTGTAAGAATGATTAAGAAGCCGGGCGTTTTGTGGAATTATCTTTTCATTTATGGGTTTAAATCGAAGTTCTCATCAAAAGGAAGAGTAAACGTAATCTGAAAGCGCAGAATTACATTACAGAATTAACAAAAACAGAGAAAAGAACCTGTTAAGCTTTTATCTGGATGCATCTGCCTGCTTCTCGAGCTCAACTTTTTTTGCAACAGCAAAAGCTGCCTGGTTCTGGTTGTATGCAGAAAGAATTTCCTCAGCAAGCGTTTCAGCAAGGCTTTTTCTTGAGCTGAAGCTTTTGTTGTACGCACCTATGACTAGGTTTCTCAACACAAGGTCAACTCTTCTCTGTGGAGAGCACTCAACCGCTTTAGGGTACCTTGCACCACCGTACTCAATGGTAACAATCTCTTCCCTTGGGGCAGAGTTTTCAATGGCCTTTACAAAGACATAAACAGGGTTCTTGCCGGTTTTCTGCTCGATTATTTCAAAGGCGTTCTCAACACTCTTGTATGTGTTGTACATCTTTCCGGTTGCGTGGCCAGATGTTAGCTTATGTTTTTTGCCCCTGTGTCCAGGAACCTGAAGCCTGTTAATCAACCTTTCCACAATGGAAATCTTTGACTTATGGAACCTGTTTTTTGCATACCTTGCATCGGTCTTTGGGACAATCTTTGGAGAAATTGTTATAAAACTCTTTAGGCCGGCATCTGTGACCTCAATGCCTTCAATTCCCCACCTGTTAAAAAACCTTGGCTCTGCCATTTTTTTCTAAGAAAGGGCAAAGTGGGGAGTATTTAAATGTTTCTTTTTAACTGGTTGCCTGGCTTGGCTGCCTTGATTTTCTGTTTTACTCTCTTTTGCCTTACCTTGTTTTTTTGTATTCATCCAGAATCTGGGTGATGTCAACTTCGCTCTTAGACTCAACTGCCCTTTTTATGGCAGCCTTGTCTGTGATTACAATCCTTTTGTCCTCAAACAGGATTCGGTCAAGGCAAAAGTGCTTTTTTGCTTTTTTTGAATATGTAAAGGCTTTTATGCTTTTTCTGGCCAGCATTTCAAGTATTTCTGCTGACTCAGCCGGCTCATCAACAAATATCATTGAATTTTTTTCTATCTCTTCTCCGATTCGCCTGCCTTCCAGGCCAAGTGACTTAAACCTGGGGAGAATTACTGACTTGCCTGAAGAGATTAGCTCGATTAGTTTATGGTGCTTTAACTTTAGGTCTTTTAGGCACCTTTTAAGCTCTTCAATTGCTTGCTGCTGCCTTTCTGATTCAGCAGCGATGATCCTTGCTTTTTTGTCCAGCATTTTCTCGGTGATAGACCTAATCCCTGTTTTTGTTTCTTTAAGCAGGTTTTTCAGCTCAATTACTTTATCAGATGATTCAAGAAGAGCTTTCTTAAGGTTCCTGTTTTCCTCTTTAAGCTCATCTATTCTCAGGCTTAGGGGATTTTTCTTTTCTGTTTTTCTAAGAGGCGCGTCATCACTCTCCTCGTTTATCAGGGATTTTCTTTTAAGAATTCCTGTCAGGCTTTTCTCTTTTACAATTGCCTCATATAAAATGCTTTCAAATTCTTCATCCTCTGTTTTTGTCCTGATTTTCTCAACTGTTCCCCGAAGCTCCTTGTATGCTGAAAAAGCGCCTGCAAGGGCATCTCTCTCATGTGAATTTAACGCAGACAGCTCATAAATCTCAGAGACCTGCTCTTTCTCCCGTATAGTTAAATCCTCTTTTGAAGGCACAGCCTTTGAGCCTATTTTCGCGCAAATCTCAGAAATCTGCCTGGGTGTTTTTAGCTTGTCTGAGCCTACTGCAAGAGGCCTGCCAAAAGAATATATCTTTTGTATTATTTCCTCGGTTGATTTGTTCCTGAAGCTTTCTGTTGCGATGAGGCTGCCCCTTAGGTCCAGAACAGCCAGCCCGACAGTTGTTCCAGGGTCAATTCCAACTATTACTAGCATTCTTCATTGCTCTTGCTGTTCTTCACCCAAAGGATTGCCAGCACCAGGCTGCTTCTTTTTTGAGGCGGCAATCACATCATCAACCCTTAGAATCATCACTGCAACCTCGGTTGCTGAGTTAACAGCCTGGGTTTTTATCTTCAGAGGCTCAATTACTCCCTGCTTCCATGAATCTGTTATCTTGCCGTCCAAAACGCTAATGCCAGCCCAGATTTCGCTTTTCTCATGTGCAGACTTAAGCTCAGCCAGCAGGTCAATAGGGTCAAACCCAGAGTTTTCAGCAAGGGTTTTTGGGACTACTTCCAGTGATTTTGCAAAGCTTTCTATTGCAAGCTGCTCTTTTCCTTTGAATGTGCTTGCAAAGCCCATTAATTCTTTTGAAATCTCAATTTCGCAAGCACCAGCTCCTCCAACAACTCTCCTGCTTTTTACTGCACTTGCTATGTCTCCAACAGAATCTTTTACTGCCCTTTCAACTTCCTCTACAACATGTTCAGTTGCGCCTCTAATCAGGATTGTGACAGCCTTCGGGTTGTTGCATTTTTCCACGAATATGAAATTCTCGTTTCCAATTTTCTTTTCCTGTACAAGCCTTGCATGCCCGAGGCTTTTTTGTGAAAGCTCTTCAAGATTGTTAACGATGGTTGCGCCTGTTGCCTTGGAAAGCTTTTCCATGTCGCTCTTTTTGACCCTTCTGACTGCAAGGAAGCGTTTCTGTGACAAGAAAAACTGGGCAATTTCATCAATGCCTTTCTGGCAGAAAATCACATTGGCTCCGCTTTTTTCAATCTTGTTAACCATCTCCCTGAGCATCTTCTCCTCAACATCAAGAAACTGCTGGATTTTTTCAGGGTCTGTAATCTGGATTTTTGCATCAATCTCTGTATCCCTTATTTCAACAGGCAGGTCGAGCATAGCAATCCTTGCATTTTCAACTTTCTTTGGCATCCCTGAATGAGCTCTTTCCTTGTCAATTACAACCCCTTCAATAAGCTCGCTGTTCTCAACAGAGTCTCCATGCTTTTTGCATATTTTTATGTTGTCTATGTCTGGCTCGCCATTTTCTGTAACCCTTGAAATTGCTTTTACTGCACTTCTGCTAAGGTGCTCCTTAGCTATCTCGGCGCCTTTTCCAGTTATTGCAGTTTCTCCTATCTTTTCAAGCGTTTCTGTATCTTTTTCCTTAATCTCAACGGAAATCATCTTAAGGGTTTCAAGGGCTTTTGCCTGTGCTATCCTGTACCCTTTAATTATTATGCTTGGGTGTATGTTCTGCTCAAGCAGGCTCTGGGCGTTTTTTAGCAGCTCTCCTGCAATTATTACAGCGGTTGTGGTCCCATCTCCAACCTCTTCTTCCTGTGTTCTTGCAACCTCAACAATCATCTTGGCAGCAGGGTGCTCTATCTCCATCTCTTCAAGTATAGCTACCCCGTCATTGGTGATTATTGTATTGCCGGAAGAGTCCACCAGCATCTTGTCCATTCCCTTTGGGCCAAGCGTAGTCCTGACCGTGTCTGCAACAGCAATTGCGGCGCTTATGTTGTTCTTAAGGGCGCTTTTGCCAGAAATTCTCTGGTAATCTTCAGGAAGTATAAAAATCGGCTGCATATTATTTGTCATGTTATCACCAACAGAAAGGAAACATTGTTTGTTTAATATGTTTTTCTTTTAATGTAAGTTTTTAATGTATTATAGGAAAAAACCAAGGCAAGCAGCAATTGAGCGACCCCAGAGGGATTCGAACCCCCGTCAATCGGTCCGAAGCCGACCGCACTATCCAGGCTATGCTATGGGGCCTTGCTGTGTGATTTGAGTGCTTTTTTAATTACTTTTCGGCTATTGCCCTTTTTTTGCTTTGCCTATCTGCCTAAGAAGCAGTTTTAAAAAAATGCCTCGCACGGGATTCGAACCCGTGTCTCAGCCTCGAAAGGGCTGAATGATTGGCCGGGCTACACCAGCGAGGCACAAACCCTGTAGATTTGGGTTTGTTTTTTAAACCTTTTGATTTGATATCAGCTTTTTTTTTCAGATGATTCCGGCTCTGTTCAAAATCTAAAGATTTATAACCCTCAGCAGCCGTAAGGCTGTCTGAGGGGGGGAGGGATTTTCTCCCCATGAAAGAAAAAACAAAACTCATTAATAAAGTTAAGCGTTTGA
>DSBS01000056.1 GCA_011045925.1 Candidatus Woesearchaeota archaeon | reverse complement strand
TATCAAAGAGCTTAAAGATAAAAATCTTGTGAAAGAGATTACTGACAAAAAAGGAAGAAAATACATAACCCTGACTGACAACGGCTTCAACTACCTTGAGAAGTACGAAACCATAAAAGGCTTTATAGATGAATTTAACCTCTGAGAAAACGGATTCTTCTGGAAACGGCTAAAGCCCATGCACTGCCCTTGCAAGGCTGTGCAGCCTTTCTTCCCTTGACTTAGCTATGCTAAGAATGCTAAATGAAGCCAGGGAAAAAGCCACAACAGAAAACAGGATATAATCGCCTGGGCTTGAGAAAATGTTTCCAGCAACAAAATTGCCTGTTATTGATGAGCCAGAAGCAATAAAAAGTATCCCTGAAAAAAAAAGAAATGATGCTGATATAAGCTTTGCTGCTGTGATTTTTGAAAGCCTCCTGCGCAGTTTATCAGGGAATTCGCTGTGAGTGCTGCTGAAGAGCCATTCCCTGTGAGTAAGCTTCCCATGGCGTGTCTTAAGTGCTGCATCCCTTGCTTTTGCATGTATTACACCTTTTGAAAAGAGCATCTCACACTCTTTTTTTGTAATCTCCTTTGCAAGGCTGCCACGGGGATTTGAGCCTTTTCCGACAAGGTAAGAGGTTGAAGCATCTTCCTCTTCAAAAGTTTTCACCACATTGCCTTGCTCAGACTCCACTGCCTTAAGCCTTTTTACTACGTCAGGGAACTCTTCCTCGGTTATATCTTCAAGCACGCTGTACATTTTCCTTTTTACTCACCAAACTTATCCAGCTTTTCTATTTTTGAGAGCAGGATGTTAAGCACATCAAGCCCTCTTATAAAAAGCGTAGGCGATGGATTGGATTCTGAAAAAATTCCTTTGTCTTTCCTGCAGTTCTTGCCCCAAACCAGAACCGGGACTGCATCTCCTGAGTGCTCTTTCATTGAGCAGGGTGTTGAGTGGTCTCCTGTCAAGGCCACAACATCAAAGTTTTCTTTTATTTCTTTCATTACTTCCTTGTCAATTTTCTCTATGAATTGCTTTTTTTCAACAGGCTTTCCGTCGTGGCTAAATGAGTCAGGAGCTTTTATGTGAAGGAATACAATGTCGCTTTCCTCTTTTGCCTTAACCGCTGCATCCAGCTTGGCTTTCAGGCTTGTATTCTTGTCTCCTGTAGCTCCCAGAACATTCAGAACTTTCATGCCAACAAACCTGGCTACGCCTTTATATAAGGCGCCGCCTGCTACGCAGGACATTCTTATACCAAACCTTTTCTCAAGTGAGTCAACCTTTCTGTAAGCCCCTGCACCTCTTAGCAGGATTACATTTCCAGGCAGAAACCCTTCCTTTACCCTCTTCTGGTTCCATTCTGAATTGCTAAGAAGCTCAATGCCCCTTCGGGTAAACTCGTTAAGCAATCTTGCAGCCTTGTCTGCCTGAAGCGAATTATCTTTCGGCTTGCTTTCAAGAGGTTTTTCTCCTGTTTTGTGAGGATCTGCATCAGTAATTAAGTTGGAAAGGCCGTTTCCCCTGAAAATAACAACACCCCTATGCTCGCTGGTATGCTTTGAGATAACCTTAATATCCTCGATTTTCATGCCATCAACAGAAGAATAAAGCTCCTTCATGTACTTGTCATCCCTGCCAGCTCTCCTGTCTTTGATAATGCTATCCTTTAAGGTAGCAAGGTTTGCCCTGAATGCAACATCACTTTCCTCGAGCTCGAACCCTGCGCCAAGCGCCTCATATATTCCCCTCCCAAAATAAAACAAGTAAGGGTCATAGCCAAACAATGCAAGGTGAGCTGTATCGCTTCCAGGGATAACTCCAGGAGCTATTGTATTCATAAAGCCGGTCTCTCCCTCAGCGGACAGGGAATCTATAACCGGCTTTTTTGCTGCCTCAAGAGGAGTCATGCCTTTCAATTCAGGGCAGGGAAGGTCTCCAAGGCCGTCAATTACAATTAAAACTGCTTTTTTTGGCATTTAAATGCGCCTCAAAATTGTGTAAATACCTATACTCATATAATTTATACAATAACTGAATACATTACTATTTAAACTTTACTAAACACTAAATAGAAAATATTAAAAGAGCGAGGCTGGCAGATGCTTGTTAAGTGATGCAGAATGCTGATAGGTATTGTAGGAAAACCTAATGTAGGGAAAAGTACCTTCTTCAAAGCGTGCACACTAGCCAACACAGAGATTGCTAATTACCCCTTTGTAACCATAAAGCCAAATAGAGGAATTGGCTATGTAAGGGTTGAGTGTGCTGACAAGTTTTTTAACACGCAGTGCAAGCCAAGAGAGGGCTTTTGCATTGACCATAACAGGTTTGTGCCTGTAGAGCTCCTTGACGTTGCCGGACTGGTGCCTGGGGCGCATGAGGGTAAGGGGATGGGAAACCAGTTTCTAGATGACTTAAGGCAGGCCGATGTGCTTGTTCATGTAATTGATGTGTCAGGCTCTACAAATGCGAATGGCGAGCCTGTTGAGCCTCTGTCTTACAACCCTGAGAATGATGTGCTTTTTCTTGAGAATGAGCTTAACATGTGGTTCTTCCAGATATTCCTTAAAGTGTGGAGCAAGTTTTCAAAGCAAGTTGCGCTTGAGCACGCTGACCCTGTGAAGGCGATTGTAAAGCAGTTTTCAGGATTAAATGTAACTGACGATATTGTTAAGGAATGCTTAAGGGAGCTTGGGCTTTCCAATGAGATTGCCAAATGGAGCGAGCAAGAGCTTAAGATGTTTGCGTCATTGCTGAGAAAAAAGACTAAGCCGATAATTATCGCTGCCAATAAGATAGACTATCCTAGCGCTGAAAAAAACCTGGAAGCAATTAGAGAAAAGTTCAAAGATATTACTATAATTCCAACAAGCTCTGAGTCTGAGCTTGCGCTGAGGGAGGCTTCTCTCAAAGGGATGATAAAATACATTCCTGGCGATAGTGGGTTTGAGATTATCAACGAAGATTCCTTGTCTGAAAAGCAAAAGGCTGCGCTTTCTTTTGTGAAAGAGAAGATTCTTGCCAGGCTTAAGAGCACCGGAGTGCAGGATGTGTTGAACGAGGCTGTGTTCTCTGTGCTGAGATGCATCTACGTATTCCCTGCCGGGGTTAGCAAGCTTGCTGACCAGTTCGGGAATGTGCTCCCAGACTGCTTCATACTTCCAAAAAACAGCACTGCACTGGATTTTGCTTACAAGGTTCACTCAGACCTGGGAGACAATTTCATTAAAGCAACGGATATCAAGAAAAAGCAGACGGTCGGAAAAGACCATAAGCTAAAAAGCGGGGATGTGATAGAGATCCACGCAAGGGGATAAATAAGGAGATGTGAGAAAATGGGATTATTTCATGCATATGACATCAGGGGGCATTACCCTAAAGAAATAGATGAAAAGAAAGCCTATCAGATAGCAAGGGCATTTGCAGATTTTATCAGGAAGAAATACAAGCTGGAAAGATGTAGGATTGCAATAGGAATGGATGCGAGGAAGAGCTCGCCGTCAATCTACGAATCTGTTACAAAAGGGGTTACTGACTCAGGCTTTGATGCTGTGCTTATTGGTGAGGTTACAACTTTCCTTAGCTATTATGCTGTAGAGGCAGGGCTTGCTGACTTTAGCATAATGGTCACTGCCTCACATAACCCTAAGCAGTACAATGGCTTAAAGCTTTCCAGGGGAAGCGAAATGATTTTTTCTGAAAATGGACTGAAAGAGATTGAAAGGCTTTACTTGCTAAAGAGGTTCTCAGAGCCACAACAGAAAGGAATGGTTTCAGGGAAAGATGCTGTTGCCTTCTATTCTGAATACCTCTCTAAAAAGCTTGATATAAAATACAAGGGCAGGATTGCAATTGACTTTGGAAACGGGATTGCAGGGCTGGTTTTTGACAGAGTTGCTAAAAGGCTTGGGCTTGATTTTTATCCGCTTTTCATTGAAGCTGATGGGGATTTTCCTAATCATGAAGCCAACCCTATCAAAGAGGAGACGCTTGAGGAGCTTAAGAAAAGGGTTATTGAAGAGAAGGCAGATTTAGGGTTTGCGTTTGACGGCGATGGAGACAGGATAGGCATTATTGATGAAAAAGGAGAATTTCACCAGATGGATTACATCATTGCTTTTCTTGCTGAGCACTGCCTTAAGGAGCATTCCGGAGAAAAGGTTTACTACGACCTGAGATGCAGCAGGGCTGTGGAAAAGGTGATTAATGACAACGGCGGCATCCCTGTCAGGGTCAGGGTTGGGAACCCTTTTTACAAAAAGCTGCTGCGCGAGGAAGGAGGGCTGTTTGGCGCTGAGCTTTCCGGTCATGTGATGTTTAAGGAAAACTTCTGCATTGATGATGCTATATTTGCGCTGCTGAAAATCCTTGAAGCCCTGGAAGAAGACAGGAGAAAGCTTTCTGAAATCCTGAGCTCTTACCGGGTTTTTGCAAAGAGCCCTGAGATGAATTTTAGGGTGAAGAATGCTGATGCTGTGATAAGCAGGATTAAAGAGAAATTCTCAGCAAGCAAGATTAATGAGATGGATGGAATAACCGTTGAGCTGGGAGAAGCAACCTGGTTTAATATAAGGAAGAGCAACACAGAGCCTTTGGTAAGGCTCAACGCAGAGGCAAAGAGCAAAGAAGACCTGGATGAGCTTATTGGGGAATTAAAAGGATTAATCAATTAAAACTTGCTAAAACAACAAAACAGCCAATTCAGGAGTGCTCATGATGACATAATAAACTCCAACCTGAAGCAGGAGCGCCAGAAAAAAAGACGGCAGGAAAGGCATCCCTTCTTTCACTTTAAGGGTGTGCGAGCTGCCTAAAAGATTTTTGAGCATTGCTATCTGGGAATTAAGAAGCCCAAGGTCTCCTGTACCGCATACCACTATCTCACCAGAATCAATAAGGAAGCCGTTTTCCTGCATTTTCTTTTTAGCCTTACCTGAAAGAGCCTTATGGCTTTTTGCTTGTAATTCCCTGACTGTAAGGCCGAGCTCTTTTCCCAGCTTCTTTGAAATTCTGCTGCGCTGGAACTCTTTAGGGCTTTCAGGGCGGCTTTTTCCAAGCGGAGTAAACCTGATAAACCTGTAATAAAGCGTATATATGTAAGAGATGGAATTGAGGTTGTCATACTGCCTGAAAAGAATGTAGTCTAGGTAGCTCATGCCTTTCATTTTTGCCCTGATCTCCTCTTTTACCCAGTCCCCTTCTGTAAGCTTTGATACTGGAATACTTTTAATCATAGCAACTGACTCCAGGTTCTTAAGAGAAAGGTAAAGCAGGAATACAAGAAGGCACATTAATGCTGAGCCCGCAACATAAATCCTTAAAAAGGAGGGAAAGAAAAGTGAAGCAGCCACAAGAAGCAGGCATACTGTAAAAAAAAGCCTTCTCAGCTTAGCATGCTTTCTGGCAAGTTTATTGTACTCTTTTGAAAATGCCTTCCTGTTTTTTAGGATTGTATAAAAAACCCAGGCCAGCCCATAGAGGGCCCCGGCAAAAATCGAGCAAAGCAGGAAAAAGCTTAAGGAAAGAATATGCTCTTTTGGTGCTAGTGTAAGAGGCAGACCCATCAAAGCGCCCAAGCCCATTAGCACTTTTGCATCACCACCTCCCCACTGGCCTGAAAAATACATAAGGAAAGAGAAGCCCATTGCAGCAAAAAATCCAGCCAGAGAACCCAGAATAAAGGAAGAGTCCATATAGAAAACCGAAAAGAAAGCATTAAGAGAGAAGCCAAGAACAATAAGAGTATAGCTCAGCCAGTTCCACACCTCTCTTGACTTTATATCTTTTATGCTTGAGACAAAAAGGTAAAGAAAGGCCACGGAAAACTTAATAATGTAAATCATCATCCTTAAAAAAACAAAGAGCTTATTAAACTTTTTGATAAGCCCGAGATGTTTTAATAAAATGAGCATAAACATAATTGAGCAATGGGAAGCTGAATTTTTCAGCAGGCAGGATAAGGTTATTGGGGTTAAGAAGAGAAAACTCCTCCAGGAAAAGACAATACTTGTTGTCGGGTGCGGAGGCCTGGGATCTTTTTCAGGGGAACTCTCAGCTAGATCAGGAGCCAGCGTTATTTTAATTGATGATGATAAGGTATCCCTTGAAAATATCCAACGGCAGAACTTCACGATGGATGACCTGGGAAAGAGCAAGGCTGATGCCTGTGCAGAAAAAATCAGCAGGATTATTGGGAAAGAGCCTGAGTCAATAAGGGTAAGGCTTCATGAGAATAATGCCACTGAGATTATACGCAGGTCAGACCTTGTGCTGGACTGCACTGACAACCTGAAATCCAGGGAAATAATAAACAAATCCTGCTTTGAAGTTAAGAAGCCTTTTGTTTACGCAAGTGTTGAGGGCTTTATTGGTTATGCTTCCTTAATTGCTCCTTATGAAGAAGGAGCCTGCCTTGCCTGCTTTATTGACCAGAAGGAAAAGCCCAGAAAAGAAGCCGAGCAGACAAGTGTTTTCGGAAGCTTGCCCATATCTGTTGCAGGGATTCAGGCTACACTAGCATTAAGATGGCT
>DSBS01000018.1 GCA_011045925.1 Candidatus Woesearchaeota archaeon | reverse complement strand
TCCCTATAGACCTGAACTTATCTTACAAGTTGATTATACCCAAAACCTCAAAAGAAAACTTTGACTTGATTATATATGATTCGAATCTGAAAAAACTGACTTGTCTAGGAGAAACCCTTTTTAATTTCGATCTTTCCAAAACCCTTATAGATAGACAGAGCATAAGGCTCTAATTCTTATTTATTTCAATGCAATAGGTTCTTAATCTGATATCATCAATAAGATTGCAGTATTCTTCTTCCTCATAGTAAAACCTTAAAACCCAGTTTCTAACGCTTGGGTTTTTTATTATCTCATTAAAGTCTTCTGGAACATACCTAAAAACAGTCATAGCTAAACTCCTGCAGTAATCGCTTCCGGTCTCTGGGCGTTCTGGGAGATAAAGCTTATCAATCTCATCACAAAGCTCGATTAAGCCCCTGAGAATATCGTTTTTTTCTTGAACTGTAAGGGCTTCTGGGTTTATTCCTTCATCTGACAATCGCAAGTAAACGCATTCTCTAAAGTCTTTAATTAATACATTCTGTTCTCTTCCGCAGTCCTCAATTGCCCGGACGCCAGTGTATACTAGAGCATCTTTTGTTTCTCTGTAAGACTCAATATTATCATCTATATACTCTCTCAGTGTTACTTGCTTAATATTCCTATTTGAGATGCTTACAAAAATCACAAGAAGAACAATGGCACCAATCAAAAGCACAAAAGGAATAGAATATACTATAATCTTTTTTTTGTTTACTTTAAGCTTTTCCTTTTCTTTTTTCTTTTCCTTTTTGGTTTTCTTTTTTTTAGGCATGTCTTTGTATTCTTATTGTTTTCGTACTTAAAAACTTTTCTTTTAGCTTTTCAGGCGTTTTAATCAAAATAAATAAAAACCCCCAGTTATTTGCTCTTTTATGCACGAAAAGCCAAGAATAGCCTTTGTTGACCTAAACCAAGGGCTAAAAACAGGCCATGTTAACATCGGCCTGCTTGAAATAATCTCTTTTCTTAAAAAAGAGCTGGATTTTTCTTTTAGGTTTTTTGACAGGCTTTCACCTGAGCTGTTTTCAAGGAGATTCCATATCGTAGCTTTCTCAGCCTGCGGCCTTTCTCTTGAACAGCAAACCAAAAAAAACAGGCGTTTCTTCTCAAAAATCAGGGCTTTAAAGATTGCCGGAGGCCCAGGACCGACAGTACAGCCAGAAAAAGCACTTGCAATCTCAGATATTTCTGTGCTTGGCGAGGGTGAGCCAACATTAAAAGCCATTATTGAGCTTTTCATTGAGTCTGGCTCAGCGCCAGGCTTGCTAAACAATACAGGGCTTCAGGATGTGCCAAACCTCTGCTTCAGGAGAAAAAGTGAAATAATTCGCACAAAGAGAGAATTTTTCCCAGAACTTGAAATTCCAAGGACAGACTGGGGAATAGCCCCTAATCTTGAAAAATACATAAAGAATTGGCCTTACCTTGATTACCTGAAAAAACGAAGAGGAGTGAGCTTTTCTTCCTCTCGCTCCTGCCCTTTTCAGTGCACCTTCTGCCAGCCTACTGTAGAGAGCATCTTTGGGAGGAAGCTAAAGCACAAAAGGGTTGATTTTATTCTGTCTGAGCTAAAATACCTAAAAAAACACCACAATATTAACTCCTTCATGCTTCATGATGACTCCTTTACGGTAAATGAGGATTATGTAAACAGCTTTTGCAATTCCCTTATTAAGCTTAAAGAAGACTCAGGATTATCATTTGACTGGATATGCAATACAAGAGCCGACCTGGTAAAGCCAGGCTTGGCTAGGCTTATGAGACAGGCTGGCTGTGTAGAGGTAAGGCTGGGAATAGAAACACTTGATGAAGAGAACAGAAATAAGCTGCTAAGAAAGGCACTTCCCCAGGGGACAATTAAAGAGGCAATTAATGCCCTTAAGCAGGAACGCATAAAAACCCTGGGCTTTTTTATGATTGGCTTCCCTAACAAGGGATTATGGGAAACCTTAAGGGAAATCTGGAAAATCTCAGGCTTAAGCCTGGATCTAGCTACATTTAGTGTTCTTACTGCTCTTCCTGGCACAGAATTAGGCAAAAAATACAAAAAAAGCACATTCTCAAGCTATTACACCAGCTCAAAAGACTCTTTGTCCGGCATCCCTCCTTTCTTTCTTAAGTTGCTTAAATTATATGCCTTTATAGCCTTTTACACACATCCCAAAAGATTCTTAACCACCCTTAAGCAAACTTTAAAAATAAAGACATTGTTTTACAAGCTAAAAAGGCTTTTAGAATGAGAATAACATTTGTAAACCCGGTTCTTGGCGGAGATTACAGCGCACTGGATATAGCAATAACAACCCTTGCAACAATTATCAACAAGCAAGGCACACACAAAGCAGCCATCCTTGACTTTACATTCAGGAGAAAATACTGGAGAAGGCTCTTAAGGGAGCACTTAATTAAATACAAGCCTGAAGCTGTTGGGTTCTCAGTAAATTCCCTTTATCTGGAGTTTATTAAGGAAATAAGCAGGGAAGTAAAAAGAATCTCCCCTAAGACAAAGGTATTATACGGGGGCTACCATGCATCTGTTCACCCCGAAGAGCTTTTCGCCTTGGACTTCTGTGATGTTTTAGTAGTAGGCGATGCAGATGATACCATATGCAAAATACTTGACTCTCTGAACTCTCCCAGCAGGCTCTCGAAAATAAGCGGAATTTGGATAAAAACTCTTAAGAAAGAGGTTAGAAACCCGGGCCATTTCTTCACAGACCTGGATTCGCTGCCATACTTAGACTGGAGCTTGTGGAAAGACCTTGATAAATACTTTTATTTTCTTGGAATGCTTTACCAGATAGGCACTCGCGGGTGCACTTATAACTGCACTTTCTGCGAGTCATGTGGCATAAAGAAATCAATTCCCGGACGATATTTCAGGGCGATGTCACCCAAAAGGCTTGCGGAGGAGCTGGCCTGGCAGTGGAAAAAATACCAGGGAAAAGGCTTAAGGCTGATTCAGCTTTTTGACCAGACACCAACAATGGACAGCCAGTGGCTGAAAGAATTCTGCAAAGAGTACCAGAAAGCTGCAGATACAAACAGGCAGAAGTACTCAATGTTTTCCAGGGTAGACCATTTAGACGAGGAAAAAATGAAGCTGCTTTCAGAATCGGGCTGCGAAATCCTCAGGCTCGGGGTTGAGTCAGGAAATGAGAATATCCGGAATTTTATTATGAATAAGCGGCTCTCGACTGAAAAGGTCAGGGAGGTTTTTAGGCTCACGAAAAAACACGGCATAAGAACAACAGCATACTTCATTCTTGGGACTCCGGGAGAAACAAAGTCAACTCTTAGGCAGACGCTTGACCTTGCAAGGGAAATAAAGAGTGACAGAAGTGTTTTCTTTGTATTTAAGCCATTTACAGAAGAGTCAAAGGAGCTCGTAATCAAAAACAAAGGAATAATCAACCTCAAAAAGTCAAAAATTGCAAATAACATAAGCTTTGATGCAGTTGTGGACTATCCTGGGCTTTCCTCTAGGCAGGTGGAGATGTTTCAGGTAAAGGCATACAGCAGGACTCTTCCAAGAAGAACAGGAATTATGCTCGGAAAAGAAAGGCTTAAATACTTTTTAAACTTTTTTAGGTATGTTTTCCATGGAATGAGTTTAGGCATGGATTTTAAGTATCTGGTAACATATTACCATGTCTACGGCTTTGAGATTGTGCATTACTGATAAAATTATTTTTTGATCAGGACTTTGATGTGAAAGAATGGCTATTAATTATTTGGTACTGATTGGCTATCTTATATTTATCCCTGGGGCAATTTTCTCTTTCTTTATGATTTTGAGGGACAGCAGAAAGGATTTTCTAAAACAGGTATCAAAAAACAAGTATTTCCTTTTAATTCTTATTGCTTTGATAATTGTTTTATTTTCTCTTCCTTTTTTTATTCCCATATTCAATTCAGAATCCCAAATCTATCAATCTCAGGCAAAGTGTATCCTGGACAGAGTTTTCCTGAAAACTCCGGAATATGAGGAATACTGCACTTTCTGGCTCTTTTCCGGGGATCACGAGCTTACTTTTCCTATTTTCATCTCTTTAGTTAGGATTCTTTTACCCTCGGATATGTATGATTTTGGCCTGAGAGTGCTTGTTTTTTGCTTTAATCTTCTTACATCGCTCTTCATTTTCTTCTTTATATCAAGAAGAAAAGGCCCAGTGGTAGCTCTTTTTGCTTCTTTGCTAATATACACTATGCCGTATTACTTAATCTTTGTTTTTAATATTTTGTCTGAAAGCCTATACCTGATGATATTCTTCTCAATCATTTTTATATCTGATTATGTAAAAATCAAGAACCTTCCTTATTTCTTTTTTATGATTTCGCTTCTTGCCCTGACTCGAATTGAGATGGTTCTGATTCTTCCGCTGATTGGTGCTTATATCATGGCTACAAAGGATATTACACCTGATTTGAAAAACAAGTCAATAAGGAAGTCGTTTTTTCTATGTCTTCTGGTTTTTGCTCTTTTTGGCTTCTTTTTTATCTTAAGCTCAAGACTTAGGGTTTACGACCAGGGCAAGCTTTTTGTAAGCGCTTTTTCATTTATACCACTTTACCTTTCTACATCCCTTGCTTTTATATTGTTTAATCACAAACAAAAAAAGATTTGCTGTTTTTCAGGATTTGTTTACTTTTTTGCTCTCTTCCTTTATTCTTTTACAAGAATAGTTAAAAATGAGCATTATTTCTTTTCAAGTTATGTCCAAAGGTTTTTTGCATATTGGATTCCTGAGATTATAAGGCAGATTACTGAATTCTCTCCTTTTGTGCTATATTCTTTTTTAGCTTTTTTTATATTTTTCGTAATCAGGGTTGCCTTGTTTGCATTTGGCAAAAAAAACATGAGGGAAACCAAGCTTCTGTCTGAAATCATTTTCTTTTCGCTTTTTTCATTGTCCGTCCTGAACATACTCTCTTTTCTAGAGCCATATGACCTTGATTCGAGGTTTGTTTCTGTCTCAATACTCTTTTTTGTTATACCTATCTCGCTTTCAATCCCCAGGTTCCGGAAAAGAATCCCTCGCCTTATGGTTATAATATCAACAATTTCTGTAACTTTGGTTATCATTACTTTTCTTTTCTACCAAGGCTTAAAATACCCCCCGTATTTCAACAATAACTCTGTTTTTGATGATGTTGCCTTAAGAATGACAGAAGATATTCCTGTTGTTTTTCTGCATGTTACAAACATAGAGTTAATCTTCCTCAGGACAGAGAGGACTTTCTTTTTAATCAGAATCTGGCAGGTTGATGCCTATCCAGGAGATGTTGAGGAAAGGCTTAATTCACTTGATCGGTTTTATTTTCTGGATTTTCAGCCTACAGCTCCCCAGGCATCCAGTTTTCCTGAGCAAAGAAGCAGGTTTAACAGCATGGTTGACATGTTTGATAAAGAGGAAATCTACAGCAACGAGCTCTTTATTCTATATATAGCAGAAAACTCCGGCAGGCTTTCTGCTAACCAGAATGAATGAAAAATAAACCTTTTTAAGCAACATATGCTTTCTCTTTCTATGCAAAGGCTTTCCTGCAATACTCTGGTAATAGGGGGTGGCTTTTTTGGCGCTTACCTTGCTTTTTATACAAAGTCTTTTAGCCCTTCTTCTAGGGTTGTTCTTGTTGAGAAAGAGAATGAAATCATGAAAAGGGCTTCTTACAATAACCAAGCCAGAATTCACAACGGCTACCATTATCCTAGGTCTTTTGTTACAGCCCTGCGCTCAAGGGACAACTTTAAGAGATTTACCGAAGAATTTAAAGAGTGTGTTAAAAAAGACTTTAAAAAGTACTATGCTGTTAGCAGGATTAACTCTAAGGTGACTTCAGCCCAGTTTAGGCTTTTTTGTGAAAGAATAAAGGCGCCTTTGAAGCCAGCCCCTGGAAAAATAGCTTCCTTATTTAATCGAGATTATGTTGAAGAAGTATTTCAGGTAAAAGAGTATGCTTTTGATGCAGATTTGCTAAGACAGCAGATGAGAACAAAGCTTACTGATTCAGGCGTGGAAGTCATTTTAGGTTGCAAGGCAGTTAAAATTAAAAAAAACAGCCCGTTAGGAGTTGTGGTTAAGAGCCCAAAACAACTGCCTAATTCATTAATTTCTGCGCAAAAGGTTTTTGTATGCCTTTATGCAGAGACAAACGAATTGCTCTCGGCTTCAGGCATCCCCAAGCTGGATTTAAAGCAGCAGATGACAGAGACATGCATTGTAGAGGTGCCTGATGAGCTTAAGAATCTGGGTGTAACAGTTATGTGTGGCCCCTTCTTTTCTTTTATGCCTTTTCCGCCTGAAAAGATGCATTCATTCACACATGTAAGATACACTCCACATTTTACATGGTATGACAAAAGGGCGAAAAGAAAGAACTCCGAAATCTTTCGTTCGTTCATCAGGGATTCTGCCTTTATAAAAATGAAAAAGGATGCATCCAGGCTTATCCCTTTAATTGAAAAATTTAAATATAAGAAGTCTCTCTGGGAGATAAAAACCCTGCTTCCCGTAAGTGACTTAGACGATGGAAGGCCTGTCCTCTTTAAGCAGAACCTTTCGGGTGTTGAAGGCCTTAATGTTGTTATTGGAGGAAAAATTGACAATATTTATGATCTTTGTGGCAGGATTGCTGAAATAAAATGAATCCTCCCCGCACTGAAGTGCGGGGTATCCCCTCCTAAACAAAAGCGCTTAGGTGCTTTTGGCGATAGTAAGCTGGAAGCTTATTATCGGGTAAAGACCATGAGCCCTGG
>DSBS01000075.1 GCA_011045925.1 Candidatus Woesearchaeota archaeon | reverse complement strand
CTTCACAAATGGGAAAACCTTATTATGAGAAATGCCGGGATTTTATACCAGCTCGAAAACAGCGTTCTCCCAAGAGCAACGAGGACTATATCATATTGTGCAATGAAAGAGGTTGCTGAACTATCTAAAACTGAAGTAAATAACATGAATAAAATAGAAAACAGATTCAAAGATTTTTTTATTAGCTCTAGTGAATGCAACCCCGACTTTACTGATTTTGTAGGTCAGCTTGAAAATGTTCTGAAAGGAATGCAGGTTGAGCTTGAGCTCAACTCGGGCAGCATCCAAAGAATTGTAATTAATGAAAGCGAGCCTTTTTCTTTTAATGTCTTTTTCAACATTAGCTACAACCTATCTGTACCTGGCAACAGGGAGCTAATGTTTTTTAGGAGAAACACCTCTGTAAATGTTACTGTTCCTATATTTAGTATAACCGACCCTTTGTCAAAACACGAAATTGGAGAAAGCCATAAGATTGCTTACAGCCCCGGGCCTTCAAGGCAGATATTCAATTATTTTTTTGCATTTGATGTGCCCCTGAGTGCAGACGACGAAGAACTTATGAGATGCTTCAACAAGACAGATACAGCACAAGATTGCACAGAAAGAACAATTGATAAAAAATGGTTTTATTATTCTGATTATGCTCCTTCGTTTTTGCAAAGGCTGCGTGGAGAATCTGAGAGCAGAAGCGAATGCTGTGGGATTATGACTATTCTTGATAATACCAGAGCAAGCCAGGCAGCAATACCCCACCCAGGAGGAACATACAACCAGAGCTTTGTTGACTTCTGCTACTATCAAACCAACCCAAGCAACTGCCCGCACTCAAACAGCACCTGCAAAAACCTTGTCAATATCACTTTTGGCGCACAAAGAGTAATGATTGATGTATTCAACCTTTACCGGATGGTTGGGAATGCAACCTGGATTGCAAGCCTGCTTTCTGATGAAAAAGGGGCAGTAATGATTGGGACCGACACAGTCTGCGGAGAGTGGAATTAATATTTAATGCAAAGTGAAATAAAGATGCTTACAGATTCTCATGCACACCTGTTTATGGAAGATTGGTTTCCTGATTTGCGTGATATTGCTGAACAGTGCAAAGAAAAAGGTGTTCGTTATGTAGTTAACTCCGGGCTTGAAAAAGATACAAACCAAAAAGTCCTTGAGATTTCAGAAACACATAAAACTTTTCTGCCTTCAATTGGCTTATATCCCGGGGAAGTCCAAAAAAAAAGCGAAGCTCAGCTCAATTCTGAAATTGCTTTCCTAAATGAAAACATAAGCAGATGCAGCGCTATTGGAGAGATGGGCCTTGACGGCACATACCCGGAACTGGAAAAGCAGAAAAAATGGTTTTCCAGGGCTCTTAGCATCTCAGCAAGCCATGGCAGGCCCGCAATAATCCACTCCAGAAAAGCAGAGAAAGAGCTCATTGAGTGCATTGAGAGCACATTGCTGGAAAACAACCCTGCATTCAGGAAAGTAATCCTGCATTGCTTTATGGGAAGCATGAAGCTTGTAAATAAGGCTGTGGAAAAAGGCTGGTATTTTACTATTCCGGCTATCGCCGGCAGAAGCGAGCACTTCAAAAGCCTGATTAAGAATGTGCCTTTAAGGCAGCTCTTAACCGAAACAGACAGCCCTTTTCTTGCCCCTAAAAAAGGAGAGACAAATTATCCTTGGAATACTAAAGAAGCCATATTGGAGATTGCAAATGTTAAGAGGATAACCCAGGAAGAAACTCAAAACTTAATCTACCTTAACTTTGCAAGGCTTTTCCTTGCTTAAGCCATAAAAAGCCGAAAAACAACAACTTTAAGACATGTTTTAATGCATGTGGGCTTGGCAGAGAAAGTAATTAGCTGAAACAGGCATTACTTAAAAAAAGAAGAATGCTTCTTCCTGAATTCCTTGTAAGGGTCTTCAATAATTTCATCAAGCTGCTCAACAAGCTTCTTTGCCTTCCTGTTTAGTATTGCCTTGCCAATTAGCTTTGCATAAAGGTCTGCACCATTAATGCCTTTTCCCCTTAGCCTGAATGTTGTGTGGCTGTCTGTGCCTGGCGGGATTTTTAAGCTGAGCCTGCCCGAAGAAAGGCTCGGCACCTCAATCTCTCCGCCTAGTGCGAGCTTAGTAAAGGATACAGGAACCTCAACATAAAGGTCATTCCCCCTTCTTTCAAAAAGTGAATGCTCTTTAATGCTTATTCTTATATAAAGATTGCCTCTTGTGCCTGAGCGAAAGCCTGCATTTCCCTTATCCCTGACCCTGAGAATTTCACCTTCACTTATCCCTGAAGGAATGCTTACTGTAAAGGATTCTTCTTTTCTTAGAAAGCCTGAGCCCTTGCAGCTTTTGCAGGGGTTTTTTACGATTCTTCCCTCGCCACCGCATTTCCTGCATCCGGTTGTTGATGAGAAAACCCCAAAAATTGTCCTCTTAACGCTTTTTACATAGCCTGTGCCGTTGCAGTCCGGGCAGACTGAGATATCATCTTCATCAGAGTAGCCTTTGCCTGAGCATTCCCTGCAAACATCCTTAGAGTCAATCCTGATTTTTTTCTCTGCACCATTGTAGGCATCTTCAAGAGAAATTTCCAGGTCAACATAAACATCCTCTCCCCTGTCACGAGAAGCCTTTCTTCTGGAATGCCTTGAGCTGCCGGTAAAAAACATATCAAAGATGTCATCAAAGCCAAAGTCGCCAAAGCCAAAGTTTGAGCCAGGCCTAAAATCAAAATCCTGCTGTGAAAAGGAATCCTCAAAAGTCCTTCCATAAAGGTCATACTGTTTTCTCTTCTCATCATCAAGAAGAACTGAAACCGCCTCGTTTACTTCCTTGAATTTTTTTGATGCCTCTTCACTTTTGTTAAGGTCTGGGTGATACTGCTTTGCAAGCTTCCTGTAGGCTTTCTTTATGTCTTCTTTGGTTGCATCCTTGCTTAATCCCAGAGTATCGTAGTAGTCTTTTGCCATGTTTTAGCCAATTTTCAATAAAGAAACAAGAATCAAATAAAAAGCTTTATGGTTTGTCTTCCTTGAAGTCTGCGTCTTTGGCGTTTTCTTTATCTTTATCGCTGTCTTTGCTGCCAGAGCTATCTTTTTTGTCTTTTCCGGGCTGGCCTTCTTGCTGCTGCTTCTGCGCCTGGGCGCTCTGCTGCTTGTAAAGCTCTGTTGAGATTTCCTGCATCTGGTTGTTAATTTCATCTGTCAGCTTTTTAATCTCGCTGATTTCCTTCTCTGTTGCCTGTGAAACCCCTTTTTTCACAGCTTCTTCAACCTTGGGCTTTAAGTCATTAAGCTTTGACTTGATTTTGTCAATCTTCGCCTTGTCTGCCTTGCCTTCTATCTCTTTCAGGGTCTTTTCAAGCGAGAAAACCAGTGCATCTGCGTTGTTAAGAATCTCTGCATTTTTCTTTTTCTCTTTGTCCTGCTTCTCGTATGACTCTGCATCCTTCCTCATTTTTTCTATCTCTTCTTCGGTAAGGTTTGTTGTTGCTGTTATCCTTATATCCTGCTGCTTGCCTGTTGCCTGATCTTTTGCTGACACCTGCAGTATGCCGTTTGCATCTATGTCAAAGCTTACTTCCACCTGAGGGACTCCTCTTGGAGCCGGCGGCAGGCCTACGAGGTCAAACTGGCCAAGCGGCTTATTGTCCTCTGCCATTGGCCTTTCTCCCTGAAACACCCTGATAGTTACTGCAGTCTGGTTGTCTCCTGCTGTGGTGAAGATTTTGCTTTTCCTTGTAGGGATAGTTGTATTTTTTGGAATAAGCACGGTCATAACCCCGCCAAGGGTTTCTATTCCAAGGCTTAATGGCGTTACATCCAGCAGGAGAATATCCTTTACTTCTCCTGAAAGGACTCCGGCCTGGATTGCTGCACCTAATGCAACTGCCTCATCAGGGTTAACTGTCTTTTCCGGCTCTTTGCTTACAACATCTTTTATCATCTGCTGTACTGCCGGAATCCTTGTACTACCTCCTACAAGGATCACCCTGTCTATGTCTTCTGACTTAAAATTCCCGTCTTTCATTGCCTGCTCAAGCGGAGCCCTTGCCTTCTCAAGCACAGTAGCTATGATCTTCTCCAGCTTTGACCTGGTTAGCTTTTTGTTCAGGTGCTGAGGGCCCTTGTCCGTAGCTGTGATAAAAGGCAGGCTTATCTCTGTCTCAAGCTTGCTTGAAAGCTCTTTTTTTGCAAGCTCAGCTGACTCTTTCAGCCTTTGAAGTGCAATCTTGTCTTTGCTTAAGTCAATCCCTGTTTCCTTATTAAACTCATCTACCAGCCAGTCCATTATGCTACGGTCAATATCATCTCCGCCAAGGTGGTTGTTTCCTGAGGTAGCCTTAACCTCAAAAACCCCATCTCCCAGCTCAAGGATGGAAACATCAAGGGTTCCTCCGCCAAAGTCAAACACAAGCACTCGGTGGTCGTTGCTTTTGTCAATTCCATATGCTAAAGCTGCTGCTGTCGGCTCATTGATTATCCTCAAAACCTCAAGCCCGGCAATCTTTCCTGCATCTTTTGTTGCCTGCCTTTGCGAATCTGTAAAATAGGCTGGGCAGGTTATAATTGCCTTTGTAATCTTTTCCCCTATATAATCTTCTGCATCTTTCTTAAGCTTCTGTAGGATGTAAGCAGAAATCTGCTGCGGGGTATAATCCTTTTCATCTATCTTAACCTTGTGGTCTTCCCCCATGTGCCTCTTTATACTCATTACTGTGTGGTCCGGGTTTACTATTGCCTGTCTTTTCGCGGGCGTGCCGACAACAACCTCATCGTTTTTTATGTGCACTACACTAGCGGTTGTCCTTTCTCCTTCTGCATTCTGGATGATTGTCGGCTTGCCGCCTTCAAGCAGTGCCATTGCAGAGAAGGTTGTTCCTAAATCAATTCCCACTATTTTTTCTCCCATTTTATTCACCTCTTTTTGAAATAATAACCTTTGCAGGCCTTAACAGCTGGCCATTCATAAAATAGCCTTTCTGAACGACCTCTACAATATTATGCTCTTCTTCACCTTCTGATTCCTTTTTAAAAAGCACTTCATGAAAGTTAGGGTCAAACTTCTCTCCTAAGGGCTCAAGTGCCTTCACGCCCTCTTCCTGCAAAACTCCCAAGAGCTGTGAGTAAATCATCCTGATTCCCTCAACAAAGGATTGTTTTTGCTGCGTCTCCTGAATTTCTTCTGATGAAAATTCTGGCGCGTTTTTCAGGGCCGCTTCTAGATTGTCCAACACAGGAAGCACTTTCGAGATTATTCTCATTGAGCTTAGGAAACAGCTTCTTTCGCGCTCCCTTTCAATTGCTTTCTTGTAGTTTTCAAAATCAGCAGCAACCCTTTTAACAAGATTGCTGAGCTCTGCATTCTCTTTTTCAAGCTCTGCGATTTTCATACTAAGCTCATCTTTTCTTTTGTTCTTATCTTCAGCAAGCTCACTGTTTCCATTATTTTTTGCATGAGGCGGCCTATGCTTCTTTTTAGCTGGCTCACCTGCCGGTTTTTCTTGGTTTTGTGTTTTAGGGTTCATTTTGGAAGGCTCTTTTGTTGATTTAAAATCAACACAGGAGAGCTTAAGTAAACGGAAACCTCGCAAATATTTAAAACTTTCGGAAAATAAATGCGATGCTACGCTGTAAGCTACTTCTGTTACTTCTCTGAGCGAATGCTTAATGTTTTTAAAAGACAGATAAGTCAAGCAGGTTATGGCTGATGACATTCTTACCGGAGTGGACAAGCTGCTTAACCTGCTTAAGCATAAAAAGAAAATCTCGATAAAAGACGCTGCAAAGCACCTCTCCCTTCCTGTGACCGTAATCAAGGAATGGGCTGACTTTCTTAATGAAGAAAAAGTCATCTACATTGAATACGGGCTCAGAAGCCAGATTCTTGTCCTGAATGAAACCAGCGAAAAAGACCTAAAAGTCCAAAAAGAAGAGGTGCAGAAAAACAAGGAAACCCTATTCAGGAAAATCCTTACAATAGCCAATGTTATGGGCAAGAAGCAGAGCGAGTTTCACATTCTTAAGGAAGAGTTTATTAAAGTCAAAAGGGATATTGAAGGCAGCACCAGCCATCTCAGCAAAGAAATCAGCCTTGTGAAAAGCCTTGAAGAAAGAAGAGAAAAGATCCAGTCAGAGTTTGCGTCTGCATCTAAAGGCTATGAAAAAAAGATAAATGACCTCCTTAAAATAATTCAGGATGAAGAAAAAAAATACAAGGCGCTTGTAGACAAGTTTAAAGAAAAAGAAAAGGTTATCGTTGATGTTGATAAAGACAAGAAAAAGCTTGCAAAGCAGGAGCTGGAAATTAAGGAAAAGCTTTCAACACTTTTAACCTCTGTTGCAGAAATAGAGCAAAAGCTCCAGCAGGACCTGAAAAAAGAGTCCTACTCGCAGGAAATAATCAACGACATCAAGAAAGAGATTGCCAGGGTCGGCGGCAGGATTGAAAAAGACAAGAAAGAGCTTGAAAAGCTCCACCACGGCTTATCAAAAACAGAAAAAGAGTACGAAAGGCGCCTTGAGGCTTTTCTGGGCCAGATTGAGGAAAAGGTAGATCTAGACGAAAAAGAGAAAGAAAAAATAAAGCGGTCAATAGAGCGCTTTGAAGAGTTTATGAAAAAGATGAATAAAGTAAGGGTTTTTATAAACAAGGTGGACAACGACTTTTTCGAGCTCAAGAAAAAAACTTCTGACTTTGAGAAGAAAATAAAAATACTCTCTTTTGTAAGCAAAAAAAGCGATTACAACAGGCACATGATGGACATTAAGCAGCAGTTTTCAAACATAAATGTGCTAAGGGACACAATTGAAGAAGATATGAAAAACCTAAAAAATATTTTAAAAGGCAAACAAAAATGAATCCTCCCCGCACTGAAGTGCGGGGTATCCCCTCCTAAACAAAAGCGCTTAGGTGCTTTTGGCGATAGTAAGCTGGAAGCTTATTATCGGGTAAAGACCATGAGCCCTGGCTATG
>DSBS01000080.1 GCA_011045925.1 Candidatus Woesearchaeota archaeon | reverse complement strand
TCAAACGCTTAACTTTATTAATGAGTTTTGTTTTTTCTTTCATGGGGAGAAAATCCCTCCCCCCCTCAGACAGCCTTACGGCTGCTGAGGGTTATAAATCTTTAGATTTTGAACAGAGCCCAAAAAAAGAATAACTTTATAAAAAAATCCGGAAGCAAGGTTTTAATGAAGCTAAGCCAGCACATAGTGTTCTCTGCAATTGTTGCTGCATTCATTTTGCTCTTGGTTAGAAATCCTCTTCTTAGCCTGGTTTTCTTCATAACAGCAGTATTTATTGACCTGGACCACCTTCTGGATTATTTTCTTTTTTATTTTCCTAAAGAGGCTTTTCATCCGCTGAAATTTGTGAGAGAAAAGGCCGGCTACTTTCTTTCATGCGTCTGGTTCAGGAAAAAGGTTGTCCTTATTTTCCACTCCTTTGAGTTGCTGGCTGTCCTGCTTATCCTTGGAGCCTTGTACAGCAGGATTGTACTTTACATTGCTTTTGGCATTGCCTTTCACCTTTCTCTGGATATTTTCTGGAACATTATTATTAAAAACAGGTCTAAAAAGATATGCTTCTATTTTATTGTTTTCAGGGCAATAAAAGGATTTGAGTGCAGAAATCTTCTCTCTCGCTTTGGGGAAGAGACTGACCAAGAATTAAAGAGTTCCTCTGAGAAAAGCTAAGGGTTGCCTGTACTTTTGGGGATTCGCTTTATTCCTGCGCTTCTTAAGGAATAAATAACCGGGTTTTTAATTTTGGCGCATAGGCTGTCGGGATTGCATATCATCATATCCAGGTAAAAGCCTGAGGCGGCACAGTTAGGGGGCATTATGTCTTTTGAAAGGTGATACTTGAGCTGGGTTGAAATAATTGTTTGGCTAAGCTTCTCTGGATTTCTTGTGTTCCACTCAACAATTGCTTCTCTGATTTTTTCATCGTCCCAACCCAGCTTTTTCAGAAACTTAATGAGAATAAAGACAAACCTTTTTTTTCCGTCTTTAAGCCCCTTTAAGCCTGCAGCAATACAGGGTGGGAAATGGCTTTCGTTTACTGCTGAGGTTATCTCATATTGCTCACTTGGCCTTCCTTTTTTTCTGCTTAAACCATCTTCATCAGATAAAGCCCTGCTTTTAGAGATTGCATCATAATCTAATGCTTCCCTGAACAGGCGAAAGGCTTCCTTGTTCCTGTCTCCTGAATCTTTTTTAGGGAGGAAGAGCCCTTTTCTTACTACTATTTTTTCTACCATAGCCGAATTCTTATCAAAGCTAAGCACATCTTTTTTTTCAATAGGAACAGAAACAAGCATGGATTTCTCATGAAGAGAGTACGGGCTTCTGAATAGGTGCCTTTTTGAGATTAAGACTGAATCCAGGCCTAAATCCAGCTTTTTGGAAAGCTTTGAAGAGCCGCAGAGAGCGCAGCTTGCCTCAACCCTTTCTGTTGCGTTCATTATCCCCTCACAAGAAGCACAGATAAGGTAAGGCTTTTTTTCATCTGTTATCTTTTCACTGCCACATTTCGCACAAATAAACCTAAACCCGGGCTTTCTTACAGGAGCATCCTTTCCGCATTCCAGGCAGAAATCTTTTACAAAATCCTGAATCGTGTCTTCGGGCAGGGTATCGATTATTTTTTCCGAAAGTGGAAACCCAAAAACCGGGTTATCTATGTAATTGGAAAGGTATTTTAATATTTTCAGGGGAAGCTCAGGAAAGGTGTCTTTTATTGGAACATCGTGGACTATAGCCGGAAAAGACTCAAACGGGACTGCGATGTGAAAGCCCTTGTTTCCAGAGAACTTAACATAACTCTCTTTAATTCCATGAGAATAAAGCGCTTCAAGTATGTAATGTGCAATTAGCTTGCTTGCCTCAAAAAAAGGAAAATCGATATCCAGTATAAGGTCCCAGCCAATTCTGTTCCTGTTAAATTCCTTTTCTGGAAGGGCCGAGGATATTGACATAGGATCCTTCCATCTTTCCTCGGAAATGTGAAAAGATGTTGCCCTTTGCTTTGCAAAAGCAAGAACATCAGCAGGATAAGCAATTGAGCTTGGCCTCTTTCCAAAAATAAGGCTTCCTTTATGAAGAATCTTTGGCACTGCTTCCCTGCAGAAGGAGGCCTCAGCTATCGCTTCCTGTACATCGTGCCTTGAGTAGTACTTAAGCGAACTGCTTAAAAGCCTAAGAGAGTCCATTATCAGAAGGTAATAACTATTTTAATTTTTCAATCTTTGCTTTATCGCTTACTATGGCTGAGTTGCCTGTCTTATCCGATATTATGATGGTGACGGGGTCGCTCCCCCAGAGGATTCTCCTTATTTTCTTAAGGTGGGCCTTTGCCTTTTTCACAGCATCTTCGTCTTCTTCGCTTTCAGCTGCAAACTCAAGCTGGGACTTAACCCTGCTAAGCAGGCCTTCTATATTAGTAATATACCCGTTTGATGCTATACCTGGCTCGATGGTTGCTATTCTTCCGACTTTTACAACTGCCTCTGAAGACTTTATTACCCTAACATTAAGGTCTTTCTCATCCTGCACCTCAAATGTAAATTTAAGCGGCTCTCCTGCATCAGCCACCTCAACATCTGAGCTATGGTAATGGCAGCTAGAGCAACTCATAGAGAAAAGAAAGACTTTCTTGAAATAGGGGATTTCACGCTCACTTTCAAGAAGAGTTAGCGTATTCTGGCCGCACATGGGGCATTTTTGGTTTTCAAGGGTTTCTATTTCGTAAGATTCCTCTTCCATTAATTGTGAATTCAAAGCTTCATTTATATTGTTTTTGTTTTTTCAATATGAATGCTGCACAAGGCAAGTAATATAAAACACAAAGATTCTAAAAGATGAAAGGAATACACTAAAACAATTGTTAAATCTGAAAAATGATATATATTGTGCTTGTAGAGCCCGAAACGCCCGGCAACATTGGGGCTGTTGCAAGGGTTATGTCAAACTTTGGGTTTAGGAAGCTTGTCTTAATTAACCCCAAATGCAGCCACGAGTCTGATGAAGCGTGGGCAAGGGCAAAACACGGAAGAAGCATACTTGATAAGTGCATTGTTGAGGACTTCGGGTTTCTAAGTAAGCTTGACACAAGGATTGCTACATCCGCAAAGGTAGGAGGAAAGAACAATGTTTTTCGGGCGCCTGTTGAGCCAAGAGAAGTTAGCAAAGCTATAAAAAAGCACAACAGGGGAAAAATAGGGATCATTTTCGGCCGGGAAAGCTCGGGGCTTACTAATGAAGAGATAGAATCCTGTGATTTTATTGTTACAATCCCTTCTGAAAAAAACAACAAGACTCTTAATATAAGCCACTCTGCAGCAATAATGCTTTATGAGCTTTTCTATGAGATGAAAAAAGAGCAGTCCAGCCAGCTGTCTCACTTTGAGCACGCTACAGGCTTAGATAAGGAATGGCTGGCAAGGCTGTTTGATGAGGTTTGTGGAAAGCTTGAGTTTGAAACAGGAGAAAACAAGGAAGCCCTGAGGATTGTGTTCAAAAGGGTGATAGGCAAGGCCTTCCTGACTAAAAAAGAGTTTTCGGCAATGATGGGGCTTTTAAGAAAAATAAACAGGAAACTAAGCTAAAAACAGAAGCCACTAGACATTTCTGCCGGAAATGTTTATAAATAGAAAAAAAGCTCTTTCTTGTGTGATAAAATGGCATCTCAACAAAATCCAAAACAGGAAAATAATGCTAAAGGAATAATGAACCTTCCAGGAGTTGGTGCAGCTACATCTGAAAAGCTTATTGAGGCAGGATACGAAAACCTCATGTCAATTGCAGTAGCAAGCCCTGGCGAGCTGATAGACTCCATAGGTGTTGGCGAAGGTGTTGCCAGAAAGATTATTTCTGCTGCACGGGACGCAATGGAAATGGGCTTTGAAACAGGCCTTGATGTTCTTGAGAAAAGAAAGAAGGTCAAGAAGATATCTACTGGAAGCAAGGTTTTTGATGAGCTTATGGGAGGGGGGTTTGAGACTTCCTGCATTACTGAATGCTTTGGCGAATACGGCTCGGGAAAAACCCAGATTGCCCATTTTCTTGCTGTAAACCTAATCAAGTCAGACCCTGAATCGTATGTAATATTCATTGACACTGAGAACACTTTCCGGCCGGAAAGGATTGAGCAGATTTCAAGAGGACTCAAGATTAATCCGGAAAATGTGCTGAAAAGAATAAAGGTCGCAAGAGCTTACAACTCTGACCACCAGATTCTGTTGGTTGACAAGATTGATGACCTTATTAAAAAGGAGAAGATAAAGGTCGGCCTCCTGGTTGTTGACTCGCTTACTGCTCATTTCAGGGCAGAATATGTTGGGAGAGGCACACTTGCTGAAAGGCAGCAAAAGCTAAACAGGCACATGCATGACCTGCTTAAGGTTGCTGACCTCCATAACCTTGCTGTTTATGTTACCAACCAGGTTATGGCAAAGCCGGATGTTTTCTTTGGCGACCCCACTCAGGCAATTGGAGGGCATGTGGTTGCGCATTCAAGCACCTTTAGGATTTACCTTAGAAAGGGAAAAAAAGGCTCAAGGGTAGCAAAGCTTGTAGACAGCCCAAACCTGCCTGAGGCAGAGTGCGGGTTCTACATTGACACTGAGGGAATAAGGGAGCTTTGATTTTTTTAACTTTTTTTCAAGTTAATAAAAAAAGATAAGGCTTAAGAAAAAAACATCAGTAAACCTTTAACGCTTTTTTGAGTATTGTGCTGAAAAGCATTGAAAAGATTATAAAAACCCATATCCAGCGCATATTAATTCCAAGGAAAAATATTCTGTTTGGCTTATAATTTATGCTTATTTCTGAGTTTGTGCAGGGCTCTTTTGGAAGCTTTGAAGAGTCTTGCTTCTCTGTTATGAGGCGAGAAGAAATAATTGAAATGTTTGAGCTGCATTCATCTTCTGAAACAAAAATAAAGTGCTCGCCTTCTTCCAGCGGGGTTATGTTTATTCTTGTAACCTCATGAGTGCTCTTCCAGAGCCAGAAGCCTCTTTGCACTTCTGCAATGCCAACACTATTTAGGCTTAAGCCCTCTGAAACAGAAATTTCTATTGGCTGTGCTGTAAACAGGTCAATTGAAACCTGCTCTCCTGGAACTGCCGGCTGGTAAGCAAGGGTAAAGCTAAGCCAGCCAAACAAGAGAATCAAAGGTATAAATGTATAAAAGGTTGCCTTAAAGGTATGCTTGGTGTAGGCAAAATTAAGGCTCATAGCCTTTTTCTGAAGCTTCATAGCATTTTCCGGCTCTTTGCTCTGAACAGCCCTCATTTCTTTCTGGATAGCAGAAATTTCCTCTTTTAGCCTCTTCATCTCTTTCTGGTCAGTTAGATACTTGGTAACAATGTTAGTAAGAAGGCTGATAAGAAGGCTTACCAGCATAATAAACAACAAAGGCTGTTCTGTCATAAAAATTGCTAGCATTTTTTAATTCTCCAAAGGCATTAGTTTTTCATTAGCTTTCTAAGGCCAGGGCTCATCTCCATGAGATGCTGCCTTGTTATGTTCTCATACATCTTGTAGATTATCATAACAGTAAGCAGAATCCCTGTTCCCCTGGACAATGCCCCGCTTAGGTCAGCAAGTGCTGCTATAAGCCCTACTGTGGCTGCGCCCATAAAGGCAAGAGGCCATATATACCTGTTAAGAAGCCTTTCCAGGATTCTTTGATCGGACCTAAACCCCGGAATCTTTAATCCTGAAGAGGTTATCTGTTTGGCAACACTCTTTGCATCCATTCCAGAAGTCTGGACCCAGATTAGCGAGAATAAAACGCTGAAAGCCACCATGAGGAATGCATAGCCGACTGCTGAAGCAATCAGCCCTGATGTAACTGAGCCAGTGATTATGTTCTGGATTAGCTGCGGAGACCTGACCCACTGCACTATCCCGTAGCCTGCATTAACAGTATTTACCTGGCCAAGCACATATATAGAAATGAACCTCATTATCCCGCCTGTTGCTGCTGCGGTTGTCCTTTCAAGCAAGCCTGCAAAAATCTCCAGGTTTCCAAAAAGCGCTGCTGTCAGGATAACAGGAATATTGCTTGTATAAATGAAGCTGAGCGGCCATCTTATTCCATAGCCTCTTACTTTTCTGTATGAAAGCGGAATCTCAATCTTCATAGCCTGAGCATAGACTGCAAGCAGGAATACAACCACTGTGAAAAATATTGCAGAGAGCTCCAGCAGGGCAGTGGTTGCATCAGCAGACCTTAGCGCAAGGAATAATGTTGGGATTGCCCCTATAGGATACACTGCAGAGCCTGCTGTAGCAGCACCCAGCTTTATCCAGCTGAAAGCCCTGATAAATATCTGCTGGCTGACTCCTGCTGCAATAAACAGGCTGATTCCGGAGCCAAAGCCCCATTTTGCAACAACCTCATCCATTAGCATAATCAAGAACCCACCAAGAACAAGCTGGAAGATAAGCATAAACCTCAGGGAAGACAGCTGGCCAGCTGTAAGCGCAATCGTATCCGGGGTCTCCTGAACCACAAAGCTGCTTGTTACAGGGTCATATAAAGGAGCAGGCGAAAGCCCGCCCATGTTTACAAAAATAAAAGCCTGGACAATTATAAAAGCAAGAGAAAATATCTTCTGCAAAGCCTCAAACTTCTGCCTGTCATCTTTCTTGGTTAAGTCGTATTTTATTATTCCAGCACCAACTAGAAGCTGGAGGATAATAGATGCTGTAACAATTGGCCCTATACCAAGGCTGATAATAGAGCCAAACTGGGCCCCGAGAACAATGGAGAGGAAATCAAACTGCTGAAGCGCATTTTCGCCTAAGCCGAAAAGCGGAACAAACCCAAGCACAAAATAAAGAACCAGAATTATCCCGGTCCACTTAAGCTTGGTTTTAAAATCCAGCTTTTTCTCTGTAGGTCCCTTAACTTCGGGAAGGTAATACCTTAGCTTTTGGAGCAGCATTTGAGTTACGAAAACTGAATGATTTATAAAGATTTTGAAATGATTGGCTCTGTTCAAAATCTAAAGATTTATAACCCTCAGCAGCCGTAAGGCTGTCTGAGGGGGGGAGGGATTTTCTCCCCATGAAAGAAAAAACAAAACTCATTAATAAAGTTAAGCGTTTGATA
>DSBS01000052.1 GCA_011045925.1 Candidatus Woesearchaeota archaeon | reverse complement strand
GCTAGCGTGAGCTCTCTTTCAGCCCGAACAATGCGGGCTGAAATATATTGTAGGGCTATCGCCCACAATATTATTTGTTTTTTATTTGGACTTTTTGAACAGAGCCTTTTTTTGCATTAACTTTTTTAAATAAAAGCATTTGCCTTTAATTATGGAAAACAAAGGCCAGGCCATCCGCGGCACAGGAGCAGTCATAACAGATACAGGCAAGCAGCTGTTTTACCTGCAAAGAAAATGCGAGCATTACAAGCCAGAGGAATACAGAGGGGCTTATGCTTTTTTTGGCGGGGTTGTAAATGACGGAGAATCCTCCCGGGAGGCCTTGGAGCGGGAGCTTTCCGAGGATTTTCAGCCACCGTTTTCAAGGATTGTCTCTGAGAACCTAACTTTCCTTAATGACTTTGCAGTTGAATCAAAATACGGAAACTGCATTTATTCCCTTTATGAGTGCATTCTGGAAAAGCCAACCCTGGTTGACATGTCAAAGCTTGAAGCTCTTGAAGGAGAAGGAGTCCTTCTTACAAGAGATGAGCTGGAAGGAATAAAGATGATTTATAACCATGAGTCTCTTTTGAGGGAATATCTGAATGGGTTAAGATAAAAAGAAACCTTTGAATCAGGCTTAATGATTCCACTAAAAGATATTTTTTTTAATCTCAATTTTGATGTTCTAACCTGAATACTTTTCAAACTCTGTAAATCCCTTTATCATGATCGCATTCAAGCCTGTACTTAAAATTGTTCTTTTTCTCAACCTGCTTCATTATCTTTCCAAAGTCCTGCTCTGATATGTTTCCCAGGACCTCAAGGCAAACGCTTCTTCTTTCTCCATTCTGGTGGCAGATAATCTCAAGCGGGGGAAAGTTCATTTTCCTGGCATAATGCTTAATAGATTCCTTTACCTTATGCTGAACTTCTGGGGGGGTCTTGTAAATAGTCAGCCAGTAAGACTTGTACTGCTTAAGCCTTTCTTCTATTTTTTGCGCATTGCCCAGAATCTTCTCACCAATGAAGCTATGGAGCATTTCTTCATTTTCTGAAGGCGCCCACAGTGAGCTGACATTTTGCCTTCTGTCTTTGATTGTGCCTTCCATTAGCTTGATGTATTCCTGCTTTTCATCCCTTCTTATCATATAAGGCGGGTATCCTTTCTGGGCAAGCAGGAAATTAGAAACAAGCCTTGCAGCCCTGCCGTTGCCGTCTTCATAAGGATGAATATTTACAATCTGTATGTGTGCCTCAAGAGCCTTTAATGAGATGTGTTCATTTGGGTATTTAAGATGTTCAAATAAGCTGTAGAGAAAATGGGCGATGTTATGCTTATTTTCACCCTCAAATGGACCAAAAGACACATCAGTAGTTCTTGTACTGTTGTCTGGGTTTCTTTCTGGATCAATTTTGTGTCCTAACTTGTAGAATGTTTCGGGGTTTATTCCAGTTTCAGAAATCCACCTCCACGCTGACATTAAGTTTTGGTGATCTTCCTTGACCTTTTTTATTTTTTTTCCGTTAAGAAGGTCGGCTTCTTCTATCTCGAGGTTAACTGAATGCCTCATAGCCTCGCGAAATAGGTTTTCGTCTATTCTTGATTTTAAGGTATTAGAATACTTTGGATGAATGTTAATCCTGTTTACAATATCATCAATTGAAATAATGAGTTCCTTTTTCATCAACCCTGTTAAGTTATATGCATTTATATACTTTTTGTTTTTGTGACTACTTTGAGGGAACAACTCGCTTGGGTTTGGAGCATTTATACCTGTCAACAATATCTTCGAGGATGATTTTATCAGAGCCGAACTTCCCCATGTGCGGCCCACTTCCCTTTGGCCCGTGGCAGTCAGAGCCCAATGTTGTAATCAGGCCCAGCTTAGAAGCAAGCCTGGAAAAGTACCTGTTAATGAGCTCCTGGCCATCTGCATGCGGCTTGTCATTTCCACTATAGAGATAAAGCTCAACCCCGTCTAAGCCGTGTTTTTTCAGGTCTTCAATAAATTTCAAAGGCGTTAGTGCTTTCTCAGAAGAAGAAAACCAATTATCCTCATCCTTTTCCCATTCCTTAATCATTCCGTTTTTATAGCCTTTTGATAACCCAGGATGCGCAACAACAGCAATCCCCCCAGAATTTTTCACAGCATCAATAGCCTCATAAAAGCTGGGTTTTTTGTTTTCATTGTTCTCAAACAAAAAGCCATACTCTTTTTTCAGCTCCTCTAAAAATTCCCTGTTTACCGATTTAGACTTTCTCTCGCTCTCAGGATCGCCTGAAAAATTCTCAGCAATGTACTTAACAACATCAATCTTGGACAAAAGCGGCTCAGGGTTGTTGTAATTGTCTTTTTTATTCTTCCAGTCAATTAACTCTTCTACAGAAAGCAGAGCAGGCATCTTTAAAGGAAACCTGCTTCCTCTGTTTCTCTCCTCAAAATTCGAAGAGCTGAAATATTTATTTAAAGCCTTAATGTAATGTTCTAAAGACCTCTTTCTCTCATCAGCCCTTTTTCTAGTGAATTCTAAGATTTTATCATTTATCCCAAGGCCAAGCAGCTCGATGTTTTTCACTTTGCCTTTTTCAGATTCATACTCGGCATCAATTTCGATGCCCGGGATAACAATTACCCCTTAGCTGTAGCCTTCCTCCATTACCTCAGGAAGCCCATAGACAGTGTCATGGTCAGTTAGGGCAATTGCCTTAAGCCCTCTTGCCCTGGCTTGCCTCACAACTTCACTCGGTGCCCAGGCACCCATCTGAGGCTTTTGAGTGAATATGTGTATCCATGATTACGTTAGGCTTTCTCATACTCAAATAGGATAAGGGAGAATTATTTATATTGTTTTGTTTTTTTGCAACTAGCGAGTAGTCTTTTTCTTAATTTTCTTTAGTGCTTCTTCTTTGCTTATAATCCTTTTTCTGTCAAGGTGCTTAACTTTTTTTACTTTAAGGCTGCCAACACAGTCCTGGGGAGAATTAAGCATAAGCTCATGTACGCCCCAGAGATCAAGCGATTCAGAAAAACTCTTTATTACATTTATAGCAGTAGAAAGGCATTTTCCATTGTATCCTCCTGAAAAAAACACACTATCTTTCCTGTATTCGTAGAGTCGCCTAAGATCAATAGGCATTCCTGAATCGTACTCAGTAAAAAAAACAGAGTCAACAAAGCCTTCCTCTAAAAGCGAGCTTGTAGAAGCAGCATAATGGTGTATGGTTTCAAAAAGCACAACCTTAGCACCCAGCTTCTGAGACTGCTCCACGAAATCAATAAGCTCATCAAGATAATAATTCATCTCGGAGAGTGCATCTTCACCACTAACTTTGTCAGAGTGGCTGAGATGAGCATAAAAAGGATGCACAAGCATTACAGTTGCATCAAGGATTTTTTTTCTTTGTTTTGAAAATGCGCCTGCATGTGCTCTGCATTCTTTAAGCAGTTTCCTGTCTTCCCCCCAAAGGTACTTAGAGCCAAATTCCGGGATGCGCTCCTCAAGGTTCTTTTTTATGTGCTCCTCAAACTTTCCAAAATAAGGATGATTAAACTCTAAGAACCTTTGATTTGTTGCAAGGCTCCTATACCTTAAAGGGATATAGCTGTTTATATCTTCAGCACTTTCGGATTCCATTTTTTGAGGTGTGCTTTTCTCATTCTTAAAGGCTTTGTTTTTAATCACTCGGCAAGGGCTACAAGAATTGTTTTTAACAAGAGACCTTTTTCACTTTTCTTGATTTTTATTGGAAAAACAAACCTTTAAAAACTAAATTATACTCAACCCGGAAATGAGCTGCAAAAGCACAACATTCCTATTATTCTTTCTGGTGATTTTAGCATCGCTTTTACTCACTGGCTGCGATGAGTTCTTCACATCAAGAGACCCCTGCAGGGACGATCCTGACCCGAATAGCTGCTATATGCGAGTGGCTGCGCAAATGAATAGCTCTTTTTATTGCGGGAAGATTGGCTCACAGGATGAAAAGGCGGACAAGAGCCTCATCTCATTGAAAGATGAATGCTATTCTACGGTTGCAATGAACACAGGAGATTACTCGAATTGCGATGAGATTGTTGGGGGTAAGGATTCTAAGCATACAAGAGACGGCTGCATACTTTCAGTTGCAACAGCAAAAGAAGACCCGGTTGCATGCACGCTTCTCACAGGAAAGAGCCAGAGAGATTGCTTTGACAAGCTAGGCTCAATGATTAAAATCTCAGACTTTGAAAGCCTCCAGGAAAAGATAGACCGGATGGAAGAAGCAGTAAGGAATAATCCAAGAGATCGGGACTTAAGGGATGAGCTGAAAAAGCTCAAGGAGCAGAAAGACACTGTATACAATAACGCCCCGGGAATTGTGCAAAGGGATTATTTCAGGCAGCAGAGAGAAGAAATACTGTCTAGTATCTATGATGAGGATGTTCGCCGGGCAATTGCAAGGGATTATATAAAGTACAGGAACGATGTTGGTGAGGAATCCATAACTCAGCTTCTGGAAGGCTTAAGCGAGATAAAAGAAACCCAGGATACGATAAAAAGAATTGATGAGCAGGCAAATGCCCTGATTGACAAGCTCAAGGAAGGCGCTATTGATTATGCAAAGGATGGCGCCGGGGTTGTAGCAGAGGAAGGCTGGAAATGGGCTTGGCAAAGAAGCAGTGAGGACATGAAATGGGAGATGGCTCGCCTGGAAGGGCTTAAGGACAAGTACGACAAGGCAAGCGCCCAGTACCAGGCAATAAACAAAAAAGTCCAGCAGTTCAAGAAGATATATGATGAGGTAAATGGCGTTTACAAGCAGGTGAAGAAGTTTGATGACCTGCTTGCACAGGGAAAAATACAGGAAGGCCATGCTGAAGTACTGAAAGGCGCTGTATTCCTGGGCAAGGGTCTTGAGTACGCAACAGCATATGTTCCTGTATTTGGAAGCACAGCTTCAACTATATCAAAAGAAACATTTGAAGTAGTGGTTAAGCTTGCAACACAAAGGGCAAAAAGAAGCACCAGGCTTGAGGACTGCTTTGTTGACCCTGCAAACTGCGACCTTGACGGAATCACAGCATACTAAGGCATAAAAATGGCAACCACTGCAATAAAAACTCTTGGAATTGTAATTGCGCTTCTATTGGCAATCCCTTTAGCATTTGCCAGCCAGGAAAGGCTAATTGACTCGAAGAATGCAGAGATTCTTGAAAGGCTGCTTGAGCTTAACGGAGTTAAGGCAGAAGAAATTTCTATATCAGGAAATACAATCTTTGTAAGCATAGAGGCAAGTGGCGCAGACAGCTATGACACAGAGCTAATTGCCTGGTGGGCTTCCATCTTCGCAAACTCAGCACTGCTAAGAGGCTATGAAAAAGATTATCTTTTCATTGTAATAGAAAATACCGTGAATAAAGTCCCCTACGCATACGTAAGCGTTGCAACAGTAACAGTTCACGACCTTATGGAAGGCATAATTAATGATTTGTTGTTCTGGGATGAAGTTTTAATAACAGAAAAAAACCCAAGGGAAAGAGATATAGCAGAGGTATCCGGGCTTCCCTCAGACCTTGTTTACCAGTCAGAAGGAAAAAGGATTAGTTCGGGGTTTCTCACAGCTTTGCTCTGGGTTGCAATTGTGGTTGCATTGGCAGCCGGGCTGTTTTTTCTGTTTAAGAAAAACCCGGACAAGGCAAAAAAGGCATTTGCCAGTGTTAAGAAAAAATCCGCTGAGGCAGGCAAGGCAATAAAGCACGCTTCCAAAAAGCATGGCAGCAAGGCAGCTAAGTCAATAGCTCATCATTCAAAGAAGCTGGCCCACCATGTGAAAGACAAAAGCAAAAAGCTATCGGAAAAGGTAACCGAGCAGGCTAAAAAGCTGAAGGAAGCAAAAAAGCAAAAGGAAAATAAACCTGAGCCAAAAGCAGAAGAAAAGAAAGAAGAGAGCAAGGATAAAGGCTGATTCAAAGAAATCTTAAATTTTTTAAGCAAGTCTCTAATAATTCTGGTTTTGCAATTCAATTAAATTTAATCTTATTCTGTTTCATGCAGGCTTCCTGGATTATTGTGGAGACCATGCCCTTGCCCTAAGTGAAATATGCAGGGTGCTGAAAAAGAATGGCAGATTGCTTGGCAATGTCAATAACAGGTTTATTTACTGCCGCTTAAGAGAGCTTAAGGAAGAAAACTACAATCTATTTGAAAAAAACATGTTTTCAGGAGACAGGTATATCTGCTGGGCAGGCCAGGAAAAAGGGCACATAAGCCACGAGTTCACATTGGATGAATTAAAGTCTTCTTTAACAAGCTCAAAATTTAAAATTATTAAAATTCTAGGCGTATTTAACCTGCTGGACAAGTATGACCTGGAAAAAGTAAAAAACAAAGAGGGGTTTCTAAAGCTGCAGATAGAATTTGCTGAAAAAGAAGAGTACCTGAACAATTCTCAGGATTTCTTTATTGTTGCAGAAAAATAATGTTTTTGTGTTTAGGATGTGCTTATCCATTAGAACTCTTTAGAAAAAGAAAAAACAAAGAAGCAAAAAAACTACTCATCACCTGTCATTTCATGCTGCTGCTTCAGGTCGTCCTCAATCTCCTTGAGCAGCTCAGCCCTGTCCTTGATGCCGGTTGAGCCGAAGCTTTTGTCGCTTCTTTCAGTGTCAGGCAGCTCATCCACTTCCTCCACATCAACCCTTGCTGCAGGCACGATTATCATCTGGGCGATTCTCATGCCTTTTTCAATCATTACTTCATTCTCTCCAAGGTTTACCAGCCCGATAGTAACCTCGCCCCTGTACTCAGGGTCGAAAGTGCCGGCCACAGTATGAACATTCATCTTGCTGACAATGCCAGCCCTGTCCCTAATTAAGCCAACATGGTTTTCAGGGATTATTACAGCAACTCCTGTCTTTACATGCTTCTGCTCCATGGGCTTAAGCGTAGCATCCTCGTTAGACCTGAAGTCCAGCCCCACATCAGACTCATACATGTACTCAGGAAGCTCAGCATTATCAGACAGCTTTTTTACCTTTATGCTCAGTTCTCTTGCCATTTTAGCTGGCCTGGATTCAGCTCTTTATAAATTTAACTCAAAAAGAGGCTCTGTTCAAAAAGTCCAAATAAAAAACAAATAATATTGTGGGCGATAGCCCTACAATATATTTCAGCCCGCATTGTTCGGGCTGAAAGAGAGCTCACGCTAGCACCAAACTTGCGCT
>DSBS01000019.1 GCA_011045925.1 Candidatus Woesearchaeota archaeon | reverse complement strand
TCAAACGCTTAACTTTATTAATGAGTTTTGTTTTTTCTTTCATGGGGAGAAAATCCCTCCCCCCCTCAGACAGCCTTACGGCTGCTGAGGGTTATAAATCTTTAGATTTTGAACAGAGCCGATTTTGAACAGAGCCCTGGCGGGCTAATTCTGGCTTTTCTTCTTGCCTGAAAGCTGGCTTTCAATGCTCTCCTTAAGGTCAAGCAGCTCTGATAATGCATCATCGTAAGAAATCCCTATCCTGCCTGAGCGGGAAAGGCCCTTTTTTGTCTTCTCGCTAACTTTAAGCCTCTGCTTTCCATGCATAGCAAGAGAGCGACCCCAACTCTTTTTAAGCTTTGCCTGAAAAAAACTGAAAGATTTTCTGGTTTTTTATCAGAAATGTTTTTATAATCAGGCACACACCTATCCAACCATATAAATGGATCCTGAGAAAGCTACAAAAATAACTATCAAAATTCTTATTATCTTTTTTACACTGCTAATACTATTCACACTTGGCTGGTACGTCCTGGAGTACTTTATTGGCCAGATTGCTTAAGTCGAGTCAACCTCGCGCTCAACCTGCTCCTTAAGATCAATCAACTCAGAAATCAGTTCATCATAATTTCTTTTCTTACGCATGAGCCTGTCAAGCCGGTGTACTGTTTCTTTTCTTAGGATAATGTAAGGCATGCCAATAATACTGCATTGGTGCTTAAAAAGCCTTTTCAGGCAGAATCCGAAATGATTTCGGCTACTATCAGTTAGGCAAAAACCTCAGCATTAGATAAGTAATTTAAAAAGCGCATGGCAACAAGACAATATGACAAACGAAAAAGTAAAATGGGTTTTAGTGTCTGTCGCGGTACTGCTTTCAGCATCGATGATTGCGGTTCTTGCGATTGGCAGCAACGGAGCAGATAACGAAGATAAGGCACATGGCTTGCCTGGTGAAGCAGAGAGAAACTACTGCACGCCTGAATCAAGGGGTGCAGATATGTGCATAGCACTCTACGACCCTGTGTGCGGCTGGCATGAGGACGGAAGCAGTGAAACATACTCCAACTCTTGTGTTGCCTGCTCTGAAGAAAAGGTTTTATTCTGGACTGAGGGTGAATGCTCTCAGTGATTTTTTTCTGATAAAGGGGCTAATCTGCCCAGTATAAAAGAAGTAAGGATTACAAAAGGAAGGGTTATCGCCAGCCTCAAGAGCATAAACCTTAGCCCCAGGAAATGCAGCTCAAAAATCTCCTCTACAAGCTTTAGAGTAGACCAAGCGCATACAAAAAGCGCCACATTGAATGAGCTTGCGCCTTTTTTTGACAGCAAAGCAGCAATTGGAAAAGAAAGGTATAAGGGCCCAGGAGTGATCGAGCCGAGAAGAAAGGCATAAAGCGACCCCTTAAAGCCAGAAGCATGCCTAAGATGCTTAACTATAAGCCTGTCAGGAAGCCAGGCCTTGAGCAAAGCCATAAGAACAAACAAGCCCGGCAGGTAAACCAGAATAAGCAGAAAATCAGCAGGAACAGATATATCTGAGAGAGACAGCCTGCCTGAAATAAGAGAGACAATAGCTACCAGGATGCCCACAATCAGGATAAATAGGCAAAAGAGAAAACCCAGATCAATTTTTTTAAGGAATTTTAGCATCAGTATAACACCCCAATCAAAAAGCCAATTATTAGCGCAAAGCAGAAAGTAAGAAAGTTCCGCAGCAGCGAGAACTTAAGCCCAAGCTCTTTTATTTCAAGGGGCATACTCTCAAAGTATGCACAGTTACAAGCGTGGTGAGAAAAACTGCAATCACGCCTGGGTTAACGCCCCCAGCCAGAAGCTCGCCTCCAATAGGAAACACTATAAAGTGAGGGATATGAATCAAAGAGCCAAGCAGGGCTGAGCCAAGATACCCTTTTACACCAGACGTCTGAGCTACCAGGACAGGAAACTTTTCAAGAGAAAAAAGTGAATTAAACAGTATTACAATAAAAAAGATAATCATAAGAATAGGAAACACTCTTTTAAAAAAATCAAAAGCTGATAAAAAAATCTCCTTAGCGGTCCCTTTTTTCCTCAGGGAATAAGCAAGAAAAAGAGAAAAAACCACAATATTGAAAACCAAAGGGCCAAGAAGCTGCATGAGCAAGGAAATAAAGGGTTTATTTTTAATCTTTTCTATGGAAAAAAGTAGTCACTCGAGAGTGGATTAAAGAAAGCTTTTTAAAAACGTGCAGGCTGTCCTGATTATGAAGAAGAGAAAAAGCAAGGTTTCGCTGGATGATATCCTGCTCAGCCCAAGGGAAAAAAAGGATAAAGAGAGAGCAAGAAAGAAGCAACAGGATTGCTGCCGGGCTCTTCATAGGCAGTGCAGCCATTTTAAGCCTGACAAGCATAGAATACAATATAAGAAAATCCCAGCATTTCAGCCAGTTTGGCACGCTTGAAAGCCCGGCTTACACTATTGCAGCAGAAGAGCCTGCCGGAGATTTTCCTGATGTTTCTCCCAGCTCCCCAATTTCTGAGGTGGTTGACTTGCTTTACGAAAGCCTGCATGATGAGAAAGGCAGGCTTGATGCTCTTTCTTCAGGGATTCTAAATGGCGAGATTCCTGACAATATTGACAGGGCTATAAGTGACATGGTAAAAAGCATGAATCAAATAGATTACATATACCGGCTTGCTCAGGGGCTAAGATATGAGCTTTCTGCCAACCCGGAGGAGTATAAGAACTTCCCAGGTGAGCTCAGGAAGATAGCAGACGAGGAGAGAAAATTAGACCTGTTTAATGTCCTTGGCTGCCCGCTTGAGGTAGGGAAAGAGATAGCAGAGAAAATTGCAGGGGCTGAGTTCCCTGAAAAAATAAAATTGAAATATTCCAGCAAGCTTGAAGAAGGGATAGGCGCAGCTTTTTCCCCTACGAGAAACCAAATCAAAGTAAATGAAACGTTAAAGCTTGGCCTTTATTCATCCACTTTGCTGTCTGTACTGCACGAGATTTCCCATGCCTTCAGCCAGCATCTTCAGGAACAGTACTACTCCGGCTTTTTTTTGGGAAAGAGAAGTGCCTTCAATGACTTTGAAACATTGGTTATGGAAGAGGCTGCTGCGTACTGCTTTATGTTCTACTCAATCAGCCATTTTGAGAGCCTTAAAGAGCATCATAAGCCAGAATTAATTCAAAACCTGATTGAATCAGCAAACAACTACATGGCTTTTGAGGCTGACAGAAATACCTGGATGCATGTTTCAGGAGAAAGCGATGAACACACCCAAGGCATGCTTCTTGCGCTGGCTGCCTGCGAGTATTTTGGGAATTCCTCAGAAGCTTACAGGAACCTGAGCACAACAACGTACAGCGAGCTTAAGCCGGAGATATTAAGCCTGGCTGATACTATTGAGCAGTCTTACGTAGAAAAGAAGGAAAGGCTTGCTGGAATAACAAGTGAGCTCAGCGATTTGCTTCTTGGAATGGAAAAGTCTCTTGACATGATGGAGCTTGCCCACAAGAAAATTGTTGATTATGAAAACAGCCTTTATAACAAGTAGGTTAACGGTTCTTTTCAATAAACTGGTTTAGCTCCCTTGATATCTTATCTGCTCTTTTAAGCCATTCCGGAAGCATAGCTTTGTCAAAGACAATTTTTCCGGCAATCATCGTGAAATCAACATAGGAATTGAAAGAGTAAACCAGATTGCCTAAAAGGCTGTCTTTTCTCAAAGGCATCAATTCCAGGCTTTTTGCACTTATTGCAGCCAGGTCTGCCTCTTTTCCCAGCTCGATGCTGCCGTTGGCAAAACCTGTTGCACTGGCACCATGAATGGTTGCTGAATCAAGCGCATCCTGGGCTTTTGCCAGAGAAGCATCCCAGGAATTGTTTTTGTTAAGAAGGCACATTGCCTTCATCTCATCAAACATTCCGAGCGAGTTGTTGCTTGCTGCACTGTCTGTGCCAAGAGCTATAGGGACATTCTGCAGTGAGAGCTCTGTGTAAGGAAAGAATGCGCCTGTTGCAAGCTTCATGTTTGAAACAGGGTTATGCACAACAACAGCACTTTTTTCGGCAATTATTCGTGCCTCGCCCTTGGTTATCCAGCCGCAGTGTGCAAGAATGGAGTTGTCAAGCAAGCCAAGAGAGTCAAGATACTCAATCACAAACATTCTGTTTTTCTTGTAGCACTCAAGAACCTCTTTCCTGGTTTCTGCTGCATGGATGTTTAGCTTAATATTATGCTTTCTTGCAAAGTCCCTTGCCATGAGCAGGGTTTTCTCTGAGCAGGTGTAGATTGACTGATGGCTCAAGCTAGGCCTGAAGAATGCACTTTTCAGCTTTAGCAGGGACTTTGCGAAAGTAATAGCTTCCTTAAAGGATTTATCTGAAAAGCCAGGCCCAAGAACGCTTCTGATTCCGTATTTCCCTGATACAAGATAGGTCTCCTTAAAAGGATAGCACATATCAACAAATGAGGCAACGCCTTTTGAGAGCATTTCCATTATTCCAAGCTCAGCTGAAAGGGAAATAAGCTTTGGGGTTAGCTTTTCTTCTATGGGATTAATTTTACCCAGCCAGTCATTAAGCTCCAAGCCATCCTCAAACCCTCTGAAGAGAGTCATTGCTATGTGGGTGTGTGCATTTGTCAGCCCGGGGAGAATTATTTTGTCTGAGCAGTCGATATAATCTCCTGGCTTCTTTTTTCCTGGCTTTGAAATACTCTTTATCTTACCATCTTCGATATGTAGATCTACATTCTCAAGGATTTTCCTTGATGAATCCTGTGTTATTACAAACCTGCAGTTTTTAAGTATCATTTTTTGTCCACCAAAATAGCTTTTCCGGATAAATAATGCTCAAACTCTGAGTCGCTTCTGCTTAATGTATCTGTTAATTGTATCTTTTTCTTATGCATAGGAGAATCTAAAGCAAGGCTCTCTGCCTCGCCGCCTTCGAATGCCTTATTGCTTAGAACTTTCTGCTGGATTATTTTACCAGCATCATCAGGCTGAAAGCTTTTTCCAAGCACAGCCCTGCTTATTCCTTCGGAAGTCGCTGTTACAAGGATAAAATTCATGAAGCCTGTCTCTTCCAGAAGGATTTTCTCCTGGCTCTTGTGCCATAGGGGAGAAAAAACCCTCAGCCCAAGCTCCTCTGCAACCATGCTTATGCGCATTCTTTGGTAGTCTGAGGCTATTGCTCCTGTGCAGACAGCGTTAATGCTGTGTTTCTCTATTGCCTTCTTTAGTGCTCTTTTAAGTGAAAACAATTCATCCTGTGCTGCGGTTACTTTTACAAGGGGCAGGCCAAAAGCCTCGGCAAGCGTATCAATCTGTTCAGTGAAGGGAACATGGAAAAGCATTGAGTCCGCGGATTCAGGAATTAGTGAGATTAAGCAGGCTATCTCATTGCCCGACAGGTTTAACAGGTTCATTGCGTAAACACTATCTTTTCCGCCTGAAAACAGCGCACCAATTCTCAGGAACGCGAGCCTTTCTTTCTGCATAAAAAATAAAAAACAGCAGTATTTATATACTTAACCGATATAAAGGGATTAAGATGGCCAGCTTCAGAAAGGTTACTGTGGTTAATGCTGTCCCGCCTGAAGAAGACAGCATAAACTCAAGAATCCAGTGGATAGCTCTCTCTTTAGGCTTTTTTTCCACCAGGGACAAGGACAAAACCTGCTTTAGGATTTTTCTGGAGCTTCTCAGAAACTCAAAGAAGCATATTGCAGTAAGCAGTGACGACCTTTCCTTCAGGCTAAAGGTCTCCAGGGGGACTGTTATCCACCACCTGCACAAGCTTCAGGAAGCAGGGATTATAGAATCCCAGGAAAACAGGTACTTTCTTGTTAGCAGCTCAGTTAAGGAAATGGTTGAGCACCTGGAAAGCCAGGTAAGCAGGAGCTTTGAAAAGATTAAGAAAGTAAGCGAAGAGCTTGATGAGAACTTTGACAGCCTGCTTGGTGTTTGAAAAATAATAAAAAAAATAAAAAAATTATCTTCTGCCTCTAACCTGTTTTGAGATAAGCGCCTGTTCGCCGAACTTCGCGCTGGCGCCTTGACCGTTTCCAAGCCCAAGCTCAGCCCTGATGTCAAGCGCTGTTTCTGTGTCACCGCTTTTCCCTGCATGCCAGGCTGCTGCAAACCTGTCAAAGTTGTCTTCGGTCACTACTGCTACCACTCTGGGCATTCGTCCGTTTTCTGTCATAAGCCTATACCACGCAGCGTAGTCAAGGCTCTCAAAGGCAGCAGCCATTAGATTATGCCTCTCTTCACTGTGCTCCGGTCCAGGAATACTGTAGTCTCCCCTGTACGCGCTTGCCAGGGACATAGACAGCAGCAGCCCAAAGACTGCGAGCGCTGTCATTCCAAATAGATTTGTTTTTTTCATTTCTTTACCTCTTTTGCTTTTACGGTTTTTTGAAACCGCTCATGATATTATTTATGCCACAGGTATTTAAATGCAGAGAAAGACAGATATACACTTGAAGTCCACCTTTTTTATAAAGCTTTAAATATCCTGAGAAACAACAGGAGGGATAAAAATGAATTACCAGCATTTTGACCTGCTCAGGTTTGGGGCTGAATTTGCTTATTCTGTAGTTATTATTATCATGTTCCTGTTTATTTATCTCAAGACAAAAGGTCTGTTCAAAATCTCTAAGTACAGGGGCATAAGGTATTTCAGGAATGCTTTCCTGTTTCTTGCGCTTGCCTACGCCTCAAGATTACTCTATCACTCTGTAAAGATAATGCTGGTTGCTTCTGAGTATCATGTACACGGAAGGGTGCTTTCCCTGATTTCCCTGTTTTTGGTAAGCTACTTCGGCTCTGTGGCTATAGGCTACTTAATTTACAGCAGCATCTGGAAAAAGGTTGAGCACTGGAAGTTTCTGGTGTTTATCAACCTTTTCGTCTTTATGGTGATTCTGCTTTTCCCTCTTGGGTTTTCGCTCCTGCTTTTTATTGTTATCCAGCTAGGGATGATTGCAGCAATCTTTATAGTTAACAGAGGCAAAAAAATAAGGTACCTATACTCGCTTGTTTCCTTGTTCTGGATTTTCAACATGATTATCCTTTATTCAAGAAGCCTGCTCTCTTTTGAGGCAAAGCTTGTGCTTCAGGTGCTTTCAGTGGTATTGCTTAGCTGTTTCATTTCAAAGGTCTCAAAATGGGTAAAGTAGAAAGGAAAAGAGAAAGGCTGGAGATTATTTATGACATTATTAGGATAATTAATAATAACCATAACTCGATTAAGCCTACTCCTCTTTTAAGG
>DSBS01000050.1 GCA_011045925.1 Candidatus Woesearchaeota archaeon | reverse complement strand
TTATCAAACGCTTAACTTTATTAACGAGTTTTGTTTTTTCTTTCATGGGGAGAAAATCCCTCCCCCCTCAGACAGCCTTACGGCTGCTGAGGGTTATAAATCTTTAGATTTTGAACAGAGCCCTGAATAAGGCAAGATTTATAAATACAAAGAGTTATGATTTTACTTGAGGATGTTTTGGCTTCTCTTAGCTGGCTTAGGTATTTTTGCTTTTGCTAATCGATGGATATTTCTGTCCAGAATGACAAGAAGGAACAGGTTATCTTATTTTTTGAGGCTTTCATCAGTTTTTATGGTTTTGCTCTTCTCAGTATTCTCAATAGCCCAGCCTGCAGGGAGCTATTACCTTAGGGTTGAAATTCAAAACCCCAATGATGCTGTTGTTGCGAGCGACCAGAATGATACCATGGCAGACCATGAAAGCTGCCCTGTTGAGGGGGTAGAATCACTTACAGAAGTAACTGCAACCTGTGATGACTATAGCTTTGACTCTGCTTGCTGTAATGTAGAAGGGAATTATACTGCTCATGTAACCTCAGACGACCCTGATTTCAGTCCACCCTCAAACGATGGAGTTACAGTATATACAGTAGATTGGGATGCTACTGAGGATTTTTGTATCTGCGCAGTTGGCCCTGGAAGATGGGCTTTAGGAGGAGATTCCCCGATGGGCGAAGAATGCTGTGGAGATGACTTAAATGAACATGTTATTGAATGTGAAGGAGATGTTGGGGCATGTGATGGGGCTGCAGACAACATTGCCTGCTGCAACCTGGACAATAAGTGCGTTTATGACAACACCTGCTATGCAAACAGCGCTGTAAGAGGCAATTACGAATGTGATAATGGCTACTGGAGAAGAACAGGGGCGCTTTGCGGTGTAGTCTTTGAGTCTCCTTCTCTGAATGTTAGCTTAACCTCAGGTGATATTGTCCTGATGGTAGACAGCAACGGGCATGTGCTTTTTAATTGCAGCACTATGAACCAGAGTTCAGCCCCTCCCGGGGGACTTACAAACTCGCTCATTGTAAGGGAAGGCGCAACCGATAGGTTTGCGTTTAGCACAGGCAACTGCTACATAACCGGGGAAATCCAGGAAGAAGCAGCCGTTCCGGCAGAAGATGGAAATGATCTTGTGATTAAGTCGGGCGCGACTTACCTGGTTTCCATGAACAGCGATGAGGACTTTTACCTGAAAGGAACTGCTGTTTACCATGGGGCTTCAGCAGGGTGCGGGTCTGGCTATACCTGTGATATTTCCTCATATAAATGCACGTGAGCCCAAACCCAGCTAAAAGAAAGTTTAATAAACAAAAAACCAATTGCTTTTTCTTATGGAATTTAAAGAGCTTGTTGGGCTTTACGAGAGGTTGCGCTCAACAACAAAGCACCTGGAAAAAACCTACATCTTAAGTGAATTCCTCTCTAATCTAGACGAAAATACGCTTAAGCTAGTCTCTTACCTTGCTCAGGGAAGAGTATTTCCCCATTGGGATGCTAGAGAGCTTGGCATATCCTCTAGGTTATTAATTAAAATCATCTCAAAAGCCTCAGGAAAAAAGCCAGAGGCAGTCGAGAAGCAGTGGGCATCAAAAGGTGATTTGGGCCTGGTTTCGGAATCACTGATAACAGGAAAAAACCAGCAGTCCTTGTTCAAAAAGAAGCTTTCCATACAAGATGTCCATTCAACACTTGCAAAACTGCCTTCTTTAGAGGGCAAGGGTTCCGTTGACCAGAAGTCCAGCCTTGTGCTTAACCTTTTCCTAAGCGCCAGCCCAAAGGAAGCAGCATACATATCAAGGCTGATTATTGGCGACCTAAGAATTGGCATTGGCGATGGAATTCTAAGGGATGCAATCTCCTTTGCCTTTCTGCCAAAGGTGGCAGGCAGCACATCAGACCCAGGCACAGTCCTGCTCTGCCCAACTTGCGAGAAAATCATTCCTGCGAGCAGCTACTGCGTTAACTGCAAAAACGAGTTTGACTCAAAACTCGCTTTTAGCACTGAATCCACAAAAATCTTGCCAGTAATCGAGGTGAAAAACAAAGAAGAATTCAGAAAAAGGCTCTCAGAGCTAAAAAACCACATCATTTTCACAGAGGACAAAAAGGAAATCCCCGAGGCTATATTAAGAATCATTCAGGATGCGTTTGACATCAGCTCTGACTTTGGCGAGATTTCAGTAACAGCAAAGCAAAGATCCTTGAAAGGCCTTAAGACAATAACCATAACCCCATTAAGGCCTGTGAAGCTAATGCTTTTTCCAAAAGCAAAGGACTTTGAAGAGCTCTTTCAAAGGCTAAAAACCCCTTTTGCAGTAGAATATAAGTATGATGGTTTCAGGGTGCAGATACACAAAAAGGATAATGTTATCCGTCTTTTCACAAGAAACCTTGAGGATGTTACTGACCAGTTTCCGGATATTGTTTCTTATGCAGGGAAGTATATAAATGCAGATTCCTTTCTGATAGACTCTGAAGCAGTTGGCATATCAACAAAAACAGGCGCTTTTGAGCCGTTTCAGAAAATTTCACAGAGAATCAAGAGAAAGTATGACATCGATGAAATAGCAGAGAACCTTCCTGTAGAGGCAAACCTTTTTGATATTCTTTACCTGAATGGCGAGGTTGTATACACTAGGCCGTTTAGGGAACGAAGAAATCTTCTTGAGAAAGTAACTAAAGAGCAGAAAGGCAAAATAGTTCTTGCAAAGCAGCTAACTGTATCTTCAAAAGAAGAAGCAGAAAGCTTCTATAAAGAAGCCCTTGCTAAAGGGAACGAAGGCATCATGGCGAAGTCTATTGAGTCCAGATACAGAATCGGGAAAAGGGTCGGCTCAGGCTTTAAGATTAAGCCAGTCCTTGAAACTCTTGACCTGGTTATAACAGGCGCAGAGTATGGTGAGGGAAAAAGGGCAGGCTGGCTTACATCTTTTTTTCTGTCCTGTATGTCTGAAGACGGAGACTTGCTTGAAATAGGCAAAGTCAGCTCTGGCCTAAAAGAGCTGAAAGAGCAGGGCCTTAGCTTTATTGAGGTGAATGAATTGCTTAAGGAGCTGATTACATCAGAAAAAGGAAAGCTGGTATCGGTAAAGCCAAGCCTTGTGATTGAGGTTGCCTATGATGAAATACAGAAAAGCCCCACGTACTCTTCAGGGTATGCCTTGAGATTCCCGAGAATAATCCGCCTTAGAGAGGAGAAATCTGTAGAAGATGCCTCTTCTCTGGGATATATAGATAGATTATATAATTCTCAAAGGGGAAGAAGCGGAAATTAAACCATTCGATCCAGTAGAGGTATTATTTCTTCTCTTTTGGCATTCTCTTTTATGTTGATTTTCCTGTTTAGGGGAATCAGGTGCCTAATGTTGACTTTTTTTCTTCGGCAAAACCCATCAACCATAACAAACTTTTCATTAACAATCTTGATTACAGCGCCAACCTTGCCGGCATCCCTGCCTGCATTCTTCGCAACAACTGAGCCAATCTCAAGCATTTGAATCACCACTTGCTTTCAAGACATTAGCCTGAACCTTTTTTCTCATGCATGAAGAGCACAGGATTCCGCCAAAAGGCCTGGATGGCTTTCTTTTGGTTTTAGCAGGCTTTGAGTTTCCGGGAGAATTCCTGAACATTCCTGGAAGAATCTTTCCACATTCTGCGCAGGCTCTCTTCTTTTCTTTCCTTTCCCTGAAGTGAACTTTCACCTCATTTCCAGGGACTTTAACGAATACCTTTCTGAGCGACCTTGATTTGGGAATCTTTTTTGTCATTCAAACCACTAGAGCTTTGGAATGCTCCACTATTTAAAAAATTTTGGTTTGGGTTAAAATGTTTTTTAGTCTTCCTTGACTATTTCAGAGGAGCACCGTTTTAAAGCGAAAGGTTTAAATATAATCACTACTGCCGAGTTGATAAGGTGAGATTATGAAGCTAACAAAAAGATGTCTTTTGGCATCATTTATTATAATAAGTTTGCCTCTGGTTTTTTCTACAGTTTCTTTTGTAGGCGAACTTCCAGACCAGTCTGTTTCTGAGGGAGAATTGTTTAGGTATGTGCTCCCAATAGACAGGACGCTGCAGAATGGTACTCTTTCCTGCCAATTCACAATCCTTCCTGTTCCGGAAGGGCCAAGGCAGATGAATAATAACGGAACTGCTTGTGAGTTTTTCTTTACTCCAACTTTTAATGATGCTGGAAACTATGAGATTAACTTTACGATTGGAGATATTGATGGGACAGAAAAGAAATCCATGAATCTTGAGGTAATTAATGTTAACAGGCATCCTGTAATTACTTCTTCTCCAAAAACTAAAGTTTATTTGGAAGAGAAGTACACTTACGATGTAAAGGCAAATGACCCTGATGGAGATACTTTAACCTTTATGCTTCTTGCTGGGCCAGAAGGAATGATTATTAACTTTACAACAGGAAGAATAACCTGGACACCGGCTTCAAAGGGCACTTTTCCAGTAAACATCAGTGTTAGTGACAGCCAAACAACTGTATTCCAGAATTTTGATGTTGTTGTGACGGAGCGAAATTATATTGAGCTTACAAGGCTAAGGGTAAATGTTGACGGCTCGCTAAAAACTTACAACCCCGGAGATACCATTGATGCTAAGCCTGACTCAAATGTAGAGTTCAGGATTGATATAACCAGCCTTTATCCAACCTCTAACGGCCTTGATTTTGATGAAGTTTTTGCAACACTGATAATAGAAGGAATTCTTGATGAAGGTTTTGAAGACTTTGAGGAAGAGTCAGACTTCTTTTCATTAAGGCCAGGAAGGTCAAGGACACTTACCATACCTTTCAGGGTGCCATTTCAGGTATTGGATGACACCTTTGATGTAAGATTAATTATTGAGGCAGAAGATGAGGAAGGAAACACTTTTGTGCTCGAGGAAGAATACTTTTTAAGAATCAGGAAGCCCCTGAGAGAGATTTCCATAAGGAACTTCGAGGTTTTCCCGGAAAGAATAAAATGCTCAGGCAGTGTTGAGGTTTTTGGGACAATCTATAATGCCGGCAGAAGGGATGAGGATGTTAAGGTAAGGGTTACAAGCACAGAACTGGAATTTGATTACCAGAGGATTGTTGAGCTTGTGAGCGACCCTTATGACAAAGACAACATGTTCAAGTTTTCCACGCCCTTCTTTATAAGCCAGGATGCTGGCGCAGGAAGATATAGGTTTGACCTGGAAGTGCTTTACTATGATGACAGGGAGAGGTTAACTGCATTTGCTTTTGTAGATGTAGAAGCATGCCCAGAGCCTGAGCAGCCAGAAGATGAGGACAAGGACCCTGTTGTGATAATTGTGCCTGAAGAGCCTGAGGAGCCTAAAGAGCCGGATGTGCCAAAGGAAGATATTGTTTTTGAGCAGCCTTTCACAGAAAGCCCGATGTTCCTGGCTTTGCTTGGCGGAATATTCCTCCTGCTGATTGTGCTGGTATTCGTGCTTATTGTCTTCCTGTTTAAGAGATAAGCAGGGCACTGCTGCAAAAAACAAAGCTTTTTATTTTTTTATTCTCTCTTTATTTTTTATGCCATTGTATTTGATTGGTTTAGGGCTTTGTCCAGAGCACATCTCTGTTAAGGGAAAAGATTTTATCACCACTTCTGACTATGTTTTCATTGAGTCTTATACATCTCTTTTTTCTGAGGGGGCAATCACCCAGCTTGAGGAAGAATGCGCCAAAAAGTTCTCTCTGTGTGGGAGAGAGCTTGCTGAGCAGAACTCAGGCAAAATCCTTAGCCTGGCAAAAGAGAGCAGGGTAAGCTTTCTTGTGGTTGGCGATGTTTTCTCTGCAACAACCCACTCCAGCCTTTTTCTTGATGCGAGAAAGAACAACATAGATGTAAAGGTTGTAAATAATGCTTCTGTGCTTACGGCAGTAGGAATCACTGGGCTGTCGTTATATAAGTTTGGTGCTCCGGCCAGTATAGTTTACCCTGAGCCAGGTTTCTTTCCAGCAACACCATATTATTCTCTTGAAAAGAACCTTTCATTAGGCTTTCATACGCTTTTTCTGCTTGACATAAAGCAGGATAAAGGCATTTATATGACTATTAAGGATGCTGTTGATATCCTTCTAAAGCTTGAGTCAAAAGAAGGAAAGAAGATTTTGTCCCCGAACCTGATGGCTGTTGGATGTGCAAGGCTGGGCTCAGATAAGCCTTCAATAGCATATGCAGAGCTTGTTAAGCTGCAGGAGTTTGGCTTTGGCGAGCCTCCGCACTGCCTGATTATTCCTTCAGCGCTTCATTTTATGGAAGAAGAGATCCTTGGCTTATACTCTCTGGAAAAGCAAGGCAAGTAGTTTTCTTTATTGTGGCTTAATAATGAAGCTTTACAGGAATCTCTTTACCATCAGCAAAGACATACGGGCTCTTAAAAACCTGGTCCCAGTGAATAGGCGCTGAAATGCTCCCGCCAAATTGAGCATTGTTGCCCAAGGCAATATGTGCTGTGTTTTCTGCTTTCTCGTCTACAATTGTAGACCCAACAATCTTGGCTCTGGGGTTAAATCCGATTCCAATCTCGCCAATGCAGAATATGGAGTCTGTTTGGTGTTTTTTGAATTCATCTTTTAAGGCGCTTTTTAGCAGTTCAGCTTCTTCATCACCATTTATCTTAACAACCTTTCCCTTATCAATCTTGAGCTCAATTGGCCTTTTTATTAAGATGGTGCTCTGCTTAGTTCTCGCAGAGCCATCAATAATAATCCTGCCGTCAACACTGCCTTTCTTTGCAGCAAAAAAAACCTCTCCTGCAGGCAGGTTTCCCCCTATCCTCATAAAATCAAAGATTCCGTCGGAAACAATTGGCTCCTTCAGGAACACATTTGCTTTTAATGAGGTTCCTGCCTTTGTTTTGATAAACAGGATTTTCGTTCCGGTTAGCTGCTGCTTGAATTTTAGCATTCTTTTCCTAAGCTTTGCATAATCAATATCAAGGGCATCCATAAAAGTTCTTGCAAACCTTTTCTCTACCATGCCCAGGCTTGTTGTAACAATAAACCTTGTGTTGTTTATCCTGCAGAACCTTCTGAAAGGAACCTGGCTGAACTTGGCGAGCTTATTTGCCAGGTTCAGAATAGCAATGCTGTTGCTGTTTATGTTCTCCACAGCCTTTGAAAATTCTGTAATGTCCTGGCCTTTTGCCGAAAATATGAGAATTGGGTAAAAGCCAAGCCTCTTCGCGGCAATGTAGTAAGAGAGCGAAACAATATATGGAAAAAAATTATCAGAATAATCAGCAAAAATAAGGATCTGGGTGCCTGGCTTTGCCTTAAGGTTTGTCTCAAAGATCTTCCTGAACTTGTTTGCGTTGTCTCTTGCTTTTTCGTAAAAGCCAGCTTTCTTTGAGTAATCAATGCTTTCCCTTGTATGCATGCATTTCCTTAAAGGTTTACCTTTTAAATACTTTTCTCTAGTAGGGGCTCTGTTCAAAATCTAAAGATTTATAACCCTCAGCAGCCGTAAGGCTATCTGAGGGGGGGAGGGATTTTCTCCCCATGAAAGAAAAAACAAAACTCATTAATAAAGTTAAGCGTTTGATA
>DSBS01000058.1 GCA_011045925.1 Candidatus Woesearchaeota archaeon | reverse complement strand
TAAAGCGCAAGTTTGGTGCTAGCGTGAGCTCTCTTTCAGCCCGAACAATGCGGGCTGAAATATATTGTAGGGCTATCGCCCACAATATTATTTGTTTTTTATTTGGACTTTTTGAACAGAGCCCAAATAAAAGAAACATTTTTAAACAGAATTTTTATCCAAGAGAACAAGCTGCCCCGGTAGCTTAGTGGTATAGCGTACGGCTGTTAACCGTAAGATCAGGGGTTCGAATCCCCTCTGGGGCGCCTTTTTACCTTGGTTTAAGGGCTTTTTCTCCTGGAGAAAAATCTATCCTGATTTTGCTCTGCTTTAAAAGCATCCCTGTAATCTCGGGTGTTGAAAGAAACATTTCTCTTTCAATCTCCTTTATCACATACTCTGTTTCTAATTCTCTTATGGAAAACTTTGTTTCAAGCTCTTCGACAAACCTGTCGAATTCTTTCATGCCCTCAAAAATCACTTCACATAGAAGGTCAAACCTGTTGTTTACTTTCCAGATGCTGTTTACATTAATGCTTTTTCTTAAGTAGTCTATAAGCTGGCTTTTTTCCTCGCTTTTTGTTTTTATTCGGATAAAGGCTTTTGTTTCAAGGCCCAGTTTCTCAAAATCCACTACGATTGTGCTCTTTTTAACAAGGAAACCCTTCATGCTCTTTATTCTTTCAAAGAGCGTTGAGACAGGAATGCCTGTTTTCCTGCTCAGGGCGGTAAGCTTCATCCTGGAGTTTCTTCTTAATTGGGTTAAGATATCAAAATCCTTTCGGTTCATGGATTTCATGGCTTTTCTATATCTGCTTAGCCTATTATCTGTTATCCTTAAATTCCTTAAATTTCTTAAGCAGGGCTTAATATAGAAAGCCTATTTCTTAAGTTTCAGCCCTAACTCTTCAATCTGTGCTTCAGAGACTATGCTGGGAGAGTTATCCATCGGGCATTCGGCTTTTTTGTTTTTTGGGAATGCTATGAATTCCCTTATGTCGTTCTGGTTTTTCAGTATTGCAATAAGCCGGTCTAGCCCAAGCGCAATTCCCCCGTGCGGAGGAGCTCCGTACCTAAAAGAATCAAGGAAGAACCCGAACTTTTCCCTAGCCTTTTCATGGCTTAGGCCAATTACCTTCATAACTTTTTCCTGAAGGCCCGGCTCTGAAATCCTGAGAGAGCCTGAGCCAAGCTCAACCCCGTTAAGAACAAGGTCGTAGCAGTCTGCAAAAACCTTTTCCGGAGAACTTTCTAAAAATTCCAAGCATTCTTTCTTAGGCATGGTAAACATGTGATGTGAAGGCTCCCATCTTTTCTCATTATCATTCCACTCAAACAAAGGAAAGTCCACAACCCAGCAGAACTTAAATACATCTTTTTTTATTAAGCCAAGCATCCTTGCGAGCTCGTTTCTTACATTTGCTAAAGCCTCATTAACAGTTTTTGCTTTCCCCGCTACGATTACAATTGTTGATTTTTCAAATCCCGAGCTTAACGAAACCAGCTTTTCCTTTAGCTTATCCCCAAGGAATTTTGAAAACTGCCCACTAAGCTCATTGTTTTCTTTGTTGATTGCGATAATGCCCTTTGCCTTGTAAGCCCTGGCAACCTCAGATAGCGAGTCTGCCTGCTTTCTTGAGAGCAGATCGCCAGTTACAATGCATTTTATGCATTCGGCAGAGGAAAGCGCATCAGAGCTAGAGTCGTTCGCAAGCTTGCTGAGGTCTTTTAACTCAAGCCCAAACCTTAAGTCGGGCTTGTCTGTTCCAAACCTTTCAATGCTTTCTTTATACGCCAGCCTTAAGAAAGGTGTTTCAATGCCTGATTCCATTACCTCTGAGAAAATTTTGCTGATTATTCCTTCAACAACATCAAACACATCTTGCTGCTCGGCAAAGCTCATCTCTAGGTCAACCTGTGTGAACTCGGGCTGCCTGTCTGCACGCAGGTCCTCGTCCCTAAAGCATCTTGCAAGCTGGAAATACCTGTCAAACCCGGAAATCATGAGAAGCTGCTTGTATATCTGCGGAGACTGAGGGAGTGCATAAGCATGCCATTTGTGCACCCTGGAAGGAACAAGGTAATCCCTGGCGCCCTCTGGGGTCGACCTTACGAGAAAAGGGGTTTCTATCTCAAGAAAGCCCTTAGAGCAGAGCTCTTTTCTGATTGCCTGTGAAACCCGGTGGCGGAATACAAGGTTTTCCTTCATTTCCTGCCTTCTTAAGTCGAGAAACCTGTACTTCAGCCTTACCTCGTCTGAATTGTTTTCTGCGTTGTCCAGGTCGAGAGGGAGCGGCTCTGCCGCGTTTAGGATTGTTATTTTCTTTACAGCAACCTCTATTTCGCCTGTAGCCATTTCCTTATTATCTTCGCCTTTCTTTCTTTCCTGGACCTTCCCTTCAGCAAGTATGACACTTTCTTTTCTTAGGTCTTTTAAGGAAGGATTTTCATCAGAGTTGCAGATAACCTGGGTTTCACCAAACCTGTCTCTTAATGAGATAAACACAAGCTTTCCAAAGCTCCTTTTTCTGGAAACCCAGCCGGCGAGGGCAACAGTTTTTCCACAATCTTTTTTCCTGAGTTCTCCGCAGGTGTGTGTTCTTAACATGGCTAGAGCTACAAGCCCCGGATATAAAAAGCTTTTCCTAGCTTTTTTCCATTTTGGCTTAACTATTTAGAAATCTTTTTAAACGCGCCTTTTTACCCTAAAGGCATATGGGCAGAATAAAAACATCAAAAGTAAAGAGAATAACACTTGAGCTAGTTAAGTCTAATCCTGATGTTTTCATAGATAATTTTGATGAAAACAAAAGGCTGGTTGAGGGCTTTCTTGACTCAGGAGCTAAAAAGATAAGGAATCCTGTTGCCGGATATGTTACACGGATAATTAAGAAGAAAAAGCTGTTTGCTTGAGCTGTTTGCCTGAAACGTTTCTTTTCAAAGAATTTTATCTAATGCTTTTCTCGCTTTTCTCAGGAAATAAAGAATAAAAGTGATGGGCTTAAGGGAGTGGACTCTTAATGCCAATTCCTGTTGGCCCTGAATGCCTCTCCACCCTGTATCCTTTGAGCACCCCTGATTGGGATTAAGGCTGCTTCCTTCCGGACCTGACCTGGTTCTCTCAGCCAGGAGTCCCGAAGGGCAGAGCTTCGACGAGACAAACAGGCAGGAATTAGCATCAAAAAGCCGCCTCCCTTATTTTCAGCCCCGCCATATAGCCCGTTTGCAGTGACAGGCAGGGGCTAACTGCCCGGCCTAGCCCATCACACAAGTAAAAGCCCCCTTCATATTTAAACTTAGCGGAACCTCTTTTCCAATTGCATTGTTTCAAAATCTTTATATGCTTTGAGCTTGTTTTCTTTAGTGTGGAACATTCTGAGGAAAACAGGAAAACGTATAACAGCATTTCAGAAGACTGGGATTTAAGACGAAGATCCTTTGACATGAAGGCAAAGGAATTCCTTCAGAGGATTCCCAACAAAACTGAAGCCAAGATAGCTGATGTGGGGTGCGGCACAGGCAGGCACCTTGAGCTTGCAGTTTCGCTTGGATTCAAAACAAATAACCTGTTCGGCCTTGACTTTTCACAAGGCCAGCTTGCGTTAGTTAAGGAAAAAGGCTTTAATCCTATGCTTTGCAGCATGCTTTCGCTGCCTTTTGAAGATGGTTTTTTTGATGCAGCGCTTTGCATTGCATCCCTGCATCATTTTCTTGATTATCAAGATCAGCTTGCTGCATGCAGGGAAATTTTTAGGGTTATTAAGCCTGGCTCTTCTGTGCTTTTTAGTGTTTGGCACCCGGACAAAAAGTATGTGGCAGAGCAGGAGCGAAAAGGCAAGTTTAGCTTTATTACAGAAAAAAAAGCGATAGTTACTTACACCAAGGATGGATGCAAGTACAAGAGGCATTATTTTTTCTTTGGCCGGGAGGGGTTTTTGAAGGTTCTTATGGAGGCTGGCTTTTTTGTAGGCGAGCTAACAAAATCCGGGGGAAACCTTTATGCTGAAGCAAGAAAGAATGTTAAGTTTTTTAAGGGGCAGGCTGAATAGCTTAAGCTATAAGATTATATCTGGCTAAAATTCAGAAACTTTATATTTTTAATGTGAATTGCTTTTTTATGGAAAATGCAAGTTCCTCTCTTGATGATGCGGTTAAAGTTATTATAGTTGACCTGGATTTTGAAATCCTTTCAGATTTTGAGTCAAATAATCCTGACCAAGCAAGACATTATGAGAGGTTTGAAAACTTAAAACGAGACTTGGAAGGAAAAAAATCAAGTTTTTTTCATTAAATATATATACGCGAGGAATTCCCTGTTCCCTTGAATTATACGTAAATGGCCATGGTGAAGAAAAGGTTAAGTCGTATTTCTTAGAGGCTGCATTCAATAATAGGCTGCCTTTTTATCGGCTAAAGGAAGATTCAACTGGCTTTAGTGGAAACGGAGCAGGATAGCCGCCCCGTCCGGGATTTGAACCCGGGTCAAAACCTCCGCAGGGTTTCATTCTATCCTGGCTGAACTAACGGGGCATTCTTCTTGCTTTTTCTTGCTTTTAGATTTGATTGTTGCTTATCAGTTATATGGTTTGCCTTCTCCTTTTATTATTTGCTCTTTCATCAGGCATTCTCAATCACAAACTTTTTAAGAAAGCAGGCTTGCTTCTTTTCCATGGGGGAGTCAGTCGGTCAGCTTGTTGGCGGGTCTTTTGAGAAGGTTTTGCTGAGGGTTAAGAAAGACAGCAGCATTCAGCTTGGCGAGATTCTTGTACATGAAACCGGGAGCCAGAAGTTCTTTCTTCAGGTTTATGACTTGTGTTATGGAAGCCAGATATCGCAGCAGAACCTTGAGCTTATGTCCGGCATGGAGCTAGAGCAGAACCTCGGGGTAAATCTTTTTGATGAAAGCATCCAGGTTTATTCTGTTGCAATATGCAAAAACCTTTTGGTTTATGACAAGCTTGAAAAGGCAAGGCTGACAGCAAAGTCTCTTCCGCCCCTTCTTTCAAGGTTCTCCAGGATTTCAGAGAAAGACATAGAAATTTTAAACAACCCCGAGAACCCTTTGTTTGTAGGCTTTTTAAGGTCAGGCTCATCCAAGGTTAAGGCCAGGGTAAGGATAGACGCGCAGAAAACTTTTCAGCATCATGTTCTTCTTGCAGCAACAACAGGAAGGGGAAAATCAAACCTGTCTTCTGTAATCTTCTGGAATCTTCTTGAAAACCCTGGTTTTGGAATGCTTATACTTGACCCCCATGACGAATATTATGGCAGGGCTGGCTTTGGGCTAAAAGACCATCCCGGCAGAAATGTAATATATTTCTCTGACTACGACAGCCCTGCTGGAACAAGAAGCCTTAGAATTAATATTAAGAGCCTTAAGCCGAAGCATTTCTTGGGCGTTTCGGAGTGGTCATCAGCCCAGGCTGAGGCAATGGCGCGCTACTACAGCAGGTTTAGGAATCGCTGGATTGAGTTTATTTTATTGGAAAAAGAGCAGCAGGAATTTCCGGATGTTCAGCCGGGCACTTTTTCTGTGATTAAAAGAAGGCTGCTAAATCTTTTGGATGTTTTTGTGGCAAATGGCAGGATTACGTGCGAGGGCATTTTTTCTTTTGATGGCTTTGAAAGCACAGTCAGCGACATCTGTGATTTTATTGAGCAGGGCAGAAAGGTGATAATAGACAGCTCTAACATTTCAAGCCAGCAGGAAATACTTGTTGGCTCAATGGTTGCAAACCTTCTTTTTTCAAGGCATAAGCATTATAAGAAGAAAGGCACGCTTAAGCAGAAGCCGCAGGCTGTAATTGTTCTGGAAGAAGCCCCCCGTGTTCTTGGAAGGGAAGTGCTGAAGTCCGGAAGCAACATCTTTCACACTATTGCCAGGGAAGGGCGGAAATTCAAGATTGGGCTTTATGCAGTAACACAGCTTCCTTCGCTGATCCCAAGAGAGATTCTTGCCAACATGAATACAAAGATACTCATGGGAATTGAGATGAAGCCGGAAAGGGCAGCGGTAATTGAATCCTCTTCAAACGACCTTTCAACCGATGAAAGGGCAATAGCCTCGCTTGGAACAGGAGAAGCAATAGTCTCATCAAGCTTTTTGGGCTTTGCTGTGCCTGTTAATGTCCCTCTTTTTTCAAAAAAGAACATGGCCGGGCTTCCAGAGAGCAATGAAAAAAGCCTTTCTTTTAGGAAGGAAGATGTAGAATTATTTTAATCAACAGCCTAATCAAAAGGTTTATTTTGCTTTTTGATTACTCTTTGTAAAAAGATGAGATTTGCGCATATGGCGGACTGCCACATTGGGTCATGGAGCAATCCTTCTATGAGGGAGCTTAGCATTCTTGCATTTGAGAAAGCATGCAGCATCTGCATTGATAAAAAGGTTGATTTCGTCCTGATTTGCGGGGACCTTTTCAACACCCCCCTGCCTGACATTGAGCTTCTTGAGAGGACAATCAGGTCTTTGCAGAAGCTTAGGCAAAACAGCATAGAGGTTTATCTGATTGCCGGAAGCCATGACTTTTCTGCTAGCAACAAGACTTTTTTAAGAATCTTGTCAGGAATAGGCTTGATTAATAATGCAACTCGGCTTGCAGGCTCTGATTCAGAAAAGATTAGGCTGGATTTTTTGCTTGATGAAAAAACAGGAGCAAAAATTACAGGCCTTCTAGGGAAAAGAAATGCGCTGGACAGCGAGCTTTACCAAAGCCTGGACAGGAGCCTTCTTGAAAAAGAAGGCGGCTTCAGGATTTTTATGTTTCACAACGCAGTGTCAGAGCTTCTTCCAAAGCGCTTCTCAAAAATTTCAGGCATGCCCTTGTCCTTGTTTCCCCGGGGCTTTGATTACTATGCCGGCGGCCATGTGCATTATGTAGATGAAAAAGATATGGAAGGCTATGGCCTATTTGTTTACCCCGGACCCCTTTTTCCGTCAGGGTTTGATGAGCTTAAGACCCTTGTTTCAGGGGGTTTTTTTATCGCGAATGTCGATGAAAAGGATTCAGGCGGAAGCCCGGTTTCTTTAGAAAGGGTAAAGATTATGCTGAAAAATGTAAGGTGCTTTGACTTTGATTGCAATGGGAAAAATCCCGAGGAAATCAATGCTGAGGTCTTTTCTGCCATAGAAGGCGAGGAGTTTTTTGATACTATTGTCCTGATGAGCTTTTACGGAAAGATTTCTGGCTCATTAAAGGGAATTGAGTTTTCAAGCTTCTCAAAAACAGCTGAAAAAAAATCAGCTTTTTTTGTAATGAGGAGCACTTCTAAGCTTGAGTCGTCGGAATTTAAAGAGATGTTTGTAGAAAACAGAACGCCTGAGGAGATTGAAAAAGACATTATTGACTCTAATCTTGGAAAGCTTTTTGATGACAAGGAAAAGGAAAGGATTTTCATCAAGTCTTTGATTTCTGTGCTTTCCCTGGACAAGTCTGAATTAGAAAAGGAAAAGCAGTTTCAGGAAAGGCTTTCACAGAATCTTAAATCCCTGCTCTCCGATTGATTTCAGGGCCCTGAATTTTCCCATCCGCTGGACTTCCAGCTCATTAAAGTACTTTTTAATAACACTGCAAAGCTCTGCCTTAACTTCTTGCTCTGGGTTTTCTGAGGGGGCATATTGTAT
>DSBS01000010.1 GCA_011045925.1 Candidatus Woesearchaeota archaeon | reverse complement strand
CCGATAATAACTACATCGTTGAGCTCTTCAACACCGTCCATTTCGGTAAGGAGCTGGTTTACCATTCTTTCGCCAACTTTGTTGTCTTCACTTGCCACTCTTCTTGGAGCAATAGAATCAATCTCATCAAAGAAAACAATGCATGGAGAAGTCTGCCTGGCTTTCTTGAAAATCTCCCTCAAAGCTTTTTCGCTCTCTCCGACCCACTTGCTAAGAAGCTCAGGGCCTTTTACAAGTATGAAGTTCGCATCACTCTCATTTGCAACTGCCTTTGCAAGCATAGTCTTTCCTGTTCCCGGAGGACCGTAAAGCATTACGCCTTTAGGAGGCCTAATGCCCAGCTTCCTGAATACTTCCTTATGCTTAAGCGGCCACTCAACTGCTTCAGTAATCTCCTGCTTGACATCCTCAAGCCCGCCAATGTCCAGCCATTTAACATTTGGTATCTCAACAAAGACTTCCCTAAGCGCGCTTGGCCTTACAACCTTAAGCGCCTCGTGGAAGTCATTAAAGTCAATGTAAAGGTTGTTAAGCACCTGCTCAGAGAAGGTTTCCTCATCGCTTTTCATAATGTCAGGCAACGCTTTTCTAAGTGCAGCCATTGCAGCCTCTTTAGCGAATGCAGATATGTCAGCACCCACAAAGCCGTGAGTTCTCTCACTAAGGTTTTCAATCATCTCCTCTTTGAGGGATTTGGTAATATCATTCTTGAATTCAAAAGGCAGGAAGTTGCCTGTGATAATCCTCCTTGCTTCTTCATCATCCCTGGAGTTCTCAAGAGTCAGGCCAAGCTTATTCTTTATGGCTTTATCTTCAATTATGTTCATAACCTTTTTTAGTGTCTCTTTTGTTATTTTATTGTACTCAAACTCTATGCCCTCAATCTGCTGCTTTGCCTTTGTGCTGGATATCTTTTCAAGGATTTTCTCTTTAATCTTTGAGAACCTCTGCTTTTTGTCACCAAGAATTTTCCTGCTCTCGCCAGATAAAGAAAGCATGTGTTCTGTAAGCGCCTGCTCAATTTTGGCAAACTCTGCATAAGATAGGCCCATGAAGAGAATTTCCACGAGCTCCGGGTCGTTCATCCTTCCCTTTATCTCTTCAATTGTTTCTCTAAGGGAAGCAATCTCATTGATTTTTGCTTCAGCTTCTTCTCTTTCTTTTTGCAGTTGTGCTGCATTTGACTCATATAATTCTTTATTTCCCTTAAGCTCTTTAATTCTCCTCCCAAGCGTTTCAAACTCCTGGTCTGTTTCTGTTTTTCCCCTTTCCTTGAAAACCTTTTCAATCTCGTTGTCAAGCTGTTTTGCAAGCTCGGAATATTTCTTAACCTCAGTTTCAGACCCTTTTATTTTCTCATGAAGGTCTTTTTCCTCTTCCTCTTTCTTTGAAAGGAATTGCTTTATCTTCTCTTTGATTGAGTAAATGCTTTCCTTTGTGAATGGGGGCTGGATAGGCATGTTTCTTGTATGTATTTTCATAATCTGGGCTCTGCCATCCTTGTCAGGAACCCCAATTTCAAGCTCTCTGTCAAATCTTCCAGGCCTTCTCAGCGCAGGGTCAAGCGAGTTTGGGATGTTGGTGGCAGCAATCACAATTACCTTGCCCCGGGCTTTTAGCCCGTCCATTATTGCAAGAAGCTGGGCAACCACCCTTCTTTCCACTTCTCCCTTTGACTCCTCTCTTTTTGGAGCAATTGCGTCAATCTCGTCTATAAATATAATGCTTGGTGCATTCTTTTCAGCATCCTCAAACTTCTGCCTGAGGTTCTGCTCGCTCTGCCCGTAGTACTTGCTCATAATCTCCGGGCCGTTGATAAGTATGAATCTTGCGTTTGTTTCGTTGGCAACAGCCTTGGCGAGAAGCGTCTTTCCGGTTCCAGGAGGCCCGTAAAGCAAAACTCCCTTTGGCGGCTCAATGCCCAGCCTGTTAAAGATCTCAGGGTGCTTCATTGGAAGCTCAACCATCTCCCTTATCTTTCTCACTGATTCCTGAAGCCCTCCTATATCTTCGTAAGTCACATCAAGCGACTTGGTTTCAAGTGTCGTCTCAACCGGCTTAGGGTTAAACTCAACCTCAGTTGAGTCAGTAATTATAACAGGAGTATTTTTTGGAGATGTGTCTGCAACTACGAATTTAATATCTGTGAACGAGAATCCAAAGCCCCTAAGGTTGTCGTTAATAATCCTGAAGATGTCAAAATCATCGAAATTAGGGTTGTTTGAGACAATTCTCCTTCTTGAGTTTGTCCCTCCTATTGAGACTATGTCTCCTTTAAGCACTGGCCTTCCTAAAAGGCCTTTCTTGAACATAATATTTATGTTGGTTGCCTGAATAGTGACTCCCTCCTGCGCAGGCGCTATCACAATCTTCTCAGCAACTTTAAATTCAGCTCTTCTTATCTTAACATACTCACCAATGCTAGTCTGGGCATTCCTTCTAGTAATCCCGTCCATTCTTACAAGAGATACCCCTATGTCCCTGGGGTAAGCCCTGTCAACGATAGCAACAGTCTTTTTCTTGCCTTCAATCTCTACAATATCGCCCGGCCTGAGGTCTATCTCTCTCAGGAAGCCTGAATCAATCCTGACAATGCCCTTATTAACATCCTCCGGGATTGCCTCACTTACCTTTAGCTGAATCTCTGCCCTTGGCTTATTCATATTATCACATAAAAAAAGACAGAAACCTTCTTTAAAAATGTTTTGGATTTATTTCGGCAGAAACAGCAGCAGGAGCAGGAATATCAAAAAGCTTTATATAGTTGCTCCTGAAATTTTCATCTATGGCAAAAGCTTTCATAGGGTTCCACAATGGAAAAAAAGAGATGCTCAACCTGAACACGCTCACAAGGCACGCTTTTGTTGTGGGCTCCACCGGTTCGGGCAAGACCGTTATGTGCAAGATTCTTGCAGAGGAAGCATTGGTGAAAAAGATTCCCATCATAGCAATAGACCCAAAAGGTGACATAAGCGGGCTTGCAGTATTCTCAAAAAAGTATGACTTCAGGCCTTTTGCAGGCAAAGCAGAGGCAAAAAGGCTGGCTCAGTCTTACCTTAACAAAAACAATGGCTTTCCTGATGCCGCGTATGATGTGCTCAGGAATGTAAATGCTAAGGTATATACCCCAAAGTCTGACTACGGGGAGAGAATATCCCTGCTGCCCAGGCTCGAACCTCCAAAGAAAGGCGCAGAAGAGCTCGCAGGGCCTGTTGGAGAGTCCATAATAAACATGTCTGGCGTTAAAGGCATGATCAAAGATAAAGCGTCTGCTTTAGTATCACAGATTCTGCTTAAGCTCTGGCAGGAAAAGAAAAAGCCAACTTATGAGGAGCTTATTGAAAAAGTGAAAAACCCGCCCTTCTCAACCATCGGCTCGCTTCCCATTGATGAGTTCCTTAAGGAAGCAGACCGGCTAAAGGCAGCAGCCTCAATAAACCTTCTTTTGTCCTCCCCATCAAAACAGGCGCTCAGCCATGGCGAGGAGCTCTCTCTGGACATAAGAAGCCCAGGCCTTTCAGTGTTTGACCTGCGCTTCTGCACATCCATGGAAGAGAAGCAGCTTGCAGTTGAGGCAGTGCTTCAGGAGCTTTATTCCAAAGTGTTCTCAGGCTCAGGAAACGAGAGGCTTAAGTGCATCCTTTATATTGATGAAATTGCAGGCATCCTGCCGCCGCCACCTTCAAATCCTCCTTGCAAGAAACTCCTTGAGCTCCTCATAAGGCAGGCAAGGGCATTCGGGCTTGGCCTGGTACTAGCAACCCAGAGCCCTGGAGACATAGACTACAAGCTCATGGGCAACCTCGGAACAAGGCTCATAGGCAGGCTCAGGACAGAAAACGACATACAGAAATCAGCCATTGCCTCAGACATCTCGTTTTCCGAGCTGAAGGAGCTTAACTCAAAGACAGCAGTCGGCGAAATCATCTATTCAGATTCACAGTCTTCAAAAATAAAGCTGGTTAAGGCAAGATGGCTTTACACATTCCACAAAGGGCCGCTAAAGCCAGAGCACCTGAAATGGATAAACAACCCAGCAGAAAAGCCGAAGGTTTCCGGAAGCCTGGATACAAAGCAACCGAGGCAGCAGCCTTCATTTAGCAGGAATAAAGAGCAGGAGATGGTCTCTGCAGGCAGGATACTGGCAAGCGTTGGAAGAAAACCCTCTCAGAAGAATAAGCCTGTCCCTGTCAGAAAAGAAAAGCCCAAAAAGATTCTGTCCAGCCTGATAAAGGTAGTTAAAAATCATTCAGATGATATTTCCCTGAAGATATCAGCAGAAAAAGGAGAAGAGTATATTCCCTATCTTAAGGTAGTCGTAGGCGCCAGGCCTTACAGGGATATTGAGATGCCACTTCAGGGGCCGTTTCTGTTTGACCTCACAGCCAAATCAATTCCCATCGGAAACTTCCTCAGGCATGTAACATTCAGGCAGCTAATCCACAAAGACATCAGCATTGCACAGCCAAAGGCAAGCATAGTAGATTCCGTTGAGTATGCCTTCAGGGAGGCAAAGGCAGGCCTTTCCGCAACGCTTTTTGAAAGCACCTTCCTGAAGAATGTTTCCTATGACAAAGAAGAGATAGTTAAGCTTAACCACAACGCACTGCTGGACCTGTCCAGGCCCAAGCTGGATTTGCTCAAGTCAAAGCACGGCCGCAGGATAAGCGAACTGAAAAAGAAAATCAAGTCTGCAAAAAGCTCGCTTTCTTCAGTTAACAAAAAGCTGTCCGGAGAGAAGACACGAAGGGCAGTAAAAAAGCTCGTCGGAAACAAAAAGCTCTCAGGAAAAACCAAGCAGATGAAGCAGTGGGAAAAGCGGAAAAAGTCACTCCGGTCAGAAATAGAACGGCTGAAAAAGCAGGAAAAAAAGCTGCAAAAGGAATACGCAGAAAAGAAAGACAGGCAGCTCGCCCATATTTATGAAAAGAGCCTGAGAAGCGTAAAGCAGGTCAGGTATAAACCGGCAAAAAAGGATTTAATGGTTTATGCCACCATACTTCTCGCGCCCAGGAAGAAGCTGGTGCAGGATGAAAAATGAACGATTTTCCGGTTTTCGTTCGATATTTTTATAAATAGAAAGAGCTTATCTTAAGATATTATGGCAGAAAGCGTAACCCTTCCAAAGGATGAGTATGGTTTGCTTAAGAAGAAAGCTGACTTGTTTGACCACTTTATTGAAACAGAGGAATTGAGCAAGAAAGAGTTGGCAAAGGTAAAAAAAGGCACTGAGAGGCTCCTTTATGACAATGTCTGAGTTCTTAAAAAAACACCCTCAGCTCGCTTAAAATGTTTGAAGTTCTTCTTTCTGAGCAGTTTGAAAAGAGCTTTTCTAAAATTAAGGATAAGGCCATTCAGAGGCAGGTCGTATTTCCAGAGGTTGTTTATCCCATATTTCTTTATGTATTCCTTTGGAATAAGCCTTTTTGGCACCTGAATTCCAGAAAAAGCATTGACCCTTAAATCCAGGATTGCTTTTGTAATTCCTTTTCGTACAGGGTCATCTTTGCTTAAAGAGTAGAAGCTTTGTTCTAGGCTGTCGCTTATGAAAACAACCTTTGACGGCTTAATCATAATTTAATCTCCTGCCTTTTCGCGAGCTTCTTTGCAAGGCCAGGATTCCAGATGTAAGCAAGCCTGCCTTCCCTGTCAACAGCAATCTTGTTTATGCTTTCAAGGTAATCAATAGCAACTAAGTAAGTCTGCCACATTACCTTTCTGGGAAGGCTTTTCCATATTTCTCTCCTGCTGAATTTCCCGCTGTGCTTTTCTATAGCTCTCTCTATCATAAGCACAGTGTCCAGGGTCGGAGACCTTGTGAAGGGGCTTTTGCTTGCCTGCATGCTACTGGTGTATATCAATTGATATATAAAACTTTTGAATTCCCTTGCTCTCTGAAGCTGCATGCAATTGCTTTTGCTTTTTTCTTTAAAAGCGTTCTTAAGAGAAACATGAAAGGAATTCAGTTTTCCTTTCTTTTTAGCAAACTTTTTAAATAAGAGGCGCTAAGGAAGGCTAGGTGCTTAAAAATGAGAATCCCAACCAAGATCAAGGCCTTTGATAATGCTATAGACGGCGGAATCCCTGCCGAATTTATAATTCTCGTGACCGGCGAGTCAGGAACAGGAAAGTCTATCTTCTGCCAGGAAGTGCTCAAGAACGTGTGCAATAAGAAGAATAAGGGGCTTTACCTGTCTTTTGAGCAGTCGGTAAGCCAGATAAAGGACCAGGCAAAGAGCCTGAAATGGGCTATAAAAGGCAAGTATGACATTGTTTCCAAGTACGGAAGCGATGTCTCCAGGGATTTCCTGGACGAGTTTCTTGCGATGGTAAAGAAGGAGAAGTACAGGTTCCTAGTTATAGACTCCCTGCCTTCGCTTATGATAAACGCCCCGATTTTTGAGATGGTGGAGAACTTTAAAGTGGCTGATATCCTTGGTGACAACACAATCATTTCCCCGCCCATCATAGGGGACAGCATCTCCAGGAGGTTCATATACGCCTTCGTCTCCAGGCTGAAGAAGATTCCCGGGCTTACTGTCTTTTTGGTAAACCAGACAGATGACATGGAGAACATCACAAGAGACCATGTCTCAGACTTCCTTTCAGACGGGATTCTCCTGTTCAGGAAAAGCTCCATAGGCAACGAGATAACCAGATCACTCCACATAGAGAAGATGCGGGAAACCAGGACAGAGCTCATAATGCTGGACTTCGACATAACCCGCACAGGCATCAAGATACTCAAGAATGAGGCTTAAGAATAAGTTTGTGAAGTGGTGGGTGCAGAACCTCTTATCAAAGAAATTCACAAGAGCAGTTCCTGGCTTTATAGTTACCAATTTTGATAACTTTTCAAACAAAACATCTTACCGATTGCTTCTGCTTCCCGAAGACATCTTCGTTAATATAGAAAACAGGCTCGTAGACAAATCAGAAAAATACAAAGAATCTCTTGTCAAGCTCGGAGAAGATTGGGGCTATAATTTTGCATACCTACTCAGTGTGCCGGTTTATACTGGAGAAAATGAAAAGGCTCTGCAAAGGTTTATATCCTCTGCTTATAAATACGGCCTGACAGCTTGGGTGAGGGATGTTAAATACCTGAATATTGACTTGAGAAAAGGGGAAATTAGAGCAAAGTCAACAGATTTCGTTATTGCAAGAAAAAACAGAATGGGCTTAATCCTGTACCAGGGCTGTATCAAAGGCCTGTTTCAGTATGTTTTTAATAAGAAGATTGAAATAACCTCAATAAAACTCAGCAAAGATTTTTCAGACATTGAGTTTACAATGAGCATTACAGATAAAAGATATAATCCAAGCTTTAAATACTCTCGTGAAGTTCTTTCCCAGTATAGGGAGATAAATGCAATAAGGCCTTTATCACATTTTAAAGAAGGAGGAGATTCTGCAATCTATGATAAAGTTTTTAAGACAGAGGACGGCCTTTTTTATTGGAGGGATTATTGCTTAATTTATGTTGGGTGCATTGTTTTATATCTCCTTGAATCAAGAATTAAAGAGAAACAGGTTCTATTTGATATTGGTTTTGATTGGGGTAAGGAGTTTTTCCAGGGAGAAAACCTAAATTTCTTCCTTAAGACCTTTGTTCTCTTTGGCTTTGGCGATGTAGCAGTAATTCCAGGAAAAACACCAAAAGTTGTTATGAAGTATTTCCCTTGGGAACCACTTGAGAAGGATGTAAATGACTTTTCTCTGGTCAGGGGTATTCTTTCTGGAGCTCTCTCGTCTGTTTACTCAAAAGAAATTCATCTTAAGAAGACATCTCTCATGAAGAAACATGATTTGTTTGAAGCAGTATTCCAGTAGTTTATTTTAGCGGGAAAAAAACATCTTTGCCAGCATATTTGATTTCATCTTTGGTTTCTTCGTTTAATGGCTCAATCCCCAGAAGCTGGCTTCCTAAAGGAAAGTAACCCCGGCGTATGAGAGAAAATTTGCTTAAGTTTGTTGAGCTTTCTGGCACAAGAATCCCGTAGCATCCTATCTCCTTTGCATATTGTTCAATTTCTTTTAATCCTTTTTCAGGATTTCCCTCTTCTGGATTAAAAAAAAGGTAGTCAAGATACAATATCCCTTTATCTTTACTTTCGTTTTGGTGCTTGAACCCTCCTGCAGCACCAACGGTTTTTTCAATCGATTTAAAGGTGCAATGAACTGCTTCATTAGGGTTTTCAATAGAGTACTGAAT
>DSBS01000051.1 GCA_011045925.1 Candidatus Woesearchaeota archaeon | reverse complement strand
TACATTGAAGAAGAGCTGGACTACTCGCTTATGGAAATCAGCCCTGACTTAAAGAAGAAAGCTGAATTCAGGTCAATTGCAAGAGAGCTTATTTACTCTGAGGAAGAGCACCTTATCAAAAAGATAGCCATTAAGAACATCATTAAAATAAAGCTGAACAAAAGCGAGAAGAAGGTTGAGACTAACCTGAACAAGGACGAGTGGCTGGCCCAGATTTCAGAGGTTTTCTCTGAGATCAGCAAGAAGAATGTTAGCTACGGGATTTTGCACATAATTACTTCTGTAGACGAAAGCGAAATCGACTTTCTGAAGGATTCTTTCAGGAAATACCTATTTTTTACGCCTCTTAAGATATTCCTGACAAAGAAAGAGAGCCTCAGCAAGACCAATGTTGAGATGATTCTTTTCGGAAATGACCTTCTGGGGACTGAAGCGGATGAGTAGCTCTTTAATAAGAGGCGCTGAAGCTGAAATACATATAAAAGACAGCCTCATTATTAAAAAGAGAATAAAAAAGGGCTATAGAATAACCGAGATTGACTTAAGGCTAAGAAAGTCAAGAACAAAGCGGGAAGCAAAGGCCATAGAAAAGTGCATTTCACTTGGGTTAAGCGTCCCCAAGCTAGTTTCCTGCAGTGAAAAAGACTTTGAGCTTAGCCTGGAAAGGGTTAAGGGAAAACAGCTAAGGCAGGCTCTGAATAAAACAAACTTCAGGGAATATGGAGACCAGATTGCTGTTTTTCTTACTGTAATCCATGATGCCGGCATAATCCACCATGACTTAACCACCTCTAACATGATTGCAGCAGGAAAAAAGCTGTTTTTTATTGATTTTGGGCTGTCTTTTTTCTCACATAAGCCAGAGGATAAGGCTGTTGACCTGCACTTGTTGGAGAGGGCGCTGCAGTCAAAGCACCCTTCTTTGTCAGATAAGATGTTTAGAAATGTAATCAGCAGATACAATGCAAAAGACAAGGAAGAGGTCCTTGCAAGGCTTAGGATTGTCCAGTCAAGGGGAAGAAACAAAGCAAAAAGAAGCGATTAATAACGCTTTTAGGCTAAATCCCTGAAAGATTGTCACCCCTCAGCGTTTGGAAATTTTTAAATACATCAGGAAACAAATAAGCTTGTTGAAACGCAAAAAGGTTTACCAAAAGCTGGCTAGGCTGGCTAAGCTTACTGCAATGTTCATTCTTCTTTTTATCCTGTTCTATCTTGTTCTTTCAGGCGAGCACAGGGAATTCAAGGAAGATTTTTACTTCACAATAGATATTGATGAGCAGGAGTTCATTGCTGTCTGCATGGAGTGGGGAGCCTGCTTTCCTGAGAATTACAAAGAAAGGAAGTGCTATTTTATATACCCTGAGGTCACTGGAGACCTCTTTTACAGCAAAGAGTCCTGCGACTTTCAGCAGTCTGTGCATTGCTTTGACAGCCTGAAGAACTATGATGAGACTGATGTAGACTGCGGAGGCTCATGCAGGGGATGCGAGCTAGGAAGAAAGTGCATTCACAATAGGGACTGCCTAAGCACTTACTGTCATCCCATTAATGAAATCTGCGTTAACAGAGACGGCATGCCGAGCTTTATAGTTATTCTGTTTTATAAATACCCAATACTTGCATCACTTTCAGCAATAATTGTTCCTGCTGCGCTTCTTATTGCTTTCTGGATAAAAAGGGAATCTGAGAGAATAAACAGGGATAACGAAAAAACCCAGAAAGGGCTGATTTCCAAATTTAACTACTACTCTGAAGCCCTTAGAAACAACATAAAAAACGGAAGGCTTAAGAAAGCCAGGCAGACATACTACCTGTGCATGGAAATACTGTCAAAAATGGACACCAAATCATTTAACGCTGTAAATGAGGATTATCAGGAGATAAAAAAGCTCTACAAAGAGGTTAAGGAAGAGGCAGAGAAAGTTTAGGATTAAGAAGTGAAAAGAAAAAAGATTAAAAACACTGCGCACATTCCTTTTTGTATGAAAGAGGTGGCAAAATGAAAACAGGAATAAGAGTTCTTGATGCAATGACCAAAAACCCAATAGTATGCCCTCCTAGCACCTCAATTCTAGATGCTGCTAAGCTGATGGGAAAAAAGGATGTTGGAAGCCTAATTATTTCTGATGAGAGAAAAACGCTTCTTGGAATTGTTACTGAGAAAGATTTTGTCCAGAAGGTCATAGCAAAAAGGATTAAGGACAGCGAGCCGATTACAAAGATTATGACTGATAATGTTTTCACTACAAACCCTGAAGTTGACATTTATGATGCAATCAAGAAGATGCGAGACCTGGAGATAAGGCACCTTCCTGTATTAAATCACGACAAAACCCTTATCGGAATGATTACGCTGAAAGATATCCTAAAGATTCAGCCAAGCCTTTTTGAGCTTATTGTTGACATGATTGAGATAAGAGAGAGTGACGACAAGATGTCTCTTCTGCCTGAAAGGGAAGGCTACTGCGAGCTCTGCGGAAAGATTTCCTCTGACCTTATCAGGACCAATAATGGCAAGTACATCTGCGAGAGCTGCTTTGAGGCAGGGATTAAGGACTCTGACTTCAAGTAAGGCTAAGAACACCTGATATAATGGCTTATATAAGCTTAAGCTTTCCTGCAAGCTCATCAATCTTTTCTTCCTCGTCAGGGCCAAGGGCAAGGCAGGTTACTGTGCCTGGCTCTACAACTGTTTTTCCTGCATCTGTGATAATTGATGCATAAATGCCTTTTGCCTTAGCAGATTCCTTGTAAAGAAAGAGCTCTTTATCATCCTGCACCTTAAGGACTGACTTTTTCATGCCTTCTTTTCTCCAGGCTTTTACCGTTTCCCTTGCCTGCTTGTCATCATTAAGCATTCTAAGTACATTCTCAACGCTTGCATGCGCTGCCTGGACTGCAAGCTTGCCTTTTGGGAGCTTTAAGTCCGCGCGGATTAGGATTGCCTGCTTATACATAAACCTTAGAATTCTTCTCCAGCTTAAAAGCTTTTTGCAGGTTAGAGCTCTGAAGAAGCCTTCAATGCTTTATCAAGGCATTCTTGCTCTTCTTTTTGAGATAGCTTTCTATACAGATGTTTCCTGATTTCTTCAGGCGCTGCTTTGTCAGGAATCTTTGATAAGTCATGGTCTTTAGCATAGAAAAGAAATGCCTCGAAAACTGCCTTTGCCCTGCGCTGGCTGATTCCTGAGCTAAGGCAGTTATTGAAAAAGCCCTGGAAGATATCAGATTCAAGATTAAATAAGCTTTTATCTATCTTGTTATTATTAAGAACCAGCTCTGCCAAGCTTTGGTACTGGCTTTTTGACTCGAAGTAATCAAGGTATACAACTTTCTGGGAAATTCTCTCCACGAGTGCATCATCAAGAAACTCCCGGGGCATATTTGAGGTTGAAATAAGGATGTTATTGTATGTGTTCTCATTTAGAATGCCCTCAAGGCTTTTTAGTATCTCGCCACATACGCCAAAGTCGGCTGATGAGGAGGTTATTCCTCTTGAAGGAAAAAGCGTATCTATTTCATCAATTATCATCATGCTGATTGATTCAGTAGAGTTAAACCTTGAGAACATATCCCTGATTTTCCTCTCGCTCTCTCCGTAGTACTTGTCCTTAAAAGAAGAGTCAATGTATATTATATCTGGGCTGAGGCCTTTGCTGTCTCCTTTTTTCAGGAAGTACTTAAGAGAGAGCCTGGCTAGCAAAGACTTCCCTGTTCCAGGAGGACCGTAAAAAAGCATCCGGTTTGGGAAGGGCGATGCAGGGTTTTGCTTGAATTCAAAGTCATACATATAGCAATAGTCTATTGCTCTTTTTAAGTCTGAGCATACAGAGCTGTCACCGATAAAATCCGAAAAGTAATCCTTAGAAAGCTTTTTATCCTTTTGTTCCGCAGTAATAATACTCATTTTTCAGTCGCAACTTTAAAAAAAAGGCAATGCTGTTGCATTACCTTGAAAGGTATTCTGTTATGTCTGTTACTTCTGTGTCAAGGATTTTATCGACCTCCTCAGCAAGGGACTTTACCTTTACACTATACTCAGGGTTCATGCCGCCTGAAGAGGCAAGCAGGCTTGTATTGTTGATTTTCTTCATCTTGTCAATATTTGAGAAAGTGTCTTTCCACATGAATACCAAAGAGTCCCCGAGATAGCCAAGGCTTTTCTCAATCAGGGTAGAGGCTTCGCTTAGCTCTTTCACTGTTGAAAATGTTTTTGTTATGCTGTTAACAGACTCTCTTATGTTTTTTGTGTACTCAAAGCCTGACCTGGACATAAAAAGCACTGCCTGCAGCATCTCAGAAGCGCTTCTCAGAGTGCTTATCTGCTGGTCATAATGGGCAATCTTAAGAGAGCTGCTCCGAAGCTGGCTTTTTGTGTCAAAAAGCTTTAGCCCGATTTTGTTTTTAAGGTCGTTATAGATATAAAAGTTATCATCACGCTTTGCTGTTCCCTTAATCATAATGTCTAGCTGGCCTGCATACCCGTTAAGCCTTTCATAATCCGAGATTCCTGACTTAAGCCTGTTTTTTGCTTCCATCATATTCATAATATATTTGCTTAGCTCCTTTTCAAGGTCTATTACTGTGCTCTCACCTTTCTCTAATGTAGAGTAATACATTGAGCCAAGCTTGAAGATCTGCTTTGAGTACTCGCTCAGGATTGCGTCTGTTGGCACTTTTGTTAGCTTTCTCTGCCTTGGCAGGGCTTTGCAAAGCATTGTCTTGGATGCATGCCTGAGCCTTGAGTCATCACTGAAGCGCCTGTTAATCTCGTAATGAAGTGCCGCAACCTCTTTCAGAGTCTCATTGATTGATGTTAGGTTCCAATATGATTTTCCTGAGAATGTGCCAAAGTCATTATCAGACTTTTCTACTGTTTTGCTAAGCGAATAATTGCTAATCTCTTCCTTAACTTTTGAGACAAGCTCACTTTCTTTTGCTTCAGAGCTTTTTACCCTTTCCCTGAGCTCCTCAAATGAAAACTCGTCTGCCATAATATCACCCATTTTAATTAACTGCAAACAGCCTATAAGAATTTTTAGAGCAGAAAACAAAAAACCATTCCAAAAATGAATACATAACACGAAAGTCTTTCAGCGAAAGCTTTTTATTAAGAAACTGAATAACTAAATAAGGCCAATGATGAGCTTTACCAAATTGCCAGTATGGCAAGAAGAGAGTTAACTGAGGCTGCCTTTCTCATGAAAAACGCTAGATTTATAAACCATTTGCTCTGACTCCTGCAATTATGCGACTGTGGTCTAACGGCTATGACATCGGCCTTCCAAGCCGATTATCCGGGTTCGAATCCCGGCGGTCGCAGCCTTCTTAATTTAGTATTCAGAAAAAGAATGATAACTACTTTCTGCAGCTTTCAATATTATCTTCAAAAGAAGAATATACAAAAGTTTTTCCTGTTAAAGAAACAGCACCGCAGTCAATATTGTTTCTTATAACATCAATTCCCATACAGGCACTAATCGCACGCTTCTCTGCCAGGCTGAACCCTTCGCCGTCAATTTTACTGCAGAAAAAGCTGGGTCTTGCCCCTGCTGGAATATTGTAGTAAAGGCAGGTGCAGAATGTATAAGTATCACTAATTTCTTTTGAGTCGCTGCGAAAAAGGTTAAGGTTAGAAGAAAAAATTATTATAACCACCACGAGCACTACAAGCGCAAGTATTCCAATTATTACAAAGTTAAGGCTTAAGCCCTGGGATTTTCTCTGCTTGATTTGCTGGTTCATTCTTAGCCTCACTTTTAAAACAATTCAAACCATTGATTCAGAATCCTTTAGTTTTTCCTTAACATATTTATCCAATAAAGCGAATCTTTTATTCACAGTCTCAACATAGTCATCGTGGCCTTTTTTGTAATTAAAGCACTGCTCCTCTGTAAAATCGCTAGGGCAACTAGGACAGCCCCAGCCAACATAGCCCCTAATAGACGCATTGACTCCATAATAAAGCGTATCGCTTTCCCTGAAACAGCTGGTTATATAGCCCTCTTTAACTTTTTCAAAAACACGTTCTCCTCCAGATTCTTTATACTTAGTAATAAGAATGCCTGCAGAGATATTTATGGCTGTTCCCACATCTGAACTTAGTACTTTCTCACATTCTGTTAGGTCAGCAGGCAGGCCCAACTGGCCACACCATACCTCAAGATTAACCTGAGCAACACCAGCAGAAGAGTCGCTCCTTGCTCTTTTCCGGCAGTTACTTTCCTGCATCAGCAAAGAAAGGAAGATTGCCGGATCAAGGTATTCTCCTGTAGCTTCATAAAACCGATTTGAGTAAAGCACAATTAAGGATGCAAAATCATCACAATCGCCTCCATCAAAATCACATTCACATCTTTTGTTTAAAACAGTATTGCTCTTTGCGTAGTCTAATGCAATCTTAACCCTTTCAAGTTTTTCGTCTTTATCATCACCAGAAATATCATTATCTTCTTCTTCATCAGTTTCATAGTCAATATCATTATCTTCTTCTTCACCAGTTTCATCAACAACGCATCTTCCCTGTTGGCAGGTCCCTGGCTGCCCATAAGAAAGGCAGGATGAGCCATCTGCATACACACAGCCTGCGCCATTTGAGGTCTTTTCCAGAAATTTTTCTTTGTTTACATCATTGCAGTCAAGTCCCTTTACACAGCTTGGGTGGCACTGTCCATTCTGTTCTAAAGAACAGGCATCAACACAATCCAGGACAACTGTGTTAAAATATTTTGGGGTGCCCATGCAAAAAAAGCCGCCAGCATCAATGCACTGAACCCTTACAGAAGCCTGTTCAGCTGCAGCCACTCCCTCTTGTTGTCCCATAACATAGTAAAAAGCAGAATCCCTGCACCAGCCATCATCAATATAGCCATTATTCAGGCAATAATCAAACGCTGATAAAGAAATTGAGCCAAAACTGCCGCATGGGCTATCATAAGCATCACTAGAATCCTTAGTGAAAGCAACCTCTCTGGCTAAAGATGACAAAAGCAGGCCATTAACTATCTTAGCAGAAGAGGATTTATGATTTGGCAGTTCTTGAGACAGAAAAACTTGAAGGAAAAGCCCAATCTCAGGCTCTTCTTTTGCATTATTAAAATCATGATTAATAAACATTAACCCTTTTTTGTTTATCAGGACATTGTGCTTATAAACTGGCTCTTCAGAAATCCCGAGGGTAAGCTCTAAATCGCTAAAAAAAGCCTTTGCATCCCTAGCGCAATCCTCTGACTCTTCCACGATGCAAAAATATACAAAAATGTACCTTTTTCGCTTGTCATTGGTATTTATCTCGTAATCAATGTCCAGGCCCTCTTCAGAGAAGTTAGTGCGAAGGCTGTTTATTTGTAGATCAGCTATAGCAGAATCCACTGCCTCTTTTAGATTATAATACTGTTCGATTTGAATGCCTTCAAAGTTATATGTATTCATTTTAAAATCAGTTTTGGATACAAGCTGGCTTAGCCGGGTTTCATCCTCACTTGCATATGAAAGGAGAGATATAAAAAGGGTTATCAGCAAAGACAAAAGAAAGAATACAAAAACAAAGCTAGCCTTTCTGTTACCTAACTTAGACATAAGCCTTTGCTGGACAAACAAAGAATATAAGCATTTCGGTTTTTAGAATTCTGCTGATGCATGAATCAGCAATTAATTTATGTAGCTTAAGTCATCCTTAAGCTCTTTCTGCCTGGAAACCTCATTTGACTTGGTTATCACTTCCTTAAGCTTTGACTCAAAATCTTTTGCCTGCTTAAAAAGCGGCTTTATATCTATATTAAGGCTAAGAGTCTTATTCAGCACATCTATGACCTTTGCGCTTGCTATACTGTCTGGTATGTTTGAGTGTGTCTCCCCAAAAAGGCAGGTAACATTATGCTTTTTATTTTTAATAAGGACTGCAGAAGTTACGCCAAGGATTATCCCATTCTTCATTACCTGAAGGTGTTTTAGCTTTTCCTTCATCTCTGCATCATTAGTATAGTAAAGCACGTTTGACTCTTCTGCCTGGGGATTAAACAGGCCTTCTAAACAGATCAGCCTTTTTGCTTTTATTTTCCCTGCAAAATTTAGGATATCATCACAAATTTCCCATTCTAAGCCCTTGGAGAGGTTTAGCCCGTAGATAACTACCATATTCTTCTCGCTGTTATACATAACAGGAAACGGCCTGAAAAGCTTTTCATCCTGAATTGCAACTACTGGCATAAGCTTATCATTCACTATCATGCCAATCCTTTCAAACTTCAGGTTTTGCACAAGGTATTCTGTAGCGATTGTGGCTACCAGCCCGAACCCAGGAAACCCTTCTATAATTGTTGCTCCTTTTTTGACAATGTCTTTTTGTAAATCCAGCATTTCATTCAACTCAAAAAAAAGAGCTTGGCACTCTTTTTAGATTCAAAAGCCTAACCCTCTCTTCCTTTTATTAATTTTTAGGACAACTCAACAATACCAAAAAAAGCTTAGGGAAGGTGCTTAAAAGAAG
>DSBS01000062.1 GCA_011045925.1 Candidatus Woesearchaeota archaeon | reverse complement strand
CGTGAGCTCTCTTTCAGCCCGAACAATGCGGGCTGAAATATATTGTAGGGCTATCGCCCACAATATTATTTGTTTTTTATTTGGACTTTTTGAACAGAGCCGGAAAGATTTTTTAATGCCGCTTTTTTAATGCTTTTTTCAATAATTTTTTAAAAGGCGCCCTGTTTACGCTTTTTATGCTTTTTGATGAAATTAGGAGGGCTGTGGTTTCAGGAAAGAGCCTTGAAGGCTTTATTGGTCAGGAAGATGTTAAGAAGCAGGTTCTTTCGGCCTTGATGTCTGCTCATCATATGGTTCTTATTGGGCCACCTGGCACAGGAAAGACTACTCTTGCTAAGGATGTTGCTGGCCTTCTTGGTGAAATAGAGGTAATAGGCTGCGGCTTTAACTGCATCCCTGAAGACCCAAGCTGTCCTTTCTGCATGTCTGCTGGTTCTGGAAAAGGAAAAAAAAAGGTTCTTTCAGGGATTCAGCGGTTTGTAAGAATCCAGGGGAGCCCTGACCTTACTTTTGAGGATATTATCGGGGATATTGACCCAAAAAAAGCCCTTGAGCATGGTGCTTTCTCACTGGAGGCATTCAAGCCGGGAAAGATGTTTAAGGCTAACAACGGCATCCTGTTCTTTGATGAAATAAACAGGTGCCCTGCGAAGCTTCAGAATGCACTTCTGCAGGTGCTGGATGAGAGAAAGGCAACAATCGGCGGGTTTGAGCTTGAGCTTTATTCTGACTTTATTATGATTGCAACGATGAATCCTGAAGATGACAGCACAGAAAGCCTTTCTGATGTGTTCCTGGACAGGCTTGATGTGGTAAAGGTGGGCTTTCCCGAGACTCAGTCTGTTGAGAATACGATAGTCAGCTCAAAGGGGCTAAGCCTATGCAAGGTGAGCCCGGAAATGCTTTCTATTATTACTGGTTTTATCAGGCACCTTAGAAACAGCAGCAAGATTGAGAAAAAGCCTTCTGTAAGGGCTTCAATTGCAATATATGAGAGAGCCCAGGCAAACGCTCTTCTTGCAGGCAGGTCAGAGGTTTGTATTGATGATATGCGCTCTTCAATCCTTTCGGTTCTTATGTACAGGATGAGGCTTAAGCCATCAGAAGAGTACAAGACAAATGTGCTGGATTTTATAAATCAAGAGCTTTCTGGTTTTCTCGATAGGATAGAATCTCAGGGTGGTTGCCCGTAGCGTGTCTTCTTCCAGGAAAGAGGAGCTTTCTTCAGGGCTGGAGCAAGGCGAGAAGGCTTTTCTTTCCAAGTCTGATTCAGAAGAGGGCAAGCTGCCTAAGTCAGTTGTTTATGATTCTGACTCAAGCAAGGCCAGGCTGATTGGGGACGCAATCAACAGCAACCTGTCTGTTTTTATACCAGACCTTCTCTTTGACAAGTTTGTTAAGAATTTCAAAAGCGCGAAGGACCTGTTTGGCGAGTCTTTTGTAAGGGCGCTTTTTGGCTATGATTCTAGCTATATTGAAAAAAATATTAGCCTGCCTGAATTTAGAAAAATTCTCAGGCAGAATATGGAGCAGAGCATAAAAGAGCTTAAGCAGGAAGAGCTGATTGATGATGAAAACAGAATTACCGAGCAGGGCTTCAAAGCGTCAGTAGTAAGCTTGTACCTAAAGGAGCTTGATAAGATTTCTTCTTTTTCAGGCAGGAGAGCCGGGGCTCAGGAAAATCCTGCCGGGCTTCCAGACGAATTAGTTAGGTTTACAAACCAGTCTTTTCGGAATCTTGCTGTGAAAGGCACAGTTAAAAAGGCAGCCAGGAGAAGCCATGGAAGCATAGATGCAGAAGACCTGGTTATGAGTAAAAGGGTTGCGACTAAGCAGGCAGAGATTATTATTTGCATAGATGCATCATCTTCAATGAAAGGCGAAAAGATTCATGCCTGCAAGAGGGCTTCTGTTATCCTGGCTTATTCTGCAATCAGAAATGGTGACAAGGTAGGAATCCTGGTTTTTAGCGAAAAGGTTTCAAAGAAGATTAAGCCCAGCAGAGACCTGTTTCACCTGATTGAGGAGATTTCAAGAATCAGGACCATAAGCCTTACTGATATTTCAAATGCAATCTCAGAATCCCTTGAGCTTTTCTCAAGGTTAGCTTCAAAGAACATCTTTCTTATTACTGACGCCATGCCAACAAAAGGAAAAAAGCCTGTTGAGCATGCTGTTTCGTCTGCTGTAAGGGCTGCTGATTCCAAGGTTCACCTTTCTTTAGTCGGCATTGCGTTTAACAAGGAGAGTGAAAGCATAGCAAGAAGAATAGTTGATGCAGCAAGAGGCAGCTTATATTGCATAAGGGATATAAAAGAGCTTGATAAGATTTTTATTGAGGAGTATTATTCTCTGAAGTCTTAGTTGTGGGATGTTTTTTAGTTATTATCGGTATTTATGCCTTCTTAAACTGAAGAACATCCCCTTCCTTAATCCTGTTTTTTTTAACAAAGCCCTGCTCTGCCTCAATAACAAATATAGCTTTGTTTTTTGTCTGGTATGCTGTAAACGGCCTGAAGCTTTCCTTTATTTCAGTAACCTTCTTGTTTTTGTCAAGGAAAACAGCGTCAATAGTGTAGAATACAAAGAACATATGAAAGCTAAGCCTTTTTTCATGCCTGAAGCAGAAAACCAGGGGCGCCTTGATTTTTGTTGAAAACATAAGCCCTTTCATCATCCGGAGGGGATTTCTAAGACTCTTTGCATTGTTAAGAATTACCTTTCCGTCTTTCAGGACCTGCATTTTTTCAAAGACCTTCATCTTTTTGCTCCTGGACATTGTTAAGCATAAGGAAGCTTCCTTCTTCAGTTTTTATCCCGGCAACTTTGTTTTTTTCAATCAATTCATCAACATACCTGTAGAAAGTTGCCTTCGAGCAGAGCTTTTCTGCATTAACAAGCTGGTTTTTCAGCTCATTTGTTTTTGTTTTCCCCGAAGAAAGCAGCTTGAAAAGCCTGTTTAGTACAAGGATCTTGCTGTTTTTCTTTTCAGGCGAATTCTTGCTGGCTTGGCTTTTTACTATACTTGTAGGTCTGTTTGATTTAATCTCCTCAAGGTCCTTCTTTATTTCCAGAAGCAAGTCTTTTATCTTTATGTAATCCTTTTTTGCTTCAAGGGAATCTTCCTTTATTTTTCTAATCTCTTTGTTTTTCGCTTCAAAGTCGGCTTTAATCTTGGCAAAGCCGTCTTTTACTTTTTCCCTGAAGATTTCAAGCTCGCTTTTAAGCATGGTTTTTAGTAATCTGCCTTATTTAATAAACTTTTCTTCAGTCTCAGCATGTGTTGTGAGACTGTTGTGAGACTGTTGTGAGACTGTTGTGAGACTCACCCAGTTCCTTCCTGTATACGACACCCCTTCATTTCCACTGGAGTCTCAAATGAGTCTCTGAGACTGTTGTGAGACTGTTTTGAGACTAATCTGAGACTTATTGAAAACTTTTTGCCAGGGCTTCCTTTATAAACTAAAAAAGGTAATTTTAAAAAGAAAAAACGGTTTTTAACCTCTTCTTAGGGATTAAAATCAAAAAAAATTCCTTGTGGCCCAGGGTTTGCAACCGTAACATTGTTGTTTATTCTACATATTCTTCCATGTGTTTCATGAATGTGCCCAGACAGTGAAAGCACTGCCTTTTTTTGTTTTTGCTTATCAAGGAATTTCCTAAAAGACATATTCCCAACCTTTTCAGAATACAAGGCATCAGCACAGGTATTGTATGGCGGCCCGTGAGTCATCAGAACGATAAACTGAGCCTGCTGAATTAATCTCTTTTTTGACTTTATCAGCTCTTCGAATTCTTTGCTTTTTTGTTCAAATCCGCCAGTCCCATAGCCTATGAACAAGACATCTTTTATTCTAAGAACCTTTTTGTGAAAGAATATAAGGTTTTTTTTATCACTGCAGGCCTGCCTTAGGTTCCTTGTTCCCTCATGGTTTCCTGGGATAATAAGGCATTTTTTATCTGCTTTGTTTAAAATTCTGGTGCTTTCTTCAAGGCCCTCTTCAAAAAAGCTGATATCTCCCAGGCAGGCAAGAATATCCGCTTCTTTTGCCTGTTTCAGTGCTTTCTTTAGCAGGGATTTCTTCCCGTGTGTATCTGAAAATGCGAAAATTCTCATCTTTAATAAGCCTTCTTGGATTATTTTAATGTTATGGCTTTTTGCTGTTCTTTTCAACCTTCTCAAAAAGCTTTCTGGCTCTAATTGTTTTTTGAGCTCTTTGTTGTTTTGCTTAGAGCTTTTTTTGAGGCTTGGATTGTTCCTTTCTGCCAGTCAGAGATGATTTTTCTTGAGGCTCGGTCTATGTCAAGGGAGCCGCCTTTTGAAAGAAAGTTGAGCTTTTTTGCAACAGCATGTATTATGGGATTGGCTTCAGTTTTTTTTTCAGTTTCTTTTTGGTCCAGAATAAAATCATGGATTCCATAATGAAAGCAGACTGCTTTTCTGTTGGCTTCAATTATCTCTTCAGCGGCGGATTCGGGGGTTTCTATCTTGCTGATATCTTTAGCTCCTATCAAGGCTAAAAGTGTTTCTTCTTTCTCTTTCATCGGGATAATGCCCGGGCTGTCAGAGAGGTATATTCTTTCTTTTAGCTTTATTAGCTGGACTCCCTTGGTAAAGCCGCTTGTTGGGGAAGTTCTTGTTTTCCCGCCTTTTGACAAGGAGTTGATAAGGGAGCTTTTTCCTGTGTTTGGATATCCGACTACGCAGATAAGAACTGTTTCTTTTCCCTTCTTTAGCAGGGCTTTTGAGCATGCATTAATTCTTTCCTTAAGTGCATTGATTCCCTGGCCGGTTGAAGAAGAAACAGGAAAGTGATTTTTAGAGTTTCTTTTTATTTTTCCAGGAAAAAGGTCTGCTTTATTGAGAGCATAAAGAAGGGTTTTTTCCTTGTCTTCGCAAAATTCTGCAATCTCTTTATTTGTTGTAATATCCGGCATCCTGGAGTCAATTACGTGAATAACAATATCGGACCGGTCAATTAAAGAAAAAACAGAAATCCTACTGCCTTGCTTCATTTTTTACCAGCTTGATTGCAAGATCAACATCCTTCTCCTGGACTGTTTTTTTGCCTGAGACTTTCGCTATTTTAATGGCTTCCTTGATTACCTTTGAGGCATAAGCCTCCAGCTCAGCCCTAAGCTCTTCTGTAGCCGGTTTTGAGATCCTGAATTCTTTCTCCCATGCTACTTTCCTCAGCTGCGCAAGAGGAACAAGCGTTTTGTTTTTTGGCATAATCTCTAAACCTCAAAAATCAGACATTTCTTCAAATGGCTTCAGGAAGCCTCTTTTTCTCAGCCAGTCAACCTGGGACCTTCTGTACTTGTAAAGCACATCCCCCTTTGAATCACCATCAAATTCCCACGGCTCAATGATCAGGAGGTCATTTGGCCTTACCCAAAGGTCTCTTTTTAGCCTGCCAGGTATCCTGCAGACTCTAACCTTGCCGTCTGAGCAGATTACCCTGCTTCTTGATCCGCCTAGCCTGGTTTCAAGTATTCCTAAAACCTGCCTTCCTTCGGGCAGCCTGACTCTTATGGGCTCTCCGTCTTCATTTGAGCCTTCGGCGAACCTGCTCTTTTCTCTTTTTGCCATTCTGTTCTAGATGAGGAGTTCCTTTATAAACATTTCTAAAGGAACTGTGCTTTTAAGAGTTTTAATATGGATTACTGCACCTTATTTCTTAGAGAGAACCGATGTGCTGCCCAGGGTTTCGAGAACCTTTACATTGGCTTTTTCGCTTATTATTTTCAGGGCTTCTTTTATAGTCTCTTTCTTGCTAATGTCAGGGTTATAAAAAAACGACTTAAGGAATTTAACCTTAATCAGGCTCTTCTTTTTTGTTCTGGCTGAAATCTCTTTGATAACAGTCTCAGTAAGGCCTTTTTTCCCAATTCTTATTTCTGTCTTTAGCTGGCTTGATTCCTTCATTTTTCGTTTTTTTTTTAGGTGTTTTGTTTTTTTGCTTTGTGTTCTTGGGTTTTTAAACATGCGTTTTTTTCAGGCAATTGCTTTTCTTTTTTGCCTAAGGCTCATTTGCCTGATTCTTAAGGCAGGCTTTGACCTTGAAAATAGAAACATTTATATATGTTGTTGAGCAAAAAAGAGTTATGGAGCCAGAACCTTCTCTGTTCAGGGGAGCAATTGAAGTATTGAATTCTCTTGGGCTTTACGATGTAATCCTGCCCTTCCTGTTTGTATTTACGCTGATGTTTGCGATATTTGAAAAGACCAGGATGCTTGGGATTGAGAAAGTTAACGGGGTTGATGTGCCAAGGAAAAACCTTAATGCAATGGTATCTTTCTGCATTGCCCTTCTGGTTGTAGCTTCAACAAAAATAGTTACAATAATAAACCAAATGCTGGCAAGCATTGTGCTTTTCATTGTTCTGATATTCATATACCTGGTGACTTTGGGGGTGCTTTTTCATCCTTCTGAAAAGCAAAAAGAGTTTAATGTTCCAGCAGCAGTTAAGTACTCTTTTATGGCTGTTGGAGCAGTTGTAATCATTGTGATTTTCTTTCATGCAGCAGGCATGGGAGGCTTTGGAGAGGTGGTTGGCAATTTTTTTATGGATTATGTCTTAACTGGGACAGTGCTCACAACAATTATATTATTGGCTGTGCTTATAGTTGCAATGGTCTTGATAGTAAAGGAACCAAAATCAAAGGGTGGTAATAAATGAGCTTTAATTTTAATGAGATGTTTTATAGCCTGGAAAGAATAGGGTTTGGGGAAGTATTTATTCCCTTTGTGCTGATATTTACAATTTTGTATTCGGTCCTGCATTCTTTAAAGCTTTTTGGCGGAAGAAAGCAGTTTGATGTAATGATTTCTTTTATCTTTGCTTTTCTGGTGGTCAGCCTGAGCATTACTGCGCAGGTTCCGGACAGCCTCAATATAGTAAAGATGCTGAATACAATTGTTCCTGCGATGGTGGGTTTTATTATAGCTATTGTTATGTTTTTCATAATTATCGGGGCTTTTGGAGTTGATATGAACAGGGGCAACCTGAGCGGCATATTGGTTCTTCTGAGCGCTTTTGTTGTCTTGCTGATATTTGGAAATGCTGCCGGGTGGTTCGATAGGTCTGTAGGATTTCCCGAGTGGCTTAGCTTTTTAAATGACCCCGACATACAAATGGTGCTCGTTGCTATTCTTGTATTCGGGATTATCATCTGGCTGGTAGTCAGGGAGCCGACACCGAATAATAAGCCGGCTAACTCGTTTTCAAAGGGACTAAAAAGCTTCTTTGACTTTTTTGGGGAAAAGAAAACATAATGGAAAAATGCGCTCTTAGTGTTTTGCCTTTAGGCTGTGGTGAATAGGAATGGCGTCAATCTTCACATCAAACTTAATGAATTTCATTATGCCTATTTTCGTTTTTATTTTTGTCTATGCGATTTCTTATGCCCTTCTGAGCTCTAAGAAATTTCTCGGCGAAAATAAGGGTGTGCATGCAATAATCTCGCTTGTTTTTGCATTCTTCATTTCAACAACCTCAATCAATTCTGCTTTCCTTCAGGAATTTATTCCCACGGTTGTGCTTGTGATGGTTGTTATAGTGTTTCTGCTTCTTTTGTCCCAGCTGTTTGGGTTTGGAGACAAGGAATTTATCACAAACATTTTTGGGACGGAAAAAAGTGCCAGCTGGTTTGTGTTTATAGTGATAATAATTATTCTTGTTTCTATTCTTTCAAACATTTATGGCCCGGCTTTGCTCCAGCAAGGCCCTTCTGCTGGAAATCAGTCTGAATTAACAGAAGAAGACCAGTTTAGGGAAAACCTTATGAAAAGCTTCTTTAATGAGAAGGTGCTTGGCTTAGTCCTGATTTTTCTCGTCGCTTTCTTTGCTATGAAGTTCATCTCTAACACATGAGCTTCTCGGCTCTTTTTTCTGCGTGCCTTTTATTCCTGAAAGGACATCATTCATCTGGTGCACTCCTGAAACAAACTGCGGGAGAAGCTCTTTGAAAACCTGCTGCATGGCTTTTATGTCTGTTCCGAATTCCTGAATGTGGGAGTCATACTCTTCCATTTTTGAGAAGAGGCTTTTGTATATCTTGGAAACCTCATCCTCAACAGCAGCCATCTTATTCTCAATCTCGCCAATCCTTACCTCTACCCTGTCTTTCCATTTTACTATCTTCTGCACGTTTCTGATTAGCTCATCCCATTTTTCTTCAATGATGGCTTCGCTTATCTCCTGAATCCTTTCCATCATCTGCTCGCCCAGCTCGCCCTGGGGCATCGCCTCTTCCGGAGCTTCTTGCTCCTGCTGCTCGTTCTGGTAAGGGCTTTGGGCATCAACCTCCTGCTCTCTGCTTTCAAAGGGCACCTCCTGGTTAACCTGGGCGGGGCGCACAGGAGGCCTGTTTACAGGTTCCCTGGCAGGCTCGTTAGTTGAAGAAGCAGGAAAAGAGGGCTGTTGAGGAGAAGGCTCCTGGTTGTCCTGTTTGGGTGAAACCGGAGAAGCTATAGCCTGCTTAAGATCCAGCTGGTTGATCGCGTCGTATATTACTGAGGTTTTGTGTCCCTGCGCAATCAGCTCTTGTACAATCTGGTAGTCTGATGAGCCCTGGCTTCTTTTAAATGCAATTGTGCTCATTAAGCTCTGCAGCTCGTAGTTTTCCGGCATTTTCTTTCTCTCTTTTTTATCTTTATTCTTGCTTTAATATTTATTTCTTTTCATTTATTCTTCTTTCAATCATCATCAGAACATCTTCCCTTGTAGCAAACTGCACAGGGTTCCAGAGCTGGAGGTATTTTTTAAGCGCGTCAGTTTCCTGCTTTTTTGCAACCTTTTTCATGTCATCTTTTATTTTTATGAGCACTTCCTTGATTTCTTCTAGCTCCTTCCTGAATTCTGTTAATTCTTCGTTTGTGGATTTTGTGAGAGCGTCATTTTTTCTCTGGAAATTCACAAAGTTTTGCTCCATGAGCTCAAACTTTCTTGAAAGAAGGTTTGTCTTTTCTTCATTTAGCTTTAGCCTTCTGTTTATGTTTTCAAGGTTTCCGGCCAAAAGGGATTCTCCTTTTTTTGGCTTTGAGTCTTTTTGAGCCGGGCCTTTCTGCCCAAATCCAAAGCTGTCCATGCCTTATTTTACTGGCAGTGTCTTTATAAAAGTTCTCTTTTTACAGG
>DSBS01000023.1 GCA_011045925.1 Candidatus Woesearchaeota archaeon | reverse complement strand
GAGCTAAACAATCCGAATATGATAGATTAAATAAAGAACTTATTGCAATGGCAGAAAGTGACGACTTTCAATTAATAAGTGATCTCTGCGATAAAATTTCTGGGGTATTTGATGAACTAAGGAATGGCAAAAAGCCAAATGATGCTTCAATAAATGAGATTCTTCATAGAGCTAACGATATTGAAGCTATATTAGAGGCACAGTCTAAACTTATAGAAAAAGAAGAGGGATTGTGTCAAGAGATTATGAATCAATTAAACCTCTTGTTTGACTTAACAGGAAGCGTTAATAAGGATATTACAAATTTTATAAATGAAATAATAGAACTTGAAGGAAAATTAAAGAAAAAACATAAGGATTTTGATAATTCTATTAAACAAATACAAAACCAAGCCCGAATATAAAAAACCCTTAACCTCAATCCTTTCTATAACTGGTTTTTTCCTTAACTAAATCAGACATTTCGGAAAGCAGGACTATGGTTTTCCCCCAGGAGCCTCCTACTCCTTCCAAAACATCTTTTCCGCTCAAGAGCTCAAGTTGCTGGCTTGAGCCAGCCTCAGAAGCTAAATACTCCTTTGCCTGCCTTAATCCATCTGAGAAAGCATCGTATCTATTAAGAAAGTTGTTGAAATCGGCTTTATACTCGCCTGGAATCCGGCCGGAAGAATTCTCCTGAACAGCTTTCCTCAAGTAAGATACTGATTCGTGCAGGCTAGCATTATACTTCTCCAGGGCAGAAACAAACCATCCGACATCTAACTGAGCCTTAAGGCTAAAATAATTCTCTACTTCAAAAAGGCCTTGCCTTTCCAGGCAATGCAGCTTTTTATTCAGGTCATCAAGAGTGAAGCAGAACCTGGCAAGGTCGTTCCTGAACGAGTCTCTCTCATAAAAAACCGCCATAAGGTCAATCCTGCCTTTATCATCCATATTCTGCACGAACTTATTTGGATCTGACCCAATTCCGTGTAATTTAAAAACTCCTGAGAAAAATGCATTTGAGATTGAAGAGCCTCCCTTTGACTCTTTTATGTTTTTCACTTTGTAATCCTGAAACTCAAGAGTTAATACATCTGCTAGACAGGTTTCTTCATTAAGTGAAACTCTTTCCATAACAGAAGGGGGGACATCAAAACCAATATATTCTGTGAATTTGCCTTTCAATGAATAAAAATTTTCACGAAATTCAGAAAAGAGCGAATCATAACTTTCGAATAAGCCAAGCACATATTCTAAAAAGTCGTTGGGAGATGAAATGCGATGGGACAAAGAACGTTTCTTAGGCTCCTTGCTTACCTTTTCTTCAAGGCTTGAGCCAGTGTTTAAGCCTGAAAAATCAAAAGGCTTGAATTCAGGCTCATTTACTTGGCTTTCTTTGCCTGAATTTGGGTTTATTCCTTGCATTATTTTCACCCTAAAAAAATATTAAAAAAAAGATGTTGGCTTATTGGTTAATACCTAACTTTTTCTTGGGTTATAATAAGCATCATTTACAAAGCCTTCTAAGTCCTCTCTGGGGATTTCAGAAAGCCCTCTTTTTTCGCCAAGTGCGGCATAGTTATCTCTACTTGAGATTATTTCTGCTTGAAATCTCAATTTTTTTGCATCTCTATACAATCTTTTGATTTTATTTGCATTACTCTTATCCTCATCTGCGATCAAGTATTCATTTATTGCTGTCACAGCTTTGCAAGAATCTCCAATACAATCAACTAAGGTTTTGCCTGAGCCTGGAAAAATCTCTACTTTTAGGAATGAATCTATAATTCCTGTTGGGTCCATTACTGCTGAAGCTTCAAACCCATAATTTTCCTTTCCGGCATTATCTTCAAGGTATCCTTTTTTTACTCCTTCATCTACTTTCTCAAGCAATCCGGAATAAACCGGAAGCAAGCCTTTCTCTCCGATAAGCGCGCTTGCAAAAGCCCTGCCAGTTTTAGCTTTTCCTGCTTTTACAAGATACTTATCCACTGCTTTATCAAAATAATCGATTGCCTGGGTTAATTCTTTCCTATAATTAAGAGCATCTCTATCAAAGCCAAGTGCTCTAAAATTTTCAATCCCTTTTGGCAGATTCAATTTCTCCACGAGCCCTTCTGTATCCGTTTTAACTACAAAGTCAATGACTCTTCCTAAAGCTTCATCGGGGAGGTATTCAATTTTTGGGACTCCAATAATTGATGTGATTTTCAGTAACCCTGAATCATCATCTCTTTCATGCGAAATCTCAGAAATAGATAGTGTTCTGGCATATAAATTAATTATGTCAGCAGCTACTTTATAAGGAGATAAATCCCTATCGCCAGTATTTTCAGGGATAGCTATTTCAGCAGCTTTGTCCTCAATATTTTGATTTTCATCCATTTTTTCACCTCGGAACATATCATTCCAGTAAAAGGTGGTAAGTTTATTGCTTTATAACTTTTTCTACTTGGAAGTGACTACTCAAGAGGCTTTTGTAATAAACCAGCCTGGAGAAAAACTCAATGCACTTGCTTGAAAAGTAATCGTTATTCAAGAGCCGGCCTTGCTTTAGGCTCTCAACTAATGAAGAGCCTTCAAGCAAGGTTTCCCATCGCTTACACATAAATTCTAGATTAAAGTGAGAATCAAGAACCATCTTTGTGTTTTCTTCGTCGTCTTTGCTAAAACTAATAGCGGTCTGAAGCTTGCGGATTTTTTCTGCCCCTTTTTTTAAAAGCTCTCTTATGCTAAAGGGAGAATTCATTAAGAAAGGATAATATAAGCTGTATAAATCAAGAGTTATGTACAATCCCGGCTCTCTTGGGCTCTCGTCAACAACTCTCAGTACACCTTCTTTTATGCTGCTGCTAACCAGGTCAGCAAGATTTCTTTGATTTTCAAGAATCTTATTCACAGAGCTTATTATGTCCTGCGTGCTTTTTGGCTCTCCTATATGGGCTGTAAAATGCTTTCCACTGCTGTTAAACTCACCTAAAACCTGGGACACCTGATTTATAAAGTCCGGCGAGGCCGGTGAAGAGCTTTCACTAAATCCAGCAGAGTAATTAGTTAGAGCAAGCCTTCCCTGTGGCTGGAAGTCAATACCTACAATGCCCATCTCAAGAAGCTTGTCAGGTTTAAGCATTATGGCTGGTACACTGAGCAGGGTTTTTTCTGTGAATAATTTAAAATCCCTCTCAATAGAAAAAGACTTAACACCATGCTTCTGGTAATATGCCTCTGACAAAGAAAGCAGCCTGCAGTATGATTTGAAGAATTCAATTGTACCCTGCTCTTCTTTAGACAGCAAGCCTCCTGAGGCAGATACAAGCCCAGACGGGTCTGGCATTTCTGAAAAGTAAGGAGAAAATGAATTTACTAGTCTAGCAAGGCCTGAGTCCATCTCTAGGCTGGAGTGAATAACCTCATATTAATATTTATTGTTTTCTTGTTATGTGTGAGGAGATAATTAAAAAAAGACTCAGGTTGGGGTAAAAACCTGATTATAAAGGCTTCTTATGCTCTTGTCGTTTCCAACATAAGGGGTATTGGCTGCATACATAATATCTATAAGCTTGTCAAGCATACTGCTTTTTTTCGATAGTCGGCTTTCTATATCGCTTCTGTCCAGGCTAAGCTTTTCTGCCCCGACAAGGAAACTGCTTTCTAGCCTGGATGGCTCATAAAAGGGATTAAAAACCTGCCTGATTAGGATTACATCATCACGCATTCCTTCAAAAAGCGAGTCCAGGGTTGACTTGTAGAGGGATAGCAAGCCTATTGAGCTGGACATGCTCCGGATCTTTCTCTCAGGAAAGCTGTGAGATGAAGAATTGTGAAACTGGCTTGAAAGCTTTGAGTATGCTGTTGCTTTCGTAATATAGCTCCAGGTTATCCTGGAACTGATAATCTCTTTTTTTGGCTTTTCCCCAGAAGGTGCCTGCATAAAGCCAAATGTGCCTGGCACCTCTGGCAGGATTATCTCGATGGAAGGCAGGATAGGCTGGGCTTCTTTGAGAGGGACCCCCTGAGAAAGATCTATATACTTATCTACTGTCTCTTCTGAAAGCAGGCTGGGGTTTGCCTTAGCAAAGCTTTTCTGTAAAAAAAGGCACATCTTTCCTGTAATATAGGCTTCATAAGATGTTTCTACAAAGCAGTCAACAAGCTTTTTCAGGCTTTTTTCATCAGGGAAATCATTGTTCATTCTTTAACATTTATTGAAGGTATTAAATAAAAAACATTCTGGATTAAACATGAAAGCCTTTCAGGATTATGCTGTTTTTCCTGAAAATTAATCAAAATCTTTTTATACTAAGCAAAACAAAGGGAAAATATGGTTGTTGAGACTCTCGGGCTAAACGCTAAAAGGAGCCAGCCTGGGAAGGATAAGCTGGGTTTTTATGAGTCCTCAAAGGGCATCTGCTCCAGGGTAAGGAGGCTTGGGCTTGAAAGGTATAAGGCATTCCGGAATATTGTGCTGATTGGGAATGGTGGCTCTGTTAACCCGCTGGTGACGCTTTCTATGCCTTTCCTCAAGGGTAAGAGGCTTTTTGTGATTGATACAGAAGAGCCTGGTGTGTTAAAAAAGGCGCTGTCCTTGAGCAAGAAGAGCACACTTGTTGTTGCCGCATCCAAGTCTGGTGAGACAAGCAGCGTTGTAATCCCTTTCTGCTTATTTAAGGGCTTTGAAAGCATTGTTATAACCAAGAATATGAAAGGCACGCTTGCCAGGCTGGGTAAAGAGCTTGGCGCCAGGGTAATAAAGGCTCCTGATGTTTCAGGGAGGTTCTCTGGGTTTACGGAGATGAGCTTTGTGCCTCTGTTTCTTCTTGGGGTGGATATTGAGAGGGTTGCTGAAGGAGGCAGAAGAGCCCGCTTTGAAGATGCGTGGAGGCTTGCTGTTTTTTTTTATGAATGCGAGAGAAAAGGGCTTTATGATGTTTTTTTGTCTATCTACTCAAGAAAGCTTTCTGGCTTCTACTGGATGATTTCCCAGATGGTGCATGAAACTATTGGCAAGAATCGCAAGGGGCTTACTATTTATGGCGGGATCGGACCTGAAACCCAGCACCACACAAGCCAAAGGCTATTCGGGGGCAGGAAAAACACTGCTGCGCTGCTGGTCTATGCAAAAGACTCTGAGAGTGTTTCGCTTAAGCACGATATTAAGGCAAGGTACGAGGGCAAGCCGCTTGGCTTACTTAAAGGCAGGGACTTTAATGAGCTTGTGCTGGCAGAATACTTGGGGACCAAGAGCGCTGCAAAGGAGTGCAAGATTCCCTGTGCCTGCATAGAAACAGGGATTAGTGAGGAAAATGTGGGCGAGCTGCTTATGCTGGCTTACCTTTTCTCATATTACAGTGCAAGGCTTAGGAAGATGAACCCTTTTGACCAGCCTGCAGTTGAGAAAAGCAAGGCAATCACAAAAAAGATAATTTTTGGCTGAAGATGGGCAGGAAAAGCATTAAGGCAAGGATTATTGGAAGTGTCCAGGGTGTTGGGTTTAGGTGGCACATTTACACAAAGGCCAAGAATCTTGGGCTCAGGGGATATGTGAGAAACCTTAAGGACGGCACGGTTGAAGCTGTGTTCTCTGGTGATGATGACAAAGTTGAAAAGATGCTTGAGCACTGCTACAAGGGACCGAGCTATGCTCTCGTTAACAGGGTTGATATTGAGAATGTTGATAAGGTTAGTGAGAAAGGCTTTGAGATTAGGCTTTAGCTTATTCTATGTATATTGAGAAGTTTATGACTATGTCTTTATAGTGGAAATCTGAATAGTCGAGCATCTTCCCGTCATTATACTTAGCGCTGAGCGCAAAAAAGCGCTTTTCTGTGGGGCATTGTGGCTTTCTTAGCTGTTTAAGTTTTTCGGTAAAATCAAGGTAGGTTAACAAATCTTCATCTAATAAACCTAAAATTTCTTTAGAAAACAGCCCTGACGCCGTATCTATAATGTCTAAATCGCCGGGTATATTGAAGGAGTAGCCTTCCTTGCACTGCTCAAAAACTGATTCAAGGTTCACAAGATTTTGCTGGCTCAGGGATGTGCAAAAGCCAAATTCCAGTGAGCCGAAGTTGCCAAGGTGTTCTTTCATTGCTTCTTCATCATCTGGAACTAATGAAAAAAGTTTTACTAATGTCTCAGCACCGACAACCAACAGGTTTGCCTCTGGGCCGGCGGCCTGCTTTACAAACTCTTTAATTGTGCTGTACAGGTAAAGATTGTAATAAAAAAGGGATGTTCTCTCAGGAATGTCCTCTATAAAGCAGACCTTGCCATCAGAGCCAACTATGAAGCCTGATTCCCTTAGGTTATTTCCGCCAAGAAGAATATTGCCATTATTCACTAAAAGCTCTAGGTTGCCCTTTGGGCTTTCGTAAGTTGAGGAAATTTTTCCTAGAAAAAAATCAACAGAATCGCCGAAAAGATTTATTTTAACCCTGCTTTCAGCACAGGGATTGATTTCTGTCAGGTAGGTTTTAGGGATATTGGGCGCCAAAAGAATCAATCCCCCGGCAGAATTCTTCAGCGAGATGTTAGTATTACCTGGCTCAAGGACTATGTGATAGTTCTGATCTGAATAAGAATCGAAAGTTATGTTTTTCTCGCAGTTTCTGCCTGTGGTTTCCTGGATTTCAAGGAACTGGCCAACGAAGCTGTGGAAAACCTTCTCGTAATCTGGGCTGTATTCAAGGTCTAAGATTGAGGCTTCAAAGGCAGTAATAGAATTAAGCGATTTTTTAAGGCAATTTTCCTTGTCTTCAACAAAACTGCAACTTTTTATAATGGTTTGGGCTTCCTGATTAAGCTGCCTGTATATATCTTCATACTCTACCTCAAGCTCCTCATGCACTTTTGGGGTTACTTCTATGCTGTATGTTGAGTCAAAGTACTTGGACATATCAAAGGTGCCTGCTGCTAAAACTACTGCCAGCAGGGCAAAGAATGCAAAAGTCCAGGCAAAGGTTTTTTGTTTCATGGTCTCAGGCAAAAGGGGATGTAGGGCTGCCCGTTTTCTTTTATTTCAATATTGTTTATAAGCAATCTTTCTGAAGCGCCACTAAATGCTCCACTCAACTCACTATAAGCCTCGCTATTTCCAAGGTTTTCAGCATAAACGCCTTTCTGCTTTAAGTGGAGGCACTTAGTTGTAACATCATAGCCGTCAATCACAAATAAAACCCCTCTTTTTTTTGCTTCATTGTTTAGTATCAGGTAATAGAAGAAAAGCTTCTCCGGCACTTTCAGCGCATCTTCCTCTTGCTTGCCAGAGTACTCAAAAGGGACTTGAATTAAAACTTCTTCGCCTGTGAAGAGGTATATTCCGAGGTAATAGTCCTTCAAAAAAATGGATTCAGTTGGGTAAGCTGAGAGCAACTCTGCATCAAAAGACACACTGTAGTTTAGGGCTGGAATAAATTCGTAGGGATAGCTTATGTAATGCTTCTTGAGGCTTTCACTGAGCTTGCTTGAAAAAAGCGTTCTCATCTTTTCAGGCGAAAAACAGGTTTTTTCTTCGTCAAGTGAATTCCAGAGGTTAAAGCCCTGGTAAGTGTGGCACTCTGAGTCTGTGCCTCCCTGGCTATTAAGCTCAAAGGAGGCTGACCTTGATTCTATCGCTACTGCTTTGTCAAGGTAATACTTAAGGCTCTCTGAAGATGAAAATTGACTTGATAACTCGAGCCTTTTTGAGCCTGAAAGGAAACTGTCCACAAAGTTTAAGGCTGTAAGATACATCATAAGTGCTAATGTAAAAGCTAAGATAGCAAAAGCTAATGTATAAACATTGAATACTGCTTTTTTTGACTTTCCTGGAAGTTTCATTTTTATTTTTTAGCCCAGCTCATACCTTAACGAGAGAGGTGCACAAACCAGGGCCAGAGCAGGGATGCGGACAGAGCCTTCTCTCAAAGAGGGTATTGCAGCATATACAGGAATGCCTGGCTCTTCTTCAGGAAGACGATTTTTAATATTAAAAGGAACTTCGGTTAGAAGGATTTTTTTAAGGTCATTTTTTATTCCTTCCCCTGAAATTGAAAAGGCTTCTCTAATGCAAAAATCATTTATGTCAACAAGAGTTCTATCTGAATCCTTTTTAATATCGCCAAACACGACTCGATAGCTATCGAAGTAGATATCCCTGCTAGCTATAAAATGTGAGCTGAACAGGGCTTCACTAAGCGCAACAACTTCTGAGATGGGCTGATTAGGCAAGGTGTCCTCGCTACTTCTTTCCTCAAATTCAGTTTCCTTTTCATCAGGGTAAGTTTTTATAAGTTCAATATAATCTGCAACAGTCCTTGACCTGACAGTAGAAGGAGGAGTTACAGTGCCTCTTGTTGAACCAGGAATAACAGGGGAAGGAGCGCTAGGCTCAGCAGAAATTTCTTCTGGCTCTGGCTCCAAAGAAGACAAATCATCCACTTCTGGCTCTGCTTCTTTAAAGAGTGGAGCTTTATTTTCATCTTCTTCATCGCCTGAGATATAGTAGAGAAGCTCCCATAGCTTAAGCTCTCGGTATTGCTCATCTTCTTCAGGTGTTTCTATGAAATAGCCTGAGCCTTTCTCCAGGGATGTAATGAGCTCTGATGTGAAGAAGGGCGAAGTGTCAGATGGGATCTCAATTGATTGTGTTCTTGAGGCACACCCACTTGGGGAAATCCAGGAAAATATAACAAAAAAAACAAACAGCACTACAAAATACAGGAGTATCGAGAATGTATCCACATTAAAAAAGGGTATCATCCCTGCTTTTTTGCTTTTCATCTTTCTGGCTTGGGGAAGTAAAACTCAATGTAAAGCATTGCATCTTCTTCCATTAGGACTGCATTCTTTGCAACCTTTGCATAAGCTACCGGCGAATCAAAGGCTTCCCTGTAGCTTCTATGCACTTTTTCCCTGTAATCAAAGGATGTCTTGTTAAAGTAAACCGGGGCCGGGATTAGCTCAGGATTGCAGTGCTCACAGGATATTTCTGCCCGGAAAGTCACTATGTTCCTGTTTAGTTTATGGTCTCCCAGGAAAAAGCATTCTTCTAAGTTATCTTCGTTAAACTTTGCCGGGCTTATTATGCCGTAATAAACCCTGTTTCCTTTCTGCTCGCTGAAGCATCGCTCTATAACCTGGGAATAAAGCAAAGCTTCTGCATCTACTGAGTCAACGGTCACAGTAAAAGTCTTGCTGAAAACCAAAGAGACTGAAAAAAAGACTATAAAAATAAAGAAGAGATGGCCAATAAACCTAATGCTGGATTCTGTGACTGCGCTTGCCTTTTTCCCGATATAAATTTTTCCTTTAATCATTTCTTTCAGCTATTTTAAGATTATTATTATCTAGGCTTATTATTAGCTTCTCAAGGTTTGACTTCTTAAAGTAAATATATGTTCCTTTCGAAAGCAAAAAAGGGAACCTTACTACAGGGTTTTTGTTTCTCTGCGCAAGGTTGAGCGAGTGGTCTATGTTTAGAATGTCGTACTCTGTTCTCCCGTAGTAAGTATAGTTGTAAGAGAATGCAT
>DSBS01000028.1 GCA_011045925.1 Candidatus Woesearchaeota archaeon | reverse complement strand
ATCACAATCAAGATTCACATCATCGCTTATTACAAACAGGCCATCGCCATCGCAGAACAGGTCATCTTCAAGAGTTATATCTCCTACAAGAGAATCCCCGCATTCACATTCCTTTCCAGTTTCTCCTCCGCACATTGAAACTATCCTTACCCTGACTGAATCTGATTCTAGCTCTTCTTCACCAGGATTGCTCTCCCAGTCATAAAATACAAAGAATGTCCATTCAGAATTTTTCTTACCTTTAGGAACAACTTCCCAAGAAACAGCACACTCATCACCATCCTGCATTCCAGCAAGACAGGAATTAAGGCATTCATCTTCTGGGCCTAAGCCTGAAACACAAACATAATCATCAGGCTCTATTGGATTTATATCGTTTGTGCAGAAAGGGGTTTTTTCATCATCCGCCAAGTCTTCCCATTCATCACATGTTGGAATTATGCCTTTGCTTGAGCCTTTTGCTGCCCACATTGCCATATTCTCAGTCATCTGCCTTGTCTCAGGGTCAGTCCTATCTGAATCATGGTAGTTTGTTCCCATGACAACAATCCTTCCTGCGCCTTCAATATTTTCAACAGTCTGTGCAACTGTCCCGGAGGGAGAAAGAATAAGGTCTTCCCCATTGATTACATCAACACAGTACTGATATTGGCCTTGTCGAATGCCTGTAATGTCCCAGCCAAAGTTTGGCTCATTGGCTATTGGATGGCTTGTGTCAGCCCAGTACAAGCTGCTAGGGCTCCAGCCACAGTAATAACCGCCGTCATTATTCACACCCAGAAGCTCTCTGATATAGCTATCTCCAGCATCATTATACATAGAGCCGCCAAGCATCTCAACAGTGCCCTTGCCTGCAGCGTACCATTCCTGCAACCCTAAAACAGCGCCCGAGCCGCAGGTATGGATACGAATCAGCACATCATAATCCATATAATCTGCAAGGTTCAGGTCGGCACCAAAAAGCCCAATGCATTCAGAGTCAGGATGCGACCCTTCCCAACAGCTGGAATCATCAAACCTAAGGACATGATGGCCCTTGCTAACAAGATACTGTGAAATAGAGCCAGAATACTGGCTTTCCTCGCCATCAAAATAAGTAAGAATTCTAAGCCCATCTACAGGGTCAAGGGCTAATGAAACATCGCCGCAATAGCCGCCTTCACATCTTACATTAACCTCAAAATTGAATGTGTCTTCCATATCCAGGAAGAATCTTTCAGTTGGATTAATCAAGTCAACATAAACTGTTCCTTGAATTAATTCACAAACAGAAGGCTCATCTTCACACTCCCATCCTGCTTCAACCTCACAGGTTGAGGAGCATCCATCCCCATAAAGGGTGTTGCCATCATCACATTCTTCATCTCCAATAATAAACCCATCGCCACAAACAGGAGAGCATTCTGAAGGCCCGGCAGGCTCATCAAGGATGATTGAAGGCAAGAACGATGGAGAACACAGCCACCCGGATTCAACCTCGCATGTTGAAGAGCATCCGTCCCCATCAAGGGTGTTGCCATCGTCGCACTGCTCATCTCCCTCAATAACACCATCACCACAAACTGCTGACGGCAGCTCGATAAGTATCTCAATCTCTTCTGGCTCTGCTTCTTCTGCAAAAGCAAAAGAGCCAAGAACTGAGAGCAGTAAAGCACCGACTAAAAATAAGCTGTATAGTTTTTTGTTTTGTTTCAAAGTTCCACCTTTTATATTATTCCTACAATATATTATAACGACTAAATACGCATTAGTGCAAAAAATGCAAGCAAAAACTACAAAGGCAACTTCAGCCACAAGAAACAGGGTTTCTGTAATCTTCGCCCCCTCAAAAGGAAAATCCACTGTTCTTCAATAAACTGAGCTGCTTTGTAATTTAGTGGAATACTTAATCTGCTTATAAGCCTTTTTATTTTTAACCACGCTGAAGGCTATAAGAAAACTTTAAATATCAAGCCAGGAATTCCCTGAAATGCGCCTCAGTAGCTCAGCGGTTGAGCGCCTGACTTGTAATCAGGCGGTCGGGGGTTCAATTCCCTCCTGAGGCTTTCTGAATTTTGATTAAATCCCAGCCACATCTTGACGAGGTTTTCAATCAAACCGCTCACATTCTTGACCTTAGGCCTTAGGTTATTATACACACGTTTATCCAAAGAAATATTTATCCGAATTTTTCTCTCGACGAGAGGCTTAACAGGCCGAACCATTTTATTTTTTTGATGACAAACAGCTTATTTCAAAGGCTTTCAAGGCTTCGTAAAGCGGATTTTTTAAGTGAAGCAATATCTTAAGGCCATCATAACCTTGAATGAAGCGCAGTATATTCTTTGTTTGTATTGAAATATTCTGAGATTCATTAAAGGATTTTTGCTCAAGAGGCAGTAAATAAGAGAAATGCATCATTAATTTAAACATACGCTCGAAAACCCATCTCACAGGCTTATTTATCTTGGCTTCACACAAGGCCTTAAAATATTCCTGCAAGGTCTCTTTTATTATTTCATTATCTGAGAAAGTCTCAGCAATGGCTTTGGTTTGCTCAAAAATAGCAGCTGATTGTTTGAGTTTTTTCTTGTCTTTAGAATACGCAGAGGAATAGGCCTTAAATCTTTCCTGTAATTGATTAACGCAGTATTTTGAAAATTCTACCTGGAGCTTTGACAGGTTTGTCTTATAAATAATGTCTTTCTTGTTTGAAAGCTCCAGGTCTTTAATAATATAGCCTTCTTTTTTTAGATTTTGAAGCTGCTTATATATCGTGCGGTGCGCTTTGTTAAGCACTTCAGTTGCCAGGGTATAGCCTGTCTCAGGCTTCACAGACAAATAATAAATTAATTCAGCGTAATGAGAAGTATCTAATATCCTGATAGGTTTCGCCATATTCTTGAATCACGCTATTAAGTTTAAAAAAGTATTGTTTTTGATGCCTTAAAGCGTTAAAAAGCTTCTTTCTTGTTTTTGATGCCTTATTTCCTTAAAGACACTAAAAACGAAAGATTTAAATATCTGTGATGCTCTAACCTTTTCAATGCATCATAAAGGAGGTAAAAAAAATGCTAACACAAACGTTGCTTAAAGCAGCAAAAAATCTGCCTGCGGAATACACTTTCGTATCCAGGCTAAAAGAATGCGGTCTAACAGGTGCGCAGCTCAAACAAGCTGTTGAGGTTCTGGAAGCTCTCGATTATATCGACGTGAAAAGAGACGGATTTTATATTTTTATTCGTAAGAAGCAGAGGAGCGCTGATACCAATGACAGAGCCAAAGAATAAAAAAAAACCAAAGGCCGCCCTCGCCGGCAGCCAGGAGGCAAAGTCGGCAACCATACCGACAAATGAGGATAATTTTTTCGAGAATATAAACCTTTCGGCAATTATTGGGAATGATGCAGATGGCATTATCGACGAATACAAACAGGGGCTGCTGGATAAATTTGGTCTTTTCAAAAAATTAACGCATTCTATTCGTACGTTTTGGGATAAAGCTTCTTTTGATGAGCGCACATTTCAGAAATTGAGTTCTGTTTTTTTTGCTGATGAAAGGGTTTCTGGCCTTTGGAATAGACTCTCAGACGCACAGAAACGTGTCTGTGGCTTTGAAATATTTAAAGATTTGTCTGAGGTAGTTATTCAGTTATTGGGAATGAAATATATGAGGGATGTTGCCACAGAGAAGGTTGTTCAGGTTCTCGAGTCACTCACAAAGTTTTACAGCACACGAGACGACGAAGCTGGTGAGCTTTGGTATTATAGCGATGGCATCGTAAGGCCTGAAGGCGAGAGTTTTGTCAAGGAATTTTGCAGGCAGCTCCTCGGTGAAGTTTACACAAACAGGTTTGCCACTGCCTGCTGCAGGAAAATCGAAGCTGACTCTTTTGTCGAGCCTGCTGACTTTTTTTTAGACGAGAATCCTGACGAGCTTGCTGTGAAAAATGGTATTCTTAATTTAAAAACGAGAAAATTGAGCCCATTCACGCCTGAAAAAAAGTTTTTCTCTAAAATAAACGCTGAGTATATTCCAGAAGCGAAATGCCCAAATATCGATAAACATCTAAGCGCAGTCTTAAAATTTCCTGAGGATAAAAAAGTTTTTTATGAAATCGTAGGTTCTTGTTTGTATCGAGATTATTTTCTCGAAAAGGGCTTTATGTTCGTAGGCGCAGGCAGGAATGGAAAAAGTAAAACTCTTGAGGTTATTAAACATTTTTTGTCTCCAGAAAACTGCTCGAGCCTCTCATTAACTGATTTTGAAAACGACCAGTTTTCCCTTGGCGAATTGCACCGAAAACTTGCGAATATCTGCTCTGATTTGTCTCCTATTGCTTTGAAAAATACAGGGATTTTCAAAAGTTTAACAGGGCGAGACCAGGTTTCGGCAAACAGGAAATTTTTAAACAGGGTCAGCTTCGTGAATCACGCAAAACTTCTTTTTGCCTGTAATCAGTTGCCATATAGCTACGATACCAGCCTGGCCTTTTGGTCAAGGTGGTGCATTTTGGAATTTCCATTCACTTTTTTGCCGAAGGAGGAATATGCTTCATTGCCAGAAGCAGACAGGCAAAATGTTAAAATCGCAGATAAGGAAATTATCAGCAAGTTGACTACGTCTGAGGAACTCAGCGGCTTATTAAATGCGGCTCTTGATGGCCTTGACAGGTTATTCACGCAGGGCGATATTTCTCAGACGAAAAGCACCGAGGAGATTAAAAAATTCTGGATTCGGCAGAGTGATTCATTTCAGGCATTTTTGCTTGATTGTTGCAGCTTCGACGATTATGATGCGGTTTTGCCAAAGAAAAAGCTCGCAGCAGCTTATGATGATTATTGTAAGAGATATAAAGTTAAGGCTGGAAGTGCTAAGCATATTAAGAATGTCCTTAATTCTCGGGGCATATCCGACGATAGAGAAACCATTAATGGGAAAGTGGAGCGTGTTTGGTATGGCATCAAACTTGACAGGGTTGACAGGGTTGACACCCTTTTTCCGTCTATAGGGGAATTCGAATTCCCCCTAGAGTCAGAAAAGGGTGACAAAGCTGACAAAGCTGTCAAAAGAAGCCTAAAATCTGATGTTCTTGCCTTTCTTAGTGATTCTGAGAAGCCTATCCCTGACCTTATTATGCACTTAGAGAGTTTGGGATACTGCTTTGACGAGCAAGATATTTTGCGCAAGCTAAAAGGTGCTGGCGATGTCTTTGAGCCCAAGCGAGGCATACTCAAGGCGGTGGTGCCAGATGCATAAGCTCTTTTGCAGCTGGTGCGGTGCATTCATATTCACAGATTGCCCTGGCGGTCAGGCCTGTCCTTATTGTCGTATGGGGGTGTTGGTGCAAGATGAGCGTTATACTTAGACACAGCTGGGTGCTTGTAGTTTATGCCGCAGTTATCCTGCTGGCTGTTTATGTTCGTCGATTATTGACGAGGAGGTCAAGAGATGCCAAAACAAAATAAGATTGTTAAAATGCCGCAAGGCGTAGAAATACCGAGCGAGACCATTCTCAGGCTTGAAATTAACAGCTTGAAAGAGGTCAATCTTGCTGAGGTCTGTGTCGTGCAGCAGCAAGACAATTGCATAAAGGCTGTTTATTGCATTCCTTTTCTTGATATTGCATCAGCCAAGGCCTACTGCGAGAAGCTTGCCCAGGAGATTGAGCATTCGAAAAAGCAAGTTATCGATGCAGGCGAGTTAAGCAAAGGTTATGCAGTTTTAGGGGGTGATGCTGATGTTTAACATAGACGAGCCTGGCTTCGTTTCCATACAGGGAGACAAGTTTCAGCACTGCGCTCTCAAGAACCTTAAAGAGTTTGCATTTCAGCATCGCTGGTCTGATGACAAGACTATCTTTGTCTTAAGGTTCAGAGACCGCTACAATCAGAATCATCAAGAGCTGGCCTTCGATTTCCCATCGTATGATGCAGCCGACCTGTTCCATTATGAGCTTTGGAAGTTATTGCGCAAGCATATATCCAGCAATATCAATCTTGATGCGCTGGCTTCCAAGTGCCGCAAGAAGTCAGCCGAGTATCTGTCTGAAAAGCAGGGTGTTACTACTTAAGTAATTATAAAGGTGGGATAGTGTCCTGGTATTATTGCAACAAAATTGACATTTTGTTACAAGAGGAGAAATAAACAAATTTATGCTATTTAATATAGAAAACAGGGTGCAAATATGAGACAAAAACGCAAGATAGAATCAAACATAAAAGGCTTTAAGGCCTGGCTATCCAAGCAAGGCTTAGCAGAATCTACAATCAATTTATATGCAACTTACATTAAATTGATGCCTTACGTGACAGGCGCATCGGTTAACAAGGCCTTAAACAAAGGCTTGACAGCATACTACGCTCTCAAATGGTATGCTCGCTTTGATAAACGAGTCTTAAAATATCTGCCAAGCAAGCCACCCAGGCAGCCGAAGCCTGCCTTAAGGTATCCCTTAACTGAATCAGAGGCTTACAAAATCCTGGAATACTGCAAGACAGCCAAATATGAGCTTTACGTGTTCCTGTTGCTTCTATTTCATACAGGCTGCAGAGGCGGCACTATCATAAACCTCCGGCTCATAGACTTTGAGGCCAGAGGCGCAGAGCTTGCGCCTGGCGAGGATTATACAACGTTCAGCATCAAGACCAAAGGCGGCGAGCGGATTGTCAAGCCAATCTCAAAAGAGGTATATGATGAGGTCAGGCATTACGCAAGAAGCAAAAACATCAAGGATAAGATATTTAACAGGCCTTGCCAGCGCACTTATGGCAGATGGCTGCATAAAATCTGTAAAGGCCTGTTGTTTGAAAGGTATCAAGGCTACCCTGTGCAGAAAGTTACGCTGCACCATTTCAGGCATTTGTTTTGCCTCAGGGTATATGAGGAAACACACGACCCGCTGCTCTGCAAGCTGGCTTTAAATCATAAGAGCTTTAATTCTACTGAGCGGTATCTGATAGGCAAAGCAGACCGCAGCGGCGAAGTTTCATTAAAACTGATGAGGAAATCTTTTCCAGGCCATAAATAGGCGAATTTCCTCAAAGAACCCGGGTTCTTAAGCGATGCCAGCCATTCTATAAGGGTTTTTTGGCTTAAATCTCGTCGTATAACCTTAGGAAGTTAGGCACCAGCTTGTCTTTATAAAAGAAGTCTGCACGTTCCTGCTTGCTTAGATAATGCTTGCTTTGAATGCTGTCAGGCACTCTGCCCTGATAATAATCAATCAAATCAGCAGGAATGTTCAGGCCTGAGGCAGTATAACAGAAATATTTTCTTAAATACTTAGGCCTGAGCAGCTCAGGATTGTTTTTTAAGACTTTATGCTGTAAATAGGTCAGGCTGACTTTTTGGATATTCACAAAATCAGGCAGGTATATCACAAAGCTCTTTTTCGTGCCTCTCACATTAGTTTTAAGATACTTAGAAAAGCCAGCCATTTGCACTTTTTTGTAGCTGTGAGCATTATTGCAAAGGTCAGCTATTTCTGCCACTCTTGCACCGCTGCAAGCCAAAGCAAGATAAAAATCAAAGAACCTATTAAACGCACTGGCCTTAATCAAGCGCAAGGTAGCCAGCAGCTCTGTATCTGTGGGTGTATAGTTGTCTGCATTACTGCCAGGATTGCTTATCAGCTTTCTAAACCTTTGATTTTCTGCCATTACAGCTGCATCATAATCAGAAATTTCCTCCCTGTATTTCAAGAATGCCAAAAAAGTCTTATAATAAGCATCTTTGCGAAATAAGTCTTTTTCACTCTTAAGTGATTTCAAGCTTAAGTTATTATACACACGTTTACCCATTTTTTTATAGTTTTGAGCGATTTTAGCGAAATGGCTCTTTGAGTAGTTTTTGCGCCTGAGCCAGACGATAAAACCGAGCGGTTGAGCGCCTGACTTGTAATCAGGCGGTCGGGGGTTCAATTCCCTCCTGAGGCTTTCCTTCTCCAGCCTGCCAGCAGAAACATTTATAAAATTTAATAATCAGGTTTCGCTGTGGTTGCTGAAAACACTCTTTTGGTTCTTTTGCTTGTATTGGGCATTGGGCTGCTTATTCCTGAGGTATTCAAAAAATTCAGGGTTCCGCTGATTACCCTGATTATACTTGCCGGGGCTATAACCGGTCCTTACGGGCTGAACTATGTCCAGATGGATGACACCATCACAGTTTTTTTGGCTTCCTGGGCATGGCTTTCCTTATGTTCACTCCTGGCCTGGAGACTAACATCACAAAGCTCTCTAAGTCAAAATACAAGATTATTGTTATGGCGCTGCTTAACGGGCTGGTTCCCTTTGGTGTAGGGCTTGCAATTACGAGAATTTTTGGCTATTCCTGGACAGTTAGCTTGCTTATCGGAATCGTTTTTATTTCATCCTCTGTTGCTGTTATTGTTTCTTCGCTAAAAGAGAACAAGTCTATTAGCAGGGATGTTGAGCAGCTCATACTTTCTGCAGTTATGGTTGCCGATATCACAAGCCTGGTTGCCCTTGGGTTTATTTTTGAGAGTGCATCGCGGCTTACGCATCTTCCTTTGCCTCTTTACTTTATAGTTATTGTTGCCTCTATCTTTGTGCTTTTCAGGATAGTACCGGCAATCTCAAAAAATTGCTGCAAAAACGGCTTTCTGCCGATGAAGGGTACGAAAGGCAGCTAAGGTTTGTTATTATTACTCTCGTCGCTGTTATTATCTTTTTTTCTTTCCTTGGGGCACATCCTATTCTCGCGGCTTTTCTTGCCGGGCTGTCGCTTTCTGGAGTGGTGTTTCACGGTAAATCAAAAATCCTTAAGTCAAAGCTTCATACTATGGGCTATGGCTTGTTCATCCCTGTGTTCTTTTTTGTTGTTGGCATGGAAATAGATGTTTCGCTGCTAAGGCAGTTTGACATAACTAATGTAATGATGATTTCACTTATTCTTGGGCTGATGCTCTCGAAGATTGCAAGCGGCTATATTGCCGGAAGGCTTGTAAAGCTTTCAAAAAGAGATTCTATGCTATTCGGCTCAATCTCTATAACCCAGCTTACAACTACGCTTGCAGTCACATATGCTGCCTCTTCAATGGGCCTGCTTGACTCTGCTTTGGTTACTTCCATTGTGCTTCTGGCAATTATCACAACTGTTGTTGGCCCTGTTTTAACTTCATACATAGGCTCTCTTGAAAATAAAGCAGCTAAAGCAAAATAAAAGAATTACTTTTTCTTCTTAGGCCTTCCTGGCTTTGCCTTTTTTTCCTTTGCTTTTTTGGCTTCCCTGGCTGGCTTTTTCCTTGGCCTTCCTGGCTTTGCCTTTTTTTTCTGCTCAGGCTTAGCCTCTACAACCCTAATAACAGGGCTTCGGCCTGCCTGCCCTGCAAGCCTGAAGAAGAACACTGTTTCAATAATAAAGAGCGGGATAAGAAGCAGCAAAGATACATAAAGCAGCGGCAAAAGGATTACAAAAATGCCTGAGACAATAAAAAGCGCTCCCAGCAATGTGGAAATAGAGCCAGCCTTGCCTCTTAGCCTTAGCAAGCCGACACCAAGCAGAATAGACAGGATTCCAAGAAGCATAAGGCACACAAGCATCAGCATAATAAAGACTGCACTGGCAAAAGCCAAGTGATAAAAGATATCTGAAAGAATCATCACAAAGCTAAGCAGAAGAAAAACTATTATTATTCCAAGGGATCCAACCTTCAGAAGCTTCTCCTTCAGCATGCTCGAGATTTCAAGATAGCCAAAAAGCACAATCACCTGAAAAGCGGCAACCAAAAAGAATAATGCAGAGAAAGCAAAAATGAAACCGGTGTGCATCAACCCTGACTCATAGGATTGGAAAAAAGCATAAGCCAGAAGAAAAAAAGCAGTGAGAAGAGCAGCAGTTTTACCAAGAGAGCACCAGGCAGGTATTTTCAGGTTCATTTTTTATCAATCTTATTATAAGCACTTCTATAT